>NZ_JBFTMX010000007.1:0-165371 GCF_056397205.1 Massilia sp. 05N420
GGGTTCTTATGGGCGCCTTTCTTGCGCGCCCTGATGGAAATGCGGGATAGTCGTTCCGGCGTGTCGCGGCACTTTCTGGTGCCAGGCAATTAGCCCAGCTCGTGCAACCAGGTCCCGGACATCGCTTTCACGTTTTTACACGGCCTGGGCCAGGAGCAGACGTCTGGTCGCAGTATTCAACACCTTGAAACGGAGTTCCAATGAACGAACGTCCAATACCGGAATCAGCCTTGCAAGACCCAAATTCTGTGGAAATGCTTCGGGTTTGGGTGGCTGGAGGCCAACTGCATTGTTCGTTAAAAGTTGGGATGTATCGAGATGGGATGGGTATTGATGAGGAGCTTGCATGGGGAACCATCCTTGCCGATGCGGCGCGCCATATCGCTAAAGCGCTGCAAGGTGACGGGAGCCTGAACGAGTCCGAGAGCCTTGCCAAAATCGCTACGAAGTTCGACGAGGAGATTTCCGTGCCCTCATCTGAGCTAAATGGTGGATTTGTTTGAATTGTTTCGTCCGCTTTGGGTCGGTTCCTGCCGTAAACTGGAGGGGCAGCACGCGGCTAGAAGCGGTCTTCAACGTCGAGGATTAAGGAACACATGAGGAACATCATCCTTGAAAAGACGGATCAAGTTCGCTGGTACACGAACATGCGCGACGTGTTTGAAGCCGCCAACATTGCACCGCAAGACTATGACTGGTACGTCAGCGACATCGAAACGAACTGGAGGCCACCAGGGTTTTCGTCGGATGATCAATGGTTCACTGGCGACGAGCTTGCAGCCTTCCTACGTTCTTACGAGGTCCAGTTTATCTGGGCAGTATTCAGTGCAGTACCTAAGGGCCTTCGTCCGAAACCGACTCCGACGCCATACGTCGAGGACAATCCGCAGTATTGGGACGGTACAGAACCTGAACCGCAGCTAGAAGGAGCCTTATTCGAGATCGCGTGTTGGGACAGCAGTGGAACGATTCTGATCAACCTGCCTGAACAGGCCATCCACTCGTTTTTGACGCGTTACCCAGACGCCAAGCCGTTGGCGACTGCGCGTTCCTGATGAGTGTTGCGTTCACCAGTTGAATCCACGGTCGACAGCGGACTGCCGGGCACGCCAGGTGCCCGACACCTTGCGGCAAACTTTATCGTCCGTTCAAACTCAAGCTTCCGGCAACACCGCCGTCACCTCGATCTCCACGCGGGCCCGGTCCTCGATCAGGGCCCGCACTTCGACCGCCGTCATGGCCGGGAAGTGCTTGCCGATGATTTCGCGGTAGGCCGCGCCCAGCGCTTCCGAGGCCGCCAGGTATTCGCGCTTGTCGACCACATACCAGGTCATGCGCACGATGTGGCGCGGTTCGGCGCCGGCCTCGCGCAGCACCTCGACCACGTTCAGCAGGGCCTGGCGCGCCTGCATGGCGAAATCGTCGCTCTCGAAATGGCCGCCGGCATTCCAGCCGATCATGCCGCTCACGAAAATCTGGCGGCCGCTCGCCGCGACCCCGTTCGAATAGCCGCGCGGCCGCGGCCAGCCAGGGGGTTGGAGTATGTCCATCATGCTTGTTTTCCTTCTTCCTTCGCTTCGCGCAGCAGTTCGCGTGCGATGATCAGCTGCTGTACTTCGGTCGCGCCCTCGTAGATGCGCAGTGCGCGGATCTCGCGGTAGAGCTGCTCGGCCGGGTGGCCGCTGGTGACGCCCAGGCCGCCGAACATCTGCACCGCGGCGTCGATCACCTGCTGGGCCGACTCGGTGGCCGTCATCTTGGCCATCGCCGCTTCCCTGGTCACCTTCTGCCCACGGTCGCGCTGCCAGGCGGCGCGGTAGGTCAGCAGCGCGCTGGCGTCGATCTGGGTCGCCATCTGGGCCAGCTTGGCCTGCGTGAGCTGGAAGTCGGACAGGTGCTGGCCGAACATCTGGCGGCTCGTCGCATGCGCCAGCGCCTCCTCGAAGGCGCGCCGTGCGAAGCCCAGCGCGGCGGCGGCCACCGAGGTGCGGAACACGTCCAGGGTCGCCATCGCCACCTTGAAGCCCTGGCCGGCATCGCCGATGCGCTGGGTGGCGGGTATCCTGCAAGCGTCGAAGCGCAGGCGCGCCAGCGGGTGCGGCGCGATCACCTCGATGCGCTCGGCGATCTCGAAGCCCTTTGTTCCGGCATCGACGATGAAGGCGCTGATGCCGCGCGCGCCCGGCGCCTCGCCGGTGCGGGCGAACACCACGTAGAAATCGGCGATGCCGCCGTTCGAGATCCAGGTCTTCTCGCCGTCCAGCACATACGCATCGCCGTCCAGCCGAGCCGCGCATTGCATGGCCGCGACGTCGGAACCGGCATGCGGTTCGGACAGGGCGAAGGCTGCGATCACATCGCCGCGGGCCACGCGCGGCAGATAGTGTTCGCGCTGGGCGGCGGTACCGAACAGGCTGATCGCGCCCGAGCCCAGGCCCTGCATAGCGAAGGCGAAGTCGGCGAGGCCGTTATGGCGCGCCAGGGTCTCGCGGATCAGGCAGATGGCGCGCGTGTCGATGGCCTGGGACTCGCCGCCGATCGCATGGCGCAGCCAGCCGCCCTCGCCCAGCAGGCGCACCAGCCGGCGGCAATCGGCATCGACGTCATGCCCGTGCAGGCCGCGCACGTGCTCGGTGGCCCAGCGGTCGAGCGCCGTTTCGAGGTCGGCGTGGCGGCCGTCGAAGAAAGGCCACTGCAGGTAGGACTTGTCCGCCATCTCAGTCTCCTTCGAAATCGGGGGTCTGCTTGGCCACGAAGGCGTGGTAGGCGCGGTGGAAGTCGTTGGTCGCCATGCAGATGGCCTGGGCCTGGGCCTCGGCCTCGATGGCTTCGTCGATACCCATGTTCCACTCCTGCTGCAGCATCTTCTTGGTCATGCCGTGGGCGAAGGTCGGACCGCCGGCCAGGCCGCGCGCAAGCTGCCGGGCTTCCGCCAGCAGGTCTTCCGGCGCGCACAGGCGGTTGTAGAAGCCCCAGCGCTCGCCCTCCTCCGCCGTCATCGAGCGGCCGGTGTACAGCAGCTCGGCCGCGCGCCCCTGGCCGATCAGGCGCGGCAGGATCGAGCAGGCGCCCATGTCGCAGCCGGCCAGTCCGACCCGCGTGAACAGGAAGGCGGTCCTGGTGCGGGCGGTGGCGAAGCGCATGTCGGAAGCCATCGCCAGGATCGCGCCGGCGCCGGCGCAGACGCCGTCCACCGCGGCGACGATGGGCTGCGGGCAGGCGCGCATCGCCTTCACGGTGTCGCCCGTCATGCGGGTGAAGGCCAGCAGGCCCGGCATGTCGAGCCTGGTGAGCGGACCGATGATCTCGTGGACGTCGCCGCCGGAGCAGAAATTGCCGCCGGCGCCGAGGATGACCACGGCTTTCACGTCGTCCGCGTAGGCGAGCGCGCGGAACAGGTCGCGCAGCTCGGCGTAGGAATCGAAGGTCAGCGGATTCTTGCGCTCCGGCCGGTCGAGGGTGATGGTGGCGACGCCGTCGCTGACCTCGTACAGAAAGTGCTCGGCGCGGTAATCGGCCAGGGTGTTGCGGTTGCGCGGCAGCGAATGCGGCTCGCCCTGCAGGTAACGCATGATGTACTCCTATTGCTTGTCGTCTGAGTCGTCTTGGTCGTTCAGGTGCTGCTTCATGGTGTCGAGCAGCGCGATCATCCTGGCCTTGTCGGCGGCCGGGATGTCGCGGAACAGGTCCGCCACCCAGCCTTCGTGCACTTCGGCCATCTCGGCGAAGGCGCCGCGCCCTTCCGGCGTCAATGTGACCACGAAGGCGCGGCCGTCCTGCGGATCCGGCACCCGCGCCACCAGGTGCTCGCGCTCGAGCTGGTCGACGATGCCGGTGACGTTGCCGCCGGTGACCATCATGCGCTTCGACAGTTCGCCCATGCGCAGGCCTTCCGGATGCCGTTCCAGCTGGGCCATCAGGTCGAAGCGCGGCAGGGTGATGCCGAAGCTGGTGCGCAGGCGGCTGCGGATGACGTCCTCGACCCGCACCGTGCAGGCCAGCATGCGCAGCCACAGCTTGAGGGCCTGATGGTGCTCGCCGGTCAGGCGCGCGGTCAGGTCGAGCTGGGGCTTCACATCACCTCCCCGCCGGCCACCGCGATGGACTGGCCGTTCATGGCCGCCGCCGCCGGCAGGCACAGCATGGCCACCGCATGCGCCACCTCTTCCGGCCGCACCAATCGTCCCTGGGGATTGCCGGCGGCCAGTTCGGCGCGCGCCTGCTCCTCGCTGCGGCCGGTCTTGCGCACGATGTTGGCGACGGCTTCCTGCACGATGTCGGTCTCCGTATAGCCGGGGCAGACCGCGTTCACGGTGACGCCCTTGGCGGCCAGTTCCAGCGCCAGCGCGCGCGTCAGGCCGACCAGCCCGTGCTTGGCCGCGCAATAGGCGGCAACGTAGCGGTAGCCGGTCAGGCCGGCGGTCGAGGCGACGTTGACGATGCGTCCCCAGCCCGCGTCCAGCATGCCGGGCAGGGCCGCCTGGATGCAGTGGTAGGCGCCGCTCAGGTTCACCTCCAGCATGCGCTGCCACAGCGCTTCATCGGTTTTCATGAAAGGCGCCGACGAGGCCTGGCCCGCATTGTTGACCAGGATGTCGACCCGGCCCGCGCGGGCGAAGGCCGCGGCCACGCTGGCGGCGTCGGCGACGTCGATCGCCTGCCATCCGGTCCCGCCGCCCAGGGCGGCGGCCGCCGCTTCCAGCGCCGCGGCATCGCGCGCCATCAGGGTCACGCGCGCGCCCTGGGCCTGGAGCGCGCGGGCGATCGCCAGGCCGATGCCGCGGCTGGCGCCGGTCACGACCGCATGCTTACCCTCGAGTGCGTCCATCAGCCCTCCAGCAACTTTGCCGCGATCTGCTGCGGCGACAAGCCCGTGTTCGCGGCGGCCAGCTGGCGTTCGCGCTCCAGGTTGCGTTCCATCTGTGCCTTGCCGGCCAGGTACTGCTTGGGCCAGGCGATGGCGGAGAAGCCGATCCTGGCCGCCTCGGTCAGGGTCCAGGCCGGATTCGCCAGGTGCGGCCGGCCCACCGCGCACAGGTCCGCGCGGCCGGCCGCGATGATGCTGTTGGCGTGGTCGGCCTCGAAGATCGAGCCGACGGCGATGGCCGGGATGCCGGCCTCGTTGCGGATGCGGTCGGCGAACGGCGTCTGGTACATGCGGCCGAACAGCGGCTTCTCCTGCTTGCTCACCTGGCCGGACGAGCAGTCGATCATGTCGGCGCCGGCATCCTTGAACAAGCGGGCGATCTGCACCGCGTCTTCCGGCGTGATGCCGCCTTCGACCCAGTCGTGGGCCGAGATGCGCACGCTGATCGGCTTACCAGTAGGCCAGACGGCGCGCATCGCGCGGAACACGCGCAGCGGATAACGGCAACGGTTCTCGAGGCTGCCGCCGTACTCGTCGCCGCGCCGGTTGGTCAGCGGCGAGATGAAGGAAGACAGGAAGTAGCCGTGGGCGCAATGCAGCTCCAGCCAGTCGAAGCCGGCCTCCTCGGCCGCCAGCGTCGCGCGCACGAAGTCCGCTTCCACGCGCCCCAGGTCTTCCTCCGTGGCGGCGCGCGCCAGTTGCGAAATCCCCGGCAAATACTGCTGTTCCGAGGCCGAGATCAGCGGCCAGTTCCCGCTTGGTAGCGGCTGGTCGATGCCGTCCCACATCGCGCGGGTCGAGCCCTTGGCGCCGGCGTGACCGAGCTGCAGGCCGATCTTCGCATCGCTCTGGCCGTGCACGAAGTCGACGATGCGCTTCCACGCGGCCGTGTGCTCGGGCGCATACATGCCCGGGCAGGCCGGGGTGATGCGGGCATCGGCCGACACGCAGGTCATCTCGGCCATCACCAGTGCGGCCCCGCCCAGCGCGCGCGCGCCCAGGTGGACCAGGTGGTAATCGCCCGGCACCCCGTCGACCGCCGAATACTGGGCCATCGGCGAGACCACGATGCGGTTCTTCAGCAGCACGTCGCGCATCCTGAACGGCGTGAGCATCGGCGGCAGGTGGGCGCCGGCGGGCAGCTCCACGCCGGCTTCGGCGCAGGCGCGCCGCGCGAACCAGTCCTCGAAGCGCGACACATAGCCGCGGTCGCGCAGGCGCAGGTTCTCGTGCGAGATGCGCTGGCTGCGGGTCAGCATCGAATAGGCGAACTGCTCGGCCTCGAGGGCGCTGTAGCGATCGACGTTCTCGAACCATTCCATCGAATTGCGGGCCGCCGACTGGATCTTCAGCACCTCCACCGAGCGGCTGGCCTGGTAGGCGTCGAGCGCGGCGCGCAGGTCGCCCTCGTTCCCGGCGCAGCAGCGCGCCAGCTCGATCGCATCTTCCAGCGCCAGCTTGGTGCCGGAGCCGATCGAGAAGTGGGCCGTGTGGGCCGCATCGCCCATCAGCACGACCGGCACGGAGGATGAACCCTCGCCGTTCCAGTGCACCCACTGCTCGCAGACGATGCGCGGGAAGGCGATCCAGGCGCTTGATCCGCGCCGGTGGCCGGCGTTCGACATCAGCGCGTGGCCGTCCAGGTGTTCGGCGAACAGGCGCTCGCAGAAGGCGATGCCCTCTTCCTGCGGCATGTCTGCCAGGCCGGCCTTGCGCCACACCTCTTCCGGCGTCTCGACGATGAAGGTCGAGGTGTCGCCGTCGAACTGGTAGATATGGGCCTGGAACCACCCGAACTCCGTTTCCTTGAACACGAAGGTGAAGGCATCGAACTTCTTCTTCGTGCCCAGCCACACGAAGCGGCAGCGCCGCGTCTCGACCGAGGGCCGGTAGTCCTCGGCATAGCGGCTGCGGATGCGGCTGTTCAGGCCATCGGCGGCGATCACGAGGTCGGCGTCGTAGCGGGCGGCGATGGCCTGGTCGTCCTGGACCTCGGTCTCGAACACCAGCTCCACGCCCAGTTCCTCGCAGCGCTGCTGCAGGATGTTGAGCAGGCGCTTGCGGCCGATGCCGCAGAAGCCGTGGCCGCCCGAGGTGACGCGCACGCCTTTGTAGAAGACGTCGATGTCGTCCCAGTGGTTGAAGGCCTGCAGGATGGAACGCGCGGTCGGCTCGTCGCTGGCCACCAGGTTGCCGAGGGTCTGGTCGGAAAACACCACGCCCCAGCCGAAGGTATCGTAGGGCCGGTTGCGCTCGACCACGACGATGCGGTGTGCCGGGTCCTGCTTCTTCATCAACAGGCCGAAATACAGGCCGGCGGGCCCGCCGCCGATGCAAACGATATTCATACGATGCTCACAATGATGGTCACGACTCGCGAAGTTTGAAACGCTGCAGCTTGCCCGTCTCGGTGCGCGGCAGCTTGTCGGTGAAGCGCACGGCGCGCGGATACTTGTAGGGCGCGATGTGCTGCTTGGCGAAGTCCTGCAGTTCCCGCACCAGTTCGGGCGAAGGATCGAAGCCGGGCTTCAACACCACATGGGCTTCGACGATCTGGCCGCGCTCCTCGTCGGCGCGTCCGACCACGCCGCATTCCGCCACCGCGGGATGGCGCAGCAGCACGTCCTCGACCTCGGCGCCGGCGATGTTGTAGCCGGCCGAGATGATCATGTCGTCGGTGCGCGCACGATAGTAGAAGTAGCCGTCGGCGTCCATTTCGTAGGCGTCGCCGGTCAGGTTCCAGCCGTTCAGCACGTACTTGCGCTGGCGCGCGTCCGCCAGGTAGCGGCAGCCGGTCGGTCCCTTGACGGCCAGCCGCCCGATCACGCCCGGCCCGGCCGGCCGGCCGTCGGCATCCAGGATGCAGGCCGAATAGCCCGGCACCGGCTTACCGGTGGCGCCGGGGCGGATGTCGTCGCCGCTGGCGGAGATGAAGATGTGCAGGATCTCGGTGGCGCCGATGCCGTCGATCATGTCGATGCCGGTGGCGCTCTTCCAGGCGTCGCGGGTGGCCAGCGGCAGCGCCTCGCCGGCGGACACGCATTTGCGCAGCGAGGACAGGTCGAACTTCGGCACCAGCGGCGTCATCTGGCGGTAGAAGGTCGGCGCCGTGAAGCAGATGGTCGCGCGGTGGCGTTCGATCGCCGCCAGCAGGCCTTCCGGCGTGAGCCTCTCGAGCAGCACGGCTGCCGCGCCCACGCGCAGCGGGAACAGCAGCAGGCCGCCCAGGCCGAAGGTGAAGGCCAGCGGCGGCGTGCCGATGAAGACGTCGTCCGCGCCGGAGCGCAGGACGTGGGGCGGGAAGCAGTCGCAGATGGCCAGCACGTCGCGGTGGAAGTGCATCGTGCCCTTGGGGACGCCGGTGGTGCCGGAGGTGAAGCTGATCAGGCAGACGTCGTCGGCCGCGGTGTCGACCGCCGCGAACGGCGCCGCGTGCCGCGCCATGCGCGCCTCCAGCCCTTCCGGATGGTCCGGATCGTCGAAGTAGACGGTGGGCGGATGGGCCGCCACCTGTTCCAGCTCGCCGGCCAGCGCCCGCGCGCACAGCACCGCATTCACCTGCGCCTTGTCGAGGATGACACCCAGCTCTTTCGCGCGCAGCAGCGGCATGGTCGGCACCGCCACCAGGCCGGCCTTCAGCACGGCGAGAACGGCCGCCGCCATCGCCGGACAGTTCGCGCCGCGCAGCAGCACGCGGTTGCCGGGCACCAGGCCCATGTCGGCGCGCAGCACGTGGGCGATGCGGTCGACCTGGCGCTGCAGGCCGGCATAGGTCCAGGCCTGGTGCTCGCCCACGATGGCGCGCCGTTCACCGCGCCCTTCCGCCACATGGCGGTCGAGCAGTTCGGCCACGCAGTTCAGGCGCGCCGGGTACTGGAGTTCGGGAAGATCGAATACGAGTTCCGGCCACTCGTCGACCGGCGGGAGATGATCCCGCGCGAAGGTGTCGACATGGGCCGAGAGGTGTGCTTCTGCTGCGGAAGGGCTTGCCAATGAGCTTGTCATGAAGCGGCTCCGGAGAAAGTATCGGACGGTGGGTACCGGGAGATACTTTAAGCCTAAAGCAATTTCGGGGCAAGCAAAATTGTATTTTTATAAAACGAAGCGGCGTATGATCGGCAGGGTCGTTCCCATACATCGAAAGGACAGTCCATGACCCTGAAAGACGAGATTCAGGCGGCACAAGACCGCCTCGCCGAAGCCATCGCCGCGCGCGACGCCGGCCGCGCAGCATCCCTCTACACCGAGGACGCCCATTTCATCCCGCAAGGCGCGCCCGCCTGCACCGGCCGCGAAGCGATCGCCGCCTTCTTCGACGGCACCCTCGCCAACGGCATCGTTGGCGCCCGCTTCACCACCGAAGATGTCGACGGCGACGATGCCGGCGCGATCGAGGTCGGACGCTACGCCCTCTATGCGGCGGCGCCGGACGGCGAGCGCGTGCTCGCCGCCGAAGGGCGCTACCTGGTCGCCTGGCGCAAGATCGACGGCGCCTGGCGCCTGCACCGCGACATGTTCAACTCCCGGTAGCCGCGGCGCAGGCGGGGCTCAGAACTTCATCTCCAGGGTCGCCCGCACGCTGCGGTGCACAGGATTGAGCGTGCGGCTGGTCTGGGTGCCCACGCCCGGCGTCGTGTAGCTGCTCTGGCTGATAGTGTCCTGGGCCAGCAGGTTGGCGGTCGCCACGCGCAGCTGCAGCTTCGGATTGAACTTCCACAGCGCATACAGGTCGAGATCGCGGCGCACCGACTGGTAGCTGATCTGGTTGCCCGAGATGCGCACGAAGCCGCCGTTCTTGAAGACATAGCTGCCGCCCAGGGTCAGCGGGCCGGTCTTGTAATCGGCGCCGAGAGTCGCGGACAGCGGGGTCTGGCCGTCCAGGCGGTTGTCCGGGCCCGGCACCGAGTCCACCGTCGACCAGTTGCGCGACAGGCTGGCGCGCAGGTCGAGGTTGGTCTTGGTCTCCATCACGGCCTTCAGCGGGAACTTGGCTTCCAGTTCCACGCCGTAGGTACGCGCATTGCCGTTGTTGGTCGGGGTCGAGACCCAGCGCGCGCCGTCGAACACGACCATGTTGCGGGTGTAGTCGCTGATGCGGCGGCTCGACACGCTGGCCGACAGCAGCGCGCCCTCGGCCCAGTAGTGCTCGTAGGAGGCGTCGATGCCCAGCGCCAGTTCGGGCTTGAGGTGCGGGTTGCCGATCGTATCCGGTTCGGTCTGGCTGTTGTTCACCGAGGTGAAGCGGTGCGGGATGATCTGCTGCTGGCCCGGCGCCTTGTAGGTGCGGGTCACGGCCAGGCGCACCTGGTCGCCCTTGGTGCCCGGCAGCTTGTACAGGGTCTGCGCCACCGGGCTCAGGACCGAGGAGCGGTTCTTTATTTGCGCGTAGGTGTTGCCCTCGGTCGAGGTGCGGATGCCCTCCCAGCGCGCGCCCAGGTACACCGACCAGGCCGGGGTCACGTTCCACTCGTCCTGGCCGTACACCGCCAGGCGCGAGACGGTCGACTCGTAGAGTTCGTCGCCGCCCGGCAGCGGGACGTTCGGCGCGGCGGCATCGCGCTCGCGGCGGGCGTCGTCGCCGCCCTGCCAGCCGCCGTCCCAGCCGAAGGCCAGCGCGTGACCTTCGAAGCGGCTGCTCGTGTACTTGCCGGTCGAGGTCAGGCCGCGCACGACGACGTCCGACTTGATGAAGGCGCGCAGCGGTGCGGCCTGCGCATTGCCGCTGCCGAAGCGGTACATCGCATTGTCGGCGCCGACGTACAGGCCGCTCAGCTTGGCATCCAGCTTGGCGCCGGATTCGAACTTGTGCACCCAGTTCAGCTCCTGGCGGAACACGTGGTTGTGGTTGGTCATGCGCTGTTCGAGCCGCGGGTAAGCCGGCAGCGGTCCCATCAGGGTGTCGACGCTGCCCATTTCGGCCTGCATGAAGTTTGCCCAGTTGGCAAAAGTTTGCGCGGTCAGCGTGTCGCCATTCTCGAAGGTGTAGTTGACGCGCGGCGTCAGGTTGACCACGCTGATGCGGGCATCCTGCGGGGTCTCGCTGTGGCGCACGCCGGTGATGGCGTTGGCGGCATTGACGAAGGTTTCGATGGTTTCCGGATCGTTGGTGAAGCGGTTCTGGAAGCCGTTTGCCGCGAACGAGTAGGACAGCTTGCCGAGCTTGTCGGATAGCTGCAGGTTCAGGGTCGGGCTGTTCATGGCGGCGCCGTGGCCGTAGCCCACCTTCAGCTCGCGCTGGGCCGCCTTGACCGCCTTCTTCAGCACGATATTGATGGTGCCGGCGATCGACTGGGTCGAGAACTCGGCGCTGGCGGCGCGCAGCACTTCGATGCGCTCGATCACGTCCGGCGACAGCGAACTGATGTCGAAGCCTTGCGGGGCCCGCTCGCCGTTGATCAGGACCTGGGTATAGCCGCTGCCGAGGCCGCGCATGCGGATCTCGCCGCCGCGGCCGCTGCTGCTGATGGTCACGCCGGGCACGCGCTTGAGCACGTCGAGCACATTGGTATCGCCGTATTTGACGATCTCTTCATTGTTGACGACGATCTTGCTGGCGGTATCGTCGCGGCGCGGATCGTAGGACGCGGCGGCGCCCTTCACTTCGACCTGCTGGATCGTCTTGCCCTCGGCGGCGGGCGTGGTCTCCTTCGAGACCGGTGCCTGCTGGGCAAAGGCGGGATTGGCCAGGGCGGCCGCGACGGCGGCGGCACCGAGGCTCAGGCGGAAAGGGAAACGATGGGCTGGCATGGCGATCTGTTCAATCTGGTCAATTTGAAATGGACCGCCATTGTCCACCAGCTCTCCCGATTATTGTTGCCAGCGTGTAAATATTTTTGATATGCATGCATCAATTTCATATGCATGCATATTGAAATTGATGTCAAAATGCAACTTGGCCCAGAGGGCAGGCTGCCCGTTATAATCTTCATCTTTCATTCGAGGTTTTTTACTGTGTCCGATCGCCTTAAAGTCCTGCCGCAATACCTGCTGCCCAAGCAGCGCCTGACGACCTTCGCCGGCCGCGTCGCCGGGGCCAAGGGCGGCTCGATCACGACCCGGCTGATCCGCTGGTTCGTCGGCAAGTACGGCGTCAACATGGACGAAGCCGAGAATCCGGACATCGGCAGCTACACCAGCTTCAACGATTTCTTCACCCGCCCGCTGAAGGCCGGCGCGCGCCCGCTGGCGGATGCCGCCTTCGTCTGCCCGGTCGACGGCGCCATCAGCCAGTTCGGCGCCATCGACGACCACCACATCCTGCAAGCCAAGGGCCACCGCTTCACCACCACCGAACTGGTCGGCGGCGACGCCGAACTGGCCAGGCAGTTCCAGCACGGCAGCTTCGCCAACCTGTATCTGTCGCCGAAGGATTACCACCGCCTGCACATGCCCTGCGACGGCCGTCTGACCCGCATGATCTACGTGCCGGGCGCCCTGTTCTCGGTGAACCCGACCACCGCGCGCGGCGTGCCCAACCTGTTCGCCCGCAACGAGCGCGTGGTCTGCGTGTTCGAATCGGCGGAGTACGGTCCCTTCGTGATGGTGCTGGTCGGCGCCACCATCGTCGGCAGCATGGCAACCGTGTGGCATGGCGTGGTGAACCCGAAGCGCCCGCAGAAGATCAGCGAATGGTCTTACCTCGACCAGGACATCGTCCTCAAGAAGGGCGAGGAAATGGGCCGCTTCCTGCTCGGCTCCACCGTCGTCATGCTGTTCAAGGCCAACACCATTCACTTCAATCCGGCGTGGGCGCCGGAACGCTCGGTGCGCCTGGGCGAGATGATGGGCGAGTTCTCCGGCGGTAAATGAGAGCGCCCGGCACTATCCATTACGTACTCTGATTGCGACTTACTCTGATGGCGACAGGCTCGTGCACCGAGCCATTCGCCTGACAAAACTCGACATGGCATTTGTTCACGCCCGTTTCACCTTCGCTGTCGGCATTTTTTGCCTCCTTCCCGCAGTCGCCCCCGAGGCCCAACCATGAACGCTCCCCTGAACCCCTCCCTGTTGGAGGATGTGGAGGACGTCTCCACGCCCGCAGCCGACACTGCTTCCCGCCATAACTGGCGGTTCTTCGACGCCGGCGGTTTCACCCAGGTCAGCCTCGACACGGGTGCCGACCTCGTCCATCTCCGGCAGCTCGACCAGAAGCTGTGGGTTGCCCTGTCCTGCCCGGTCCAGGGCCTGGAATTCGACCGCCGGACCCTGGCGCTGATGGACATCGACGGCGACGGCCACATCCGGGCCCCGGAATTGATCGCCGCCATCGATTGGGCGGCGGCCCGCCTGACTTCCTCCGATGCTTTGGCGAATGGCGGCCCATTGCCGCTCGCCGCCATCCGCGCCGACAGCGCAGAAGGCGATCGCCTGCTGGCCTCGGCGCGCCATGTCATGGACAGCCTGGGCAAGGGCGGCGCCGACGCGATCAGCGTCGGGGATGTCAGCGACAGTGACCGCATCTTCTCCGGCATGGCCTTCAACGGCGACGGCGTCATCACCGCCGCCGCTTGCGACGACGCGCTGCGGCCGGTCCTCGCCGCCATCATGGACACCCTGGGCAGCGTGCCGGATCGCTGTGGCGAAGCAGGCATCGACCAGGCGCTCGCCGACCGCTTTTTCACCGAGGCCCAGGCATGGCTCGAGTGGCAGTCCCGTCCCCAGAACGACGCCGGCCTCCTCCCCTTGGGCGCCGAAACCGACACCGCCTTCGCCGCCCTGGCCGCGATTCGCGCCAAGGCGGACGATTATTTCACTCGCTGCCGCCTGGCCGAGTTCGACCCTCGGGCGGGGGACTTGCTGAACGGCGCGCCGGAGGATATCCGCGCGCTCGGTTCCAGAAGCCTGACGGCCGAGGATGCCGGCCTGGCGGCGCTGCCCATCGCCTATATCCAGGCCGGCGGCGAGCTGCCGCTGGGCGGCGGCGCCAATCCGGCATGGACGGCAGCCGCCGCGACCCTTCGGGAACAGGTGGCAAAGCCCCTGCTGGGGGACAAAGACAGCCTGGGCGCCGAGGAGTGGCAATATCTCAAGGATAAGTTCGCCGCCTACGAGGCCTGGCAGGCAGCCCGTCCGGAAACGCCGCTGGCCAGCCTGGAGATCTCCCTCCTGCAGGCATTCCTCGCCCCGGGCATCCGTACCGCCATCGACCAGCTCATCTCCAGGGATCTGGCGCTGGCCCCGGAAGCGAACGGCATTGCCGAAGTCGAACGCCTGGTGCGCTATGTCCGGGACCTGGGACAGCTGGCCAACAATTTCGTCTCCTTCCGGGATTTCTATAGCGGCGGCGACAAGAAGGCCATCTTCCAGGCCGGTACGCTCTACCTGGACGGCCGCAGCTGCGATCTCTGCATCAAGGTGCTGGACCCGTCCCGGCACGGCATCCTGGCCAGCCTGTCCGGGGTGTATCTGGCCTATTGCGACTGTGTGCGGGGGAGCGAGAAGATGACCATCGCGGCGGCCTTTACCGCCGGCGATTCGGACCAGCTCATGGTGGGCCGCAATGGTATTTTCTATGACCGTGACGGCAAGGATTGGGATGCCACCATCACCAAGATCGTGGACCACCCCATCAGTATCCACCAGGCCTTCTGGGCGCCGTATCGCAAGGCGACCCGCCTGGCAGGCGAGCAGATGCAGAAGTTCGCCGCCACTCGGGCCAAGGGCGTGGACGACATGACGTCCAAGCTGGTGACCGACGCCGAAAAAAAGGTGGGCGCCGGGGTCAAGCCCGCGGCGACGCCTTTCGATGCGGCACGCTTCGCCGGTATCTTCGCCGCCCTCGGGCTCGCGGTCGGCGCCATCGGCACAGCCCTGGCCTCCGTGGTCACAGGCTTCATGGGCCTGAAGGCCTGGCAGATGCCGCTGGCGGTGGTGGGCCTGTTCCTGTCGATTTCCGGGCCTTCCGTGGCCATGGCCTTCTTCAAGCTGAAGAACCGCAACCTGGGCCCCATCCTTGACGCCAATGGCTGGGCGGTGAATGCCCGGGCCCGCATCAGCATCCCCTTCGGCACGGCGCTGACCCGCATGGCCAGGCTGCCGGAAGGGGCGGCGCGCAGCCTGCGGGACCCCTACGCCGAGAAACGTTCATACTGGAAGCTCTATCTGGTTCTCGGGGTAGTGGTGGCGGCCTTGTCCGCCTACCTTGCTTTCAAGGTTTTCTGAGCAGGGACGATCAGAAGATCAGGGCCGCTTCAGCTGGCCGATGACGCTCGCCACCTTGGTGGTAATGACATCGACCGCCGGGCCGTTGGCGCCGTGGGGCAGGATGACGTCGGCGTGGCGCTTGGTCGGCTCGATGAACTGCTTGTGCATCGGGCGTACCGTTTCCAGGTACTGGTTGACGATACTCTCGACCGTACGGCCGCGTTCGACGATATCCCTTTGCATGCGGCGGATGAAGCGGACGTCGGGGGCGGTGTCGACAAAGATCTTCAGCGACATCATCTTCCRCAAGTCCGCGTCGTAGAGCGCGAACAGGCCTTCGATCACGATGACCGGGGCCGGCTTGACCGGAATCGTCTTGTTCGAGCGGTTGTCGATCGTGAAGTCGTATTCCGGCATCTCGATCGTTTCGCCATTGCGCAGGGCCTGGACGTGCTCTACCAACAGCGGCCAGTCGAAGGCCTGGGGATGGTCGTAATTCTGCTTGCGGCGGACTTCGGGGGTGAGATCGGACTGGTCGCGGTAGTAATCGTCCTGCATCACGACCGACACCATGTCGGCGCCGAAGGAAGCCAGCACCTGCTGGGTCACCGTCGACTTGCCGCTGCCGCTGCCGCCAGCGACACCAATGACAAACGGAGGGGTAGAAAGTTGATTCATCCCCGAATGATACCGGAGCGGCGGCCGAACCGACAGGGCCGCTTGACGCTTCCTAGGCGGCGCGGCTCTACATCTGCAGCCGCGCGCGCGCGCAGCAGGCGTCTTCCAGCATGTCGAGAAAGGCCCGCGTCTTGGCCGGCATCAGGCGCCGTCCGGGGAAGACGGCCCAGCCGGTAGCCGCCGGGAATTCCCATTCCGGCAACACCCGCACCAGCTCGCCCTTCTGCAGATAGGGCTGGACGAACAGGGTCGAGCTGGCCGCGATGCCGGCGCCGCCGGCGGCGATGCGTGCCAGCAGTTCCGGCGAATTTGCCGTCAGCCGCGCCTGCACCGCGCGTTCCCAGCGCACCTTGCCGCGCTCCAGCACCCAGGGCGTGGCGCCGCCGTTGCGGCTCAGGATGCACAGCAGGTCGTGCTTGGCCAGGTCGTCCGGGTGCTCGGGCAGGCCGTGCTGGGCGGTGTAGGAAGGCGCGGCGTACAGGCCGAAGCGTTCCAGCGAGACGCGGCGCGCGTTCAAGGTGGAATCCTCGGGCAGGTCGCCCATGCGGATCGCGATGTCGAAGTTCTCGGCCACCAGGTCGACCCGGCGCGGCGACAGGTCCAGTTCCAGCGATACCGCCGGATAGCGGGCGGTGAAACGCGCGATCAGGTCGGTCAGGTACAGGTTCGCGAAATCGCCCGGCATCGAAATCCTCAGCTTGCCGCTGGGCTCGGCCTGGCGGTGCTGGGCCAGGGCGCCGGCCGCCTCCACCTCCTCGGCGACCTTGCGCGCGTGCTCGAGCAGGCTTTCGCCGAACTCGGTCAACACCAGGCGGCGCGTGGTGCGCTGCAGGAGGCGCTCGCCCAGGCTGGCTTCGAGCAGGGCGATGCGGCGCGATACCGTCGATTTCGGCAGGTCCAGGCGCTGCGCCGCCATGCTGAAACTGCCGGCTTCCACGATGCGGGCGAACAGCAGCATATCGTTGGCTTCGATGTCCATGATTGTTCCACTGGCTGAATAATGTTATCCATTCTAACGCCTTCCGCACGATAGATGGAACCGTTAAAGTGTCTACATCGAAACACCAACCGACACAACGAAGGAAACGACAATGAACATCCTGCAGATCAATTCCAGCCTCCGCGGCGCCAATTCCGAATCGAACCGTGTGGCCGGCAGCATCGTCGCCAAGCTGAGCGCCGCCAACCCGGGCGCCACCATCATCGTGCGCGACCTCGGTGCGAAATCCCACCCGGTGCTGGACGAAGCCGCACTGGGCGCCCTGTTCACCCCGGCCGACCAGCGTACCCCCGAGCAGGCCGCCCGCGTGGCCCAGGACGACGCCCTGATCGCCGAAGTGCAGGCCGCCGACGTGGTCGTGATCGGCGCTCCGATGTACAACTTCGGCATGCCGATCCAGCTGAAGGCCTGGTTCGATGCGATCGCCCGTGCCGGCGTCACCTTCCGCTACACCGAAGCCGGTCCGGAAGGCCTGCTGAAGAACAAGAAGGTGTTCGTGGCCACCGCCCGCGGCGGCATCTATCCGGAAGACGCGGATCCGCAAGTGCCGCACATCCGCATGCTGCTGAACTTCCTGGGCATGACCGACTCGACCTTCGTGTACTCGAACGGCCAGTCGATGGGCCCGGATGCAGCGAGCAAGGGCCAGGCCGAGGCCGACGCCGTGGTCGCCGCCATCGCCTGAATCGCCCCTGGGCGCAGCCTTCGGGCCGCAGTATTCAATTAACAGGAGATCGAAATGGAACAGCAAGTTGAAGTCACCGTTGCCGACGAACGCGTCGAAAAAAGCCGCCGCATCGAGCGCGTGCTCGGCGGCCAGTTCGTGATGGATGGCGCCGGCGTCAAGATCAACCGCGTCCTGACCCAGCCGCTGCAGCGCCGTCTCGATCCCTTCCTGATGCTGGATGCCTTTGGCAGCGACAAGGCGGGCGACTACATCGCCGGCTTCCCCGAGCACCCGCACCGGGGCTTCGAGACCGTCACCTATATGCTGGCCGGCCGCATGCGCCACCGCGACAGCGCCGGCAACGAGGGCCTGGTCAGCGACGGCGGCGTGCAATGGATGACCGCCGGCCGCGGCGTGGCCCACTCCGAGATGCCGGAGCAGAACGAAGGCTTGATGGAAGGCTTCCAGCTGTGGCTGAACCTGCCCGCCAAGGACAAGATGTGCGAGCCCTGGTACCGCGACATCCCGACCGAGGAAGTGCCGCGCTTCAACCTGCCCTCCGGCGCGGAGGTGCAGGTGATCGCCGGCAGCTCGCATGGCGTCGATGGCGCCGTGCAGCGCGAGGCGACCCAGCCGCTCTACCTCGACATCCACCTGCCGGCAGGCGCGGAATTCGAGCAGCCGCTGGCGGCCGGGCATAACGCCTTCTTCTACGTCTACCGCGGTGAAGTCGTGGTCGACGGCAAGGCGGTGCCGCAGGCGCGCATGGCCATCCTCGACAATGCCCAGGGCGCCGACGGCGTGAAGATCAAGGCCGACACCGACAGCCGCCTGATCCTGATCGCCGGCCGTCCGCTGAACGAGCCGATCGCGCAGTACGGCCCGTTCGTGATGAACACGAATGCCGAGGTGTTCCAGGCGGTAGAGGATTTCCGCGCCGGCCGCTTCGCCTGATCGATTGGCGGCAGTTCGGATACACTACCGGCATGCCGCTGATAGAAGTCATAAGTTCTCTGCTCGGGCGCGCCAGCCGCGCGCTCGGGCTGGAGACCATCGATACCTTCCCGCCGGGCCATCGCTACGCCGATACCCGCTGGGACAAGGCCTATTTCGACATCCCTTCCGACTACAAGCCGGAGCGGATCGAGCAGGCCATGGCCGACGCCATCATCAACACGCCCAGCGTCTTCGTCTACATAGAACACCCGACGCCGCGCATGCAGCGCGCCCTGCTGGGCGTGATCCACGCCCGCCTGCGCCGCGCAAGCACCCCGCCCAACGACCTGCTTGCGATGCTGATCGCCGCCTACGCCAGCCCGCGCACCCAGGAGGCGGTGCCGGGCCTGCGCGCGGCGATCGCCGGCACCGACGGCTACGATCCCTCGATGCGGGTTGCCCACCTGGCGGCCTGGCTGGCCGACATGCCGGCCGCCTTCGACGTCATCGACGCGCAATGACGCTCAATACGCCTCAATGCGGCGACGGTGACTTGAGCACCTCGTCGACGGTCGGCGTGGCATTCATCTTCATCGAGTACAGGTAGTCGGCAGGCAGGTCGCCGACCGTTCTCTTCTCGCCGGGCAGCAGCTTGAACGGCGGCACCACCTCGGTATAGCTGCAGGTGCGCTCCTTGGTGCGCTCGTCGAGCATCTTGTCCTGGCAGAGCGACTTCAGGATCAGGTAGTGGCACACGCCGGTATTGCCGGCGCCGCAGCCGAAGGTGGTCGTGGAGACACCCAGCCGCGTCACGATCACATAGGGCTGGGGAGGCGCCGCAAGGACGCCGGCGCCGGCGCACATCACGGAAGCCAGCAGGGTGGAATGGATAAGTTTCTTCATCACCCCCAAGCTTATCAGACTGATATCGCGTAAAAATGCGCGCTTTGTCACCTCACGGCGGCTGCCAGCGAGGATCCTCGGCTATTGCCTGGCACATAGCGCTCGCGCAGGCGCATGAAGGGTGTCTCGACCAGCCGGAACAGCAGCCAGCCTGCCAATACCGAGGCGGCGAGCGCCAGCACGACCGTCAGCGGGTGTCCGGGGCCGTAGCCGGCCTCTTCAAGGGGCTGGGCGGACAGCACGCTCACCTGCTTGTGGACCAGGTAGACCGCATAGGACCACAGCGCCAGGCTCGACGCCCCCGGGACGCGGATGCGGTGCAGCGGCGAATCCGGGGCCAGCGCCGCCACGATCAGCAGCGCGCAACCCAGCGCCAGCAGCGGAAAGCCGAACACGGTGGTCCACAGGCCGTAATGGTCGGCCAGGAAGCAGCGCAGCGCCAATGCGCAGGCAGCGATCCCGGCCGCCAGCAGCAGCCTGCCCTGCCCCATCAGGCGCGCCCAGATCCCGCCATGGAAGTTCTTCAGCAGGGCCAGCGCCACCCCGGCCAGCAGCTCGTCGAGGCGGCAGAAGCTCGAGTAATAAATGTGCTTGTAATAGAAGTGCAGCCAATGTCCGTCATCCTGTCCGTGCAGCCAGGTGCCGGCGCGGACCACCATTCCCGCCGCGACGGCCAGCGCGAACGCTGCCCATACCCGCCGCAGCCTGCTGCCGTCCGGCCCGTCCTTGCGCCCGCCGAGGGCGGCGGCCAGCAGCGCGCAGGCCGGCAGCAGCAGGTAGAACTGTTCCTCGATGCACAGCGACCAGGCGTGAGAGAAGGCGGTGCCCGGTTCCAGGCCGATGTTCTGGGTAAAGCTGAGGTACTTCCACAGCGGCAGCATCGGGGCGTCGCCGCGGAAGGCCGGCCACAGCGCATACAGCGCCAGCACGGCGTAGAAATTCGGCAGCGTACGCAGCAGCCGGCGCGCGTAGAAGCGCCCCAGGCTCAGGCCGCCCGCGCTGCGCTGGGCCTGGAAGATCTGGTTGCCGATCAGGTAGCCGGACAGGGCGAAGAAGAGGTCGACGCCGACCCAGCCGATCTCGCCGACCCAGCCGAAGGTGCCGGTACCGCTGACGAACAGTACGTAGTGATGCAGCACCACCAGCGTGACGGCGAGCGCGCGCAGGGTGTCGAGGCCATGGATGCGGGCGGAGACGCGGCTCATGTGGAGGATCGTCGACGAAAACGCCGGATGATGCCACGCGGCGCTCCCGGATGCCAGGGATTCCCGATAAAATGGCCGGACCGATATTTCCTTGGATCAAAAGCATGACCTCCGCCGCAAGCCAGCTGCATTTCAAATCCGTCAACTACACGGGTCAGGGCCCCGGTCCGCGCGTCATCATCATGGGCGCGACCCACGGCAACGAGACCTGCGGTACCCAGGCCATCCAGCGCGTGATGGCGGAGCTCGACGCCGGCAAGCTGCACATCGTCAACGGCAGCGTGACCTTCGTCCCCATCGTCAATCCGCTTGCCTACGCCAAGAACACCCGTTCCGGCGACCGCAACCTGAACCGCGACCTGTCGCCGAAAGAGCACCCGCAGGACTTCGAAGACCGCGTCGCCAACTGGCTGTGCCCGCTGCTGGCCCGGCACGACGTGCTGCTCGACCTGCACTCCTTCAACGCCGCCCATGGCGAGCCCTTCGTGATGGTCGGCCCGCTGGACAACGACGGCCCGCTCGAACCCTTCCGCCACATGCGCGAAGAGCGCGCGCTGGCGCGCCGCCTGGGCGTGCGACGCTTCGTGACCGGCTGGATGGCGGCCTATGGCGGCGGCGTGCAGCGACGTTCGCGCAGGTCGAGCTCTAACGTCGGTGCGGCCGAACTGGAAACCGTGCTGCGCTACGGCATGGGTACCACCGAATACATGCGCAGCACCGGCGGCTATGCCCTGACCCTGGAATGCGGCCAGCACCTCGACCCGCAGGCGCCGGAAGTGGCCTACCGCGCCATCATGAACACCCTCGCCCACCTGAAGCTGATCGAGGCCCCGGAGCCGCAGCCCATCCCCTTCGAAGAGATGGAAGCGCTGCAGATGGTCGTGGTGCACGACAAGCTCGACGCCGRCGACCGCTTCACCCGCCAGTGGGCCAGCTTCGACCCGTTGCAGGAAGGCGAACAGATCGGCGTGCGCGCCGACGGCACCCCGGTCGTGGCGGAATTCTCGGGCCGCATCCTGTTCCCGGATACGAACGCCGGCCCGAACCAGGAGTGGTACTACATGACCCGCCCGAACCCGCAATTCGGCCGCGAATGAACCTGGCGTACACCGCGCCATAGTCAACCAGGCCGGCATAAGTCGACATACATGACATAGGCCGCGACATAGCCATCCTGGGGATGTGCGAATGCGTCGGGAATCGTGCCCACTTTCATGAAACCCATTGAACGGTAGAGTGAAAGTGCGGCGCGATTGGTGGCGACAACCTGGTTGAATTGCATCGCCCGAAATCCGGAGAGCCTCGCCTGTTCAAGGCAATCCTGCACGAGAATGCGGCCGAGTCCTCGGCCCCGGAATGCTTTGGCAACGATAAAAGTAGCTGTTGCAATATGCGAGCCGCGGCCCGGCATATTCGGGCCATAGCGATACATGCCAAGCAAAACCCCGTTTTGATATGCCAAAACACATCCGGCTGCGCCTAGCCATTGGCTGTCGATGAAATGCCCATCGACCTGATCCCGGAATGGAAGCGTATCGCCTTCAATAGAAACCGACCGAAGCAGCTCGAGCATGGCGCCCGCATCGGCCCGGGCCGCAGTGCGTAAATCGAGCCCGTTCATGTTGCCGCGCCGGACACAATGGCAATCCTGGGATTTGCGCTCTGCATAGTCGCTCCAGAACAGATGAATGCAGCAAGTCTAGTTTGCGTGCACGGGGCGGACAAACGAAAGCTTTTCGCTTTCAGATGAACCAAATTCATCTGATAGAATCATTGGATGAAGCGTCGACCGAATCCTCCACTCATCGCTGCGCGCAGTTTCGAAGCCGCCGCACGACATGTGAGCTTTCAGGAGGCGGCGGCGGAACTGCATGTCACCCCGACGGCGATCAGTCATCAAGTCAAGCGCCTGGAGGAATATCTGGGACTGCCCTTGTTTGTACGCCAGAACCGCGCCGTCGTGCTTACCCCTTACGGCAAGACCCTGGCAGCCCGCCTTTTCGAGCTGTTTACAGGACTTGAAGACGTACTGCAGCCGCCATCGATCGGCAACACTCAGGCATTGCGCGTTACCGCCATGCCCTCATTAGCGGCGAAATATCTGGTGCACCGCATCGCTGAATATCAGTCCACCCACCCCGGCTTAGCCCTTGAACTGAGCGACGACGATGAAGTCGTCGATTTTAAGGACGGCAAATTTGATATTGCCCTGCGATATGGTGACGGCCGGTATCCTGGTGCGATCACCCAGCACTGGATGAGTGCCGACATGATTGCGGTCTGCAGCCCTGCCTTGCAAGCTCTCGCTTCCCCGCCGCTTCACACGCCCGCAGATGTTCTACACCACACGCTGATACACGACAGTACGATCCATCTTCCCGGCAAGCCACCTGGCTGGATCGAGTGGCTGGAGACACAAGGATTGCCGATGCCGCCCAATCAGGCCAGCCTGCGTTATTCCAGCGTTTTCCTGGCGATCGAAGCGGCGCGAGCGGCGAAAGGCATTGCCCTGGCACCTGAGCCATTGGTGCGGGATGATTTGCACAATGGCGATCTGGTCGAACCATTCAAGCTGAGATTGGATAACCCATACGCTTTCTGGATTGTGTATCCGCGCCACTTGCAAAACGATGCGCGTGTATTGGGGTTTGCAAAATGGCTTCTCAGCAGTCACTGAGCGTGCCGAGCCTTCCTTAGCCGCCGGCCTCGCGCATCTGCGCCCGTTCCGCCCGGATCAGGTGCAGGTTGCGCAGGTAGATCGCCACGCCCAGCCCCTGGCCGGCGATGAAGACCGGATCGCGCCGGTGCGCCGCATACGCGAGCAGCACCAGCGCGCCCAGGATGCTCAGGTACCAGAAAGACACAGGAATCACGCTGCGGCGCCGCCGTTCGCTGACGAACCACTGGATTACGAAGCGCCCCATGAACAAAGCCTGGCCGCCGAAGCCGACCAGCAGCCACCAGCCATCCTCACCCATCGACTTCCTCCTCCTCGATCTGCCGCCGCCGCGCGGTGCGGCGCCCGCCCAGGCGCCCTGCCGACCACGGCCACATCCGCAGCAGTTCCCAGCCGCCCCACAACAGGCAGACCAGCCCGATGAGGCGCTGGGCCGGCAGCACCGCCGGGATGCCGATATGCCGGCTCACCAGCAGGCTCGCCGCCACGCCCAGCAGCACCAGACCGGCCATCAGGCCGCCCACGCCGGCGGTGGGCCAGGCCCAGCGGCCGGAAAGCCTGAGGCCGAGCCAGGCGCCCAGCCAGCCGCCGAGCATGCCGCACAGGATGTCGACCGGCCAATGCACGCCCGCCATGATGCGCGACAGGCTGACCAGGCTGGCGAGCAGCAGGAGCAGCATGCGCCGCAGCGGACTTCCCGCCACGCCCATGCTCCAGATGCCGGCCATGGCGAAGGCCGCCGCCGCATGCCCGGACGGGAAGGACACCCGCCGGTAGGCCGGTCCCGACTGGAAGAACTGGTCCGGCGCCAGCACGGACAAGGGACGCGGCATGTCGACGAATTGCTTGGTCACCTGGGTCCAGAGCGCCGCGAACACCGCCGCCGCCAGCGCCGCCCAGAAGCAGTGCGGGACACGCCGGATGCAAGGCAGCACCAGCGCCAGCGCCACCGCGCCGTCGCCCAGCATGGTCAGGTGCAGCCAGAACAGGGGGCCGAGCGCGTGGCCGGCATGGTTCAGCGCCAGGAAGGCGGCGCGGTTGGCGCCGCTGGCGAGCACCAGCACCAGCAGCGCCAGCCCGATGGCGGGCGGCAGCCATACCCGGGGAGTACGAAGGGCCGGCGCCATCGGCTCATCCGGGCATGCGGGCCAGCACGATGCCGCCCTTCCGGTACAGCAGCCGCACCGGGCCGAGGGCTGCCAGGGCGTCGCTGCGGGTCAGGATCACCTGGCCGGGCCTCGGCAGCGGCGCCGCCGCCGGCGTGACGGCGCCGCGGTAGACCGAAAAGCTCGGCATATCGATGCGCCAGCTGTGCACCTCCCAGCCGGCGCGCCGGGCCAGCAGGGCCGCTTCCTTCAGCGGCCCCTGCTGCAACTCGGCCGCCGCCGGCAGCAGCAGACAGGCCAGGGCCAGCGAGCACAGCAGTCCGGCCAGGGCCAGGCGCCGCCACAGCGAGGCGCCGCGCCACAACGCCAGCCCGAGCACGGCCGCCAGCAGCGCCAGCGCGCCCAGCCGCCAGCCCGCGCCGAACACCTCGGTCCGGCCCAGCGCCTCGCGCACATAGGGGTTGCGGATGCCGGGGGGCAGGCCCTCCAGCAAGACCGGCAGGGCCGCCACCAGCCCGAGGAAGAGCAGCGGCGGCGTAAAGGCCAGCACATGCGAGCGCAGCGTGCCGCGCCCACGCGCCATCAGGATGAACAGCGGGGTCGCACCATACAGCAGGTAGTGCGGCAGCTTGGTGCCGGCCAGCGAAAAGAACACGAAGACGAACAGGAACCAGCACCACAGGAAGGTGTCGAGCGGCGCCGCGCGCGGATGCCGCAGCTTGCGCAGTCCGGGCAAGCTGCGCAGGAACAGCCCGGTATACGGCAGCAGCAGCACCAGGATCGCCGGCAGGTAATACAAAGGCCCGCCGCCATGCCCCTGCAGCGGCGAAAGGAAACGCTCGACGTTGTGGCGCATGAAGAAGCCGGCCAGGAAAGCATCCCCGCGGCTTACGTATTCGAGCAGGTACCAGGGCAAGGCGACCGCCAGCAGGATGGCCCAGCCGGCGGGGTCGCGCACCGCCCGCCCCCAGTCGGCCATTCTTCCCAGCAGCGAGAAGGCCAGCAGGCTGGCGGCGCCCGGCACCAGCAGCGCCACCGGCCCCTTGGTCAGCAGGCCGAGGCCGATCCACAGGAAGGCGCGCCGTCGCCACAAGGGCCGCGGGTCCCCGGCGTAGCGGACGATGTCGAACATGCTCAGCGCCAGGAAGAGGTTGAGCAGCGCATCGGCGGTCGCCCCGCGCCCGATCACGCCGACACCGGCCGTGCCGGCGGCAATGAAGGCCGCGGCGTAGCCGGTGTCGCGGTCGATGTGGCGGCGCGCGAAGGCGAAGACGGCCACGATCCAGGCGCTGGCGGCCAGCGCCGACGGCAGGCGCAGCGCGAACGCGTCCAGGCCCAGGATCCGCACCGACGCCGCCTGCAGCCAGTAGACGAGGATGGGCTTGTCGTAGCGCGGCTGGCCGTTCAGCCAGGTGGACACGTAGTCGCCGCGTTCGAGCATCTCGCGCGTGGCTTCGCCGAAGGCGCCCTCGTCGACGTCGAACAGGGGCAAGGCGCCGAGGTTCAGGTAGAGCCCGACCAGGACCGCGCCGGCCAGCAGCAGGGGCAGCAGCCAGGGCACCGCCTCGGCCGTTGCAGCCGCCCTGCCCAGCCGGCGTCCGTCGCCTCCCATGGGCCGCGGCAGCCCGGCGCCTTCCCTCAACGGACCGCCGCTCATGGCTGCGCCGCCTCGCCGGCGCGGCGCCCGTCGGCGGGGTCCGCTTCGCCCAGGCTGCCCAGGGTTTCGCGGACCAGGTAGGTGCGGGCGGCGCCGACCTCGAAATAGGTGCGCGCCAGCACTTCGGTGACGATGCCCGTGCAGACGAACTGCACCCCGATCACGACCAGCAGCACCGCCAGCAGCAGCAACGGCCTGCTGGCGATGGCCTCGCCCTCCCCCAGCTTGAGCCAGGCCAGCCAGCCCAGCGCCGCCATGCCGGCGAAGCCGCAGGCGAGGCCGATGCGTCCGAAGAAATGGCCGGGGCTGGCGCGGAAACGCACGAAGAAATACATCGACAGCAGATCGAGCAGGACCTTGAAGGTGCGCGACAAGCCGTACTTCGATTGCCCGTGGATGCGCGGGAAGTGGCTGACCTCCTCTTCGCGGATGCGGTCGGGCGAGGTCACGGTGGCCATCCAGGTCGGGATGAAGCGGTGCATCTCGCCGTACAGCCGGATCTCGCGCAGCACCGGGGCGCGGTAGACCTTCAGGGAGCAGCCATAGTCGTGCAGGCGCACCCCGGTGACGGCCGCGATCAGGCGATTCGCCAGCATCGAGGGCAAGCGGCGCAGCCAGAAGCTGTCCTTGCGCTCGCGCCGCCAGCCGACCAGCAGGTCGAGGTCCTCGTCGAGCAGGCGCCTCACCATGCGCACGATGTCGTGCGGGTTGTTCTGCAGGTCGCCGTCCATGGTGGCGATCACGCTGCCGCCGGCGGCGTCGATGCCGGCCTGCATCGCGGCGGTCTGGCCGAAGTTGCGCCGCAGGATGACCGCCGCCATGTGGCCGGGACTGGCGGCCACGGCTTCGCGGATACGCTCGGCAGTGCGGTCGCGGCTGCCGTCGTCGACCAGGATCAGCTGCCACGGCCAGGGCGCCGCCGCCATCGCCGCCTGCACCTGGGTACTCAGCGGCAGCACATTGTCTTCCTCGTCGTGCATGGGCACGACCAGCGACAGGGAATGCGGCTCCAGCGCCGCCTCGTGCTTACGCATGGCAGGCCCCATGGTGGCGGAACCACGCGACGAAGTGCGCGATGCCGGTGCGCAGCGGCGTGGACGGCGCCCAGCCGATCGCCCGCCGCAGGTCGTGGGTGTCGGCGCAGGTGGCCGCCATGTCGGCGCCGGGCATGGGCCGCGCCAGCCGCTCGGCGCGGTGTCCGAGCGCGTCCTCGAGGGCGTCGATGAATTCCGAGAGCTGCACCGGCTGCTGGTTGCCGACGTTGTAGATGCGGAAAGGCGCATGGCTGGTGGCCGGGTGCGGATCGAGCGGATCGAAGTCCGGATCCGGCTCGGCCGGCCGCCCGCACAGGCGCAGCACCGCTTCGACCACGTCGTCGATATAGGTGAAGTCGCGCAGCATGTGGCCGCCGTTGTAGACCTCGATCGGGCGGCCGGCCGCGATGGCCTTCGCGAACAGCATCGGCGCCATGTCGGGCCGTCCCCAGGGCCCGTAGATGGTGAAGAAGCGCAGCCCGGTGGTGGGCAGGCCGTAGAGGTGGCTGTAGCTGTGGGCCAGCAGCTCGTCGCTGCGCTTGGTGGCGGCGTACACGCTGACCGGGTGGTCGACCGGGTCGTGCTCCCTGAACGGCAGGCGGCGGTTGGCGCCGTAGGTGCTGGAACTGCTGGCGTAGACCAGGTGCCCGAGGYCGTGGCGGCGGCTGCACTCGAGCACGTTGGCGAAGCCCGCCACATTGTTGATCACGCATTCATGGGGATGTTCGGAGGAATAGCGCACGCCGGTCTGGGCGGCCAGATGGATGGCCAGTTCGAAACGGTGCCCGCGGAACAGGGCGTCCAGCGCGGCACCGTCGGTGACGTCCATGCGGCAAAAGCGCAGGCCGGCGGCATCGCCCAGCGCGGTCAGGCGCCTTTCCTTCAGCCCGGGCTCGGCGCAGGGTCCGAGGTGGTCGATGCCGACCACCTCATGTCCCTCGGCCAGCAGGCGGCGCGCCAGGTGCATGCCGACGAAGCCGGCCACTCCCGTCAACAGGATCATCGGTTTCCCTCCGCGGTCGGGGCGAAGCGGCCCCGGTTCGCCACCGAGTTTAGGGAGCTGAGGGTGCGGCTATGCCGAACGGATCAAACGTGCGCGGAGTGCGGGCGGCGTTATTCGGCGCGCGGCATGATGGCGCTTCGTGCGACAATCCTGGCGCTTGAGAGAACCATAACGATAACAATGACAAACAGCTTCAAGGCATCACAGCACATTCGCCGCCTGGCGGCACTCATTGTCGGACTGGCGGCCTGCGCCGGCGCGTGGGCCATGGACGTGCGCGTCGTCGGGCAGGAAGCCATCGCGCCCAAATGGGTGGCCCTGCCCGGGCGGGTCACCGGGATCTGTCCGGACGTCATGGCCGCGATCGAGCGCATCGAGCCGCGCCTGCATTTCATGGGCTACGACCGCAGCCGCTCGCTGCCCGGCATCGAAGCCGGGCTGGAGTCGGGCAGGCTGGACGCCGCCTGCGCCCTGATCGCCTCGCCGCGCCGCAATGCCATCGCGGTACCGGTGGGCAAACCGGTGTACGTCGCGCGCCATCTGCTGGTGGCGCGCGCCGGCGACACGGCCGTGGTGCGCGACATGCAGGACCTGGTGCGACTGGGCGCGCTGGTCACGACCCAGCGTGGCTCGGTGTTCACGGACTGGCTGAAAGCGGGCGGCGTGCAGGTCGACGACGCCACCGACGACAACGGCGTCAACCTGCACAAGATGCTGGCCGGACACGGCCGCTTTGCTTACCTCAACGAAGTGACCCTGCAGCACTACATCCACAGCGAGGGGCTCGGCCCGCGCGTGCGCGTGCTCCCTGTGGTCCTGGGCGCCGCGCCTTCGTATTTCTGGGTGAGCCGCAAGGCCGATCCCGACCTCGCCCGCCTGCTCGGCGCCGCGCTCGAGAAGCTCAAGGCGGACGGCGAGCTGGACCGCATCTACACGCGCTGGACGGGCTTGCACTGACCCGTCGCGCCGGATCAGGCCGGCGTAAGCAGCTTCAGGCCGACGATGCCGGCCACGATCAGGCCGATCGACAGCAGGCGCAGGGCGCCGGCCGGCTCGCCCAGCATGATCATCCCGAACACGGCGGTGCCGACGGTGCCGATGCCGGTCCAGATGGCGTAGGCGGTGCCGAGCGGCAAGGCGCGCAGGGCCAGGCCCAGCATGCCGACGCTGCCCGCCATCGTTGCCAGGGTGAACACGGAGGGCCACAGGCGGGTGAAGCCGGCGGTGTATTTCAGACCCACGGCCCAGGCCACTTCCAACAGTCCGGCAACCACCAGATACGCCCAGCTCATCGCAACTCCGCTCATCTTCATTCAAAGGGCCGCAAGTATAGCACCGGCGCCATGGACTCACCTGCGGCCGGCGCGTCAAAAACGAGGCGATCCCGGCAGGAATTGCGCGTGTGCTTTAAGATGACACGGCCTTACTGAATCCCCAGTCAACAAGAACAGGAGTAGCAATGACTTCGTTGTTTGATCCATTGAAAGTCGGCGCGCTGGAGCTGCCGAACCGCATCGTGATGGCGCCGCTGACCCGCTCGCGCGCCGCCGGCGAAGGCCGCGTGCCGAACGCCCTGATGACCGAATACTATGGGCAGCGCGCCTCGGCCGGCCTGATCCTGTCGGAAGCCACTTCCGTGACGCCGATGGGCGTGGGCTATGCCGACACCCCGGGCATCTGGTCCGACGAGCAGGTCGAGGGCTGGAAACAGGTGACGGCGGCCGTGCACCAGGCCGGCGGCCGTATCTTCCTGCAGCTGTGGCACGTGGGCCGCATCTCCGATCCGCTGTTCCTGAACGGCGACCAGCCGGTGGCCCCGTCGGCGCTCAAGCCGGCCGGCCACGTCAGCCTTGTGCGGCCGGTCAAGGAATACGAGACCCCGCGCGCCCTCGACCTTGAAGAGATCCCGGGCATCGTCGCCGCCTACCGCAAGGGCGCGGAGAATGCGAAGAAGGCCGGCTTCGACGGCGTCGAGATCCACGGCGCCAACGGCTATCTGCTCGACCAGTTCCTGCAAGATAAGACCAACCAGCGCAGCGACGCCTACGGTGGCTCGATCGAGAACCGCGCCCGCCTGATGCTGGAAGTGACGGACGCCTGCATCGAAGTCTGGGGCGCCGACCGCGTCGGCATGCACCTGGCGCCGCGCCGCGACGCCCACGACATGGGCGATTCGGCCCCGCTGGAAACCTTCGGCTATGTCGCCCGCGAGCTGGGCAAACGCGGCATCGCCTTCATCTGCGCGCGTGAAGCGGTCGGCCCGGACAGCCTCGGTCCGCAGCTGAAAGAGATCTTTGGCGGCGTCTACATCGCCAACGAAAAGATGAGCAAGGAAAGCGCCGAGGAGCTGCTGTCCAGCGGCAAGGCCGACGCGGTTGCCTGGGGCCAGTGGTTCATCGCCAACCCCGACCTGCCGGCCCGCCTGAAGACCGACGCCCCGCTGAACCCGGCGCGTCCGGACAAGTTCTACGCACCGGGTGCGGAGGGCTATACCGACTATCCGGCCTTGCAGGCGAACGGCTAAGCGCTTTTGCCGCCCTTCGATATATGCATGCATATATCGAAGGGTATTTACTTCCCCCTACAGGCGGCGAAGGCAGCAAAAAATCTCCGTTCCGGCCGGCATATCAGTACGATTAATGTTGCTGACATGCTATTCTTGCGCGATTCATTCCCAGACCATCGCCGCAAGGATAACCGTGAAAACTGCTCTTCGCCTGATGCCGCTCGCCATCGCCGCCGCGCTGGCCTTCGCTCCCGCCACCCATGCCGCCACCGCCGCCGCGCCGCGCGCCGAAAACGCCTTCCTGTCGCAACAGGATGCCGCCGCCCGCGCCGCCCGCGTCTCGAACGTCGACTACGTGCTCGACTTCACGCTGACCGGCAAGGAGAACTTCAGCGGCACCACGACCCTGAGCTTCGACCTGAACGACGCGTCCAGCCCGCTCACCATCGACCTCGACAAGGCCAGCGTCAAGTCGGTGACGGTGAACGGCAAGAGCGTCACCCCGCAGTACAACGGCTGGTTCATCACCCTGGCCGCCGGCGACCTGGTCAAGGGCCGCAATACCGTCGCCATCGCGTACGAGCGTCCGCACAGCACCAACGGCGAAGGCCTGCACCGCATGGTCGACCCGGTCGACGGCCGCGTCTACACCTATTCCCACTTCGAGCCGGCCGCCGCCCACCAGATGTTCGCGGTGTTCGACCAGCCCGACCTGAAGGGTACCTACCAGGTCAACGTGACCGTCCCCGCCGACTGGGAAGTGATCTCGACCACCCGCGAGACGAAGATCGATGCCGATGGCGATGCCAAACGCTGGACCTTCCCCAGGACCAAGAAGCTGAGCCCGTATAACTTCTCGATGCACGCCGGCCCCTACAAGAAGTGGGAAGACAGCAGCGGCAAGTACCCGATGCGCCTGTTCGCGCGCCAGTCGGTTGCCTCGCAGATCAAGCCGGCCGAGTGGTTCAAGTACACCAAGTCCGGCCTCGCCTTCTTCGACGACTATTTCGGCATCCCCTACCAGTTCGAGAAATACGACCAGATCCTGGTGCCGGACTTCCTGTATGGCGCGATGGAAAACGCCGGCGCCATCACCTTCGCCGAGCGCGGCTTCATGTACAAGGCCGACATGACCTCGGAGCAGCGCCAGCGCCTGGCCGCGGTGATCATGCACGAGATGGCCCACCAGTGGTTCGGCGACCTGGTCACCATGAAGTGGTGGAACGGCCTGTGGCTGAACGAGAGCTTCGCTTCCTTCATGGGCACCCTGGCTACTGCCGAAGCCACCGAGTTCAAGGACGCCTGGCGCGCCTTCTACTCGGAAGGCAAGCAGAGCGCCTATGCGCAGGACCAGCGCTCGACCACCCACCCGATCGAGGTGCCGGTGCCGTCGACCCAGAACGCCTTCGACAACATCGACGCGATCACCTATTCGAAGGGCGCCTCGACCCTGATGCAGCTGCGCCACCTGCTGGGCGCGGACACCTTCCGCAAGGGCGTGCACAACTACCTGGTCAAGTACCAGTACCGCAACGCCACCCTGGACGACTTCATCGGCAGCCTGGGCGACGCCGCCGGCCGCGACCTGAAGGGCTGGACCAGGGAGTGGCTGTACCAGCCGGGCGTGAACACCATCGCCGCCAGCTTCAGCTGCAAGAACGGCAAGATCGCTTCGTTCACGCTCGATCAGTCGGCCACGAAGCAGTTCCCGACCCTGCGCGAACAGCGCGTGCAGGTCGCCAGCTTCCGCCTGGACGGCAAGGAACTGAAGCTCGACAAGAACGTCGCCATCATCTACAAGGGCGCGAAGACGGCCGTGCCGGGCATGGTCGGCGCCAGCTGCCCCGACCTGGTGTACCCGAATTTCGAGGACTGGGGCTTCGTGAAGGTCCAGCTGGACAAGCGCTCCTTCGACACCGCGCGCACGGGCCTCTCTGGCGTCGACGATCCGCTGCTGCGCGCCATGCTGTGGCAGAGCCTGTGGGACGGCGTGCGCGACGCCAAGCTGCCGCTCAACGAATTCATCACCACCGCGCTGAACAACGCGCCGCAGGAGAAGGACTACACCCTGCTGGGCGACGTGCTGGGCAAGGTCGGCGCGGCCCGCCATTACCTCGTCGCCATCGACCCGAACAGCGCCTACGCACGCCAGGTCGACCGCCAGCTCGAGGACATGGCCTGGAACGCCGCCGTCGCCGCCAAGGGCAACGACGACTTCCAGCGCCGCTGGTTCGGCATGTATATCGGCGTGGCCAGCTCACGTCCGGCGCTGGACCGTCTGGCCGCCCTGCTGGAAGGCAAGCAGACGCTCGACGGCCTGAGCATCAACCAGGACCTGCGCTGGGCCATCATCGCCCGCCTGAACCGCTACGACTATCCGGGCGCGGCCAACCTGGTGAAGGCCGAGCAGGAGCGCGACAAGTCGGACAGCGGCCAGGCCGCGGCGCTGGCGTCGACGGTGGTGCGTCCGGACCCGGCGGTGAAGTCCGAGTGGCTCGGCACCATCCAGGACACCAAGACCAAGCTGCCGTTCTCGAAGGTGCGCACGGCGATGGGCAGCCTGTATCCGACCGAGCAGAAAGCCCTGGCCGAGAAGTCCGCCGACCAGCGCCTGTCCCTGCTGCCGCAGCTGGACAAGACGGCCGGCCCGGTCTACATGCGCGCCTACGGTCCGAGCATGATCCCGTCGGGCTGCACCCCGGCCAGCGTCAAGCGCCTGCAGGCCGCCAGCGCGCAGATGAAGAACCTGTCCGCCGGCACCCGCCGCGCCCTGCTCGACACGCTGGAAGAAGACCAGCGCTGCGTGGCGATCAAGCAGGCCTTGACGGTCAAGTAAGCAAGCCCGCCGCATGAGCTACGGCGCCGGCGCAGCAGGTTTCCCTCCCAGGAACCGCGCTGCGCTGGCGCTGATTTTTTTCATGCATATGGCGATGCTGCCGGCCTGGATGCGGCATCGTCCGGCGCCCATGCCGGAGACGCCGGAGGCGGCAACCTGGCTGCTGCTCACCGTGCCCGAGCTACCGCCGTCGACGCCGTCGAAACCCGAGGCGCCGGCCGCGCCGGGCTATCCGAGGCCGCGGGCCGGGCGCCTGCCGCCGATTGCCGATTTCTTCGGCAGCCCCTTGCCGCCAACGGCGAAGTCCGGCCCGCCGGCCGCCACCCCTGCCGATCCCTCTCCCGCCGCCGTGCCTGCGGCGCCCACTGTCCCGCGCCTCGAAGACGCGCATGCGCCAACCACCGTGCAGGACGCGATCCGCGAACAGAAGGAAGCCGACGGCGGCTTCGCCCTCGGGCTGGCGAAGCGCCAGGCCGGCCGCATCGACCGCGTGCTGCGCAATGGGAAATCCGGAGTGCCAGACGAGCCGGACACGCCGATGGGACGCTTCCGGCGCGGCCTCGAAGCGGCCCATGTCGACCGCTCGAAGAGCGTGCACTTCGACACCTATACCTCGCCGGACGGCACCGTCATCTACCGCAAGCGGATCGGCAACGGCAGCATCTGCCGGCGCGGCGGCAACATCAGTCCGCTCGGCATGGGACGCATGGCCATGGGTAACGAGGTGGCCGATAACATTCCCTGCCCCAGTAACGTGGAGTGGAAAAAAGACTGAGAGCGCTCAGCGCTTGCCGCCCGGGCTGTCGGCGCCACTTTTCGACGCCGCAGGCGCCGCCACGCACATTTCGGCCACCCGTTCCCACGCACCCTCCCCCTGGCAACCGAGTGGCGGATGCTCCTGCAGCAGCTTGCCCAGCTCGACCGGCTTCATCTGGTTGACGCTGACCTTCGGATCGATCTTGATGCACATGACGTCCTGCCAGGCGGCCTGGACGTTGCGCGGAATCGGGATCGGCCCGCGCAGCTTGCGCGCCGCGGCTTCGCATTCGCCCATGCTGCGGAACTCCCCGCGCAGATTGGCCTGGTCGAGGGTGACGTCCAGCCCCGACTGCAGATACAGCAACAGAATCATCGTGTACATCGGCTCCCCCGCGTTGAACGGATGCTTGACCACATTAGCGCCCTGATGTTCCCGGCGCACGCCTGAGCTGCATCATCTCCGCCTTGATTGTCGCAAAGCCCGTCCTGGCGTGTCGCATGCACCGGCTGTAGAATGGCCGGCCCTACCGCAAACGCCAGGAAGGAACCGTCTTGAACTGGGATCATGCAAACCCTTTCACGCTCCCGCGCGTGCCGGTCGCCGCCGATATCGATGGGCTGAACCATACCAATAACGCCGTCTACGTGCGCTGGTGCGAGCAGATCGGCTGGGCCCATTCGGAATCGCTCGGGCTCGGCCTGGAGGATTACCGGCGCCTTGACCGCGCGATGGCGATCCGGCGCGGCGAATACGATTACATCCTGCCGACCTTCGAGAACGAGGAACTGCTGCTGGCCACCTGGCTGGTGGGCGGCGACGGCAAGCTGTCGATGGCGCGCCGCTTCCAGCTGGTGCGCGCCAGCGACGGCGCCACCGTGCTGCGCGGCCGCTGGGACCTGGTCTGCATCGAGATCGGCAGCGGCAAGCCGCGCCGCATGCCGCAGGAGTTCCTCGCCGCCTACATGCCGGCGATCGTCGACTGAACCCCTTGTGCCAATGTCACATGCGCACACGATTGATTTGACATGCTGAATCTGACATGTCACCATTCCTTTCTGTGTTGCAACAATTTTCGCTTTCCGACAAAAAAACATCGCCATGACCGCCGCCACCGACCTGTCTTTCACCGCGCCCGGCCTCCATGGCCAGCTGGCGCAACTGAATGCCGAACAACTCGACCGCCTCGACTTCGGCGTGATCGGCTTCGGCGCCGACACCAATGTCTGCAAGTACAACCAGACCGAATCCGACGCTGCCGGCCTGAACGCCGCGCGCGTGCTGGGCCAGCCGCTGTTCACCAACGTCGCGCCCTGCATGAACAATTTCATGGTGGCCCAGCGCTTCGAAGACGCCCAGGATGAGGGCACTACGCTCGACGACACCATCGACTACGTGCTGACCCTGCGCATGCGTCCGGTGAAGGTGAAGCTGCGCCTGCTGGCCGAGCCGGGCAGCGAGCAACGCTACGTGCTGGTACAGCGCAAGCTGTGAGCGCCGACGCGCACGCCCGACTGGCGGCCGAGCATGAGGCGCTGATCCAGTTCCTCTACCTTGCCCCGGTGGGTCTGGTGCAGACCGGCATCGACGGCGAGATCGTGATGATCAATCCGATCTCGGCCCAGCTCCTGATGCCGCTCTCGCGCGACGCCAGCCTGACCAATCTGTTCACCGCGCTGGAAGACGTGGCGCCGGAACTGCGCCACCTGTGCGCAAGCTTCGACCGCCCGAGCGGCATGATCTGCGACGGCCTGCACATCCACCTGAACAGCGGCGCCGCCGGCAAGCGCATGCGGGTGCCGCAGGTGCTGTCGCTGAGCCTCCTGAAGCTGGACGGCTCGCGCCTGATGGCGGTGCTGCAGGACGTCAGCGAGCAGGTGCGCCGCGAGCGCCAGCTGCGCCAGAGCGACGCCTGGCTGAACGCCCTGCTGACCAGCATCAGCGACTATGCGCTGGTCGGCCTCGACCGTGAAGGCCGGGTCAGCTGCTGGAACGAGACCATCGCCCGCGTCACCGGCTTCCAGCCCTCGGTGGTCGGCCAGCCCTATTCCGTGTTCTATCCCGAAGGCGCGACCACCGCCGAGCAGGTGCAGGACCGCCTGCACGAAGCCGACGCCAATGGCTGGAGCCTGGACGAAGGCCCGCGCCTGCGTGCCGACGGCAGCCAGTTCTGGGGCAGCGCCATGATTTCGCCGCTGCCGGACCGCGAGCCGGACCTGCCCATCGACGGCGAGGCGGCCTACTGCCTGGTCCTGCGCGACATCAGCGACAAGCGCGACACCGTCGACAAACGCCGCAAGTCGGCGTTCTGCGACCACCTGACCGGCGTCGCCAACCGCCGCGCCTTTTTCGAAGCGGCCGAACTGGAGCTGACGCGCAACCGCCGCACGCCGCGCCCGATCGCCCTGGTCCTGTTCGACGCCGACCACTTCAAGCAGATCAACGACCGCCACGGCCACCCGGCCGGCGACTGCGTGCTGCGCCAGCTCGGCGCGGCCCTGTCGCTGACCTTCCGCCAGGTCGACGTGGTGGCGCGCGTGGGCGGCGAGGAATTCGCCGTGCTGCTGCCGTCCTCGACCCTGGACGGCGCCGCGGCCGTGGCCGAGCGCCTGCGCCGCCTGGTCGAAAGCCAGCCGGTGACCTGCGACGGCGTGTCGATCGCCTACACGGTGAGCGCCGGCATCGCCGCAGTCGACGCCGGCGAGACCATCGACCTCGACACCCTGATCAAGCGCGCCGACCGGGCCCTGTACGCCGCCAAGGCGAACGGCCGCAACCGGATCGAATGCTGGAGCAAAGACCTCAATGCACACGAATAAGCCGATCAACCATGCCGATGCCTACGAAGCCCTGGTGCAGTTCCTGTACCGGGCCCCGATCGGCCTGGTACAGGCGAGCCTGGACGGCGCGGTCGACATGCTGAACCCGATGTCGTCCAGTCTCCTGATGCCGCTGGTGCGCGACGGCAGCATGGACAACCTGTTCACCGTGCTGGCCGGCGTGGCGCCGCAGCTGCGCGAACTGACCGACAACTTCACCGAGCCGTCCGGTTCGGTGTGCGAAGGCCTGCGCCTGCAGCTCGGCGACGCCGCCGGACCGGGCGCGCCGCAGTGGCTGTCGCTGTCGGTGCTGAAGCTCGACCCGACCCGCCTGATGGCGGTGGTCACCGACGCCACCCACGAAGTCCAGCGCGAGCAGGAAAGACTGGCGCGGCGCCTCAAGACCGCCGCCCACACCGATGCCCTGACCAGCATGCCGAACCGCGAAGCCCTGCTGGAACAGGCGCAGCAGATGCTGGGCCGCTCCTGCGGACTCGATCCGAACCGCGGCGGATTCGCCCTGCTGTTCATGAATTGCGACCGCTTCCGCCAGATCAACGACGCCCTCGGCCAGAGTGCCGGCGACCGCCTGCTGGTGCAGATCGGCGAGCGCATCCGCGCTACCCTGCGCCCGCCCAGCGACCGCATCGATCCGAACGGCGGCAGCGGCCAGCTGGCGGCCCGGGTCGGCGCCGACGAATTCGCGGTGCTGCTCGACGGCCTGCGCAGCCGTGACGATGCCGAGCGCATCGCGGCGCGCCTGCTGGAGGCGCTGGGCCGCCCGCACCAGCTGCCCGGCGGCCAGGAAGTCACCTGCAAGCCGTCGATCGGCCTGGTCTGGGGCGCCGATGCCGGCGACTTCGCCGGCGAGATGCTGCGCGACGCCAGCATCGCGATGGTCGAGTCCAAGCGCGCCGGCGGCAACCAGTGCACCATGTTCGAGCCCGCCATGCGCGAACGCGCCGCGCGCCGCGCCGACATCGAGTCGGACCTGAGACTGGCCCTGCTCGAGGATCAGCTGTTCGTGGTCTACCAGCCGGTGGTCGGCCTGCGCGCCGACGGCGGCACCGACCTCTCGGCCGGGGTCGAAGCCCTGGTGCGCTGGCAGCATCCGGCGCGCGGCGTGGTGCCGCCCTTCGAATTCATCCAGGTGGCCGAGGAATCGGGCCTGATCGGGGCGCTGGGCGACTTCGTGCTGCGCCGCGCCTGCCGCGACTTCATGGGCTGGCAGCGCGAACTCGGCGACGCCGCCCCGCGCCTGCTGGCGGTGAACCTGTCGCGCGCCCAGCTGGCCCAGCCGGACTGGCCGACGACGGTGCGCGGCGTGCTGATTGATGCCGGCATGCATCCGTCCCAGCTGCAGCTGGAAGTGACGGAAAGCCTGGCGGCCCAGGACCAGCAGGTGCAGCAGCGCCTGCACGAGCTGAAGGCGATCGGCATCACCCTGGCGCTGGACGACTTCGGCACCGGCTATTCCTCGCTGTCCAGCCTGCACCAGCTGCCGGTCGACACGGTCAAGATCGACCGCTCCTTCGTCTGCCAGGCCGACACCAGCCAGCACCACCGCGTGCTGATCGAAGCCACCGTGAAGGTCGCCCAGAGCCTGGGCATGAGCACGGTGGCCGAGGGCATCGAGACCGAAGCCCAGGCCGCCGCCGTGCGCGGCCAGCAATGCGCCAAGGGCCAGGGCTATCTGTTCAGCCGGCCGCTGACTTCGGCCGCCCTGCTGGACTGGCTGCGGGCCGGCCTGTACGAAGCGGCTTGATCAGCGCATCGCCAGCGGCCGTCTCCGTTGCGGCGGCGGAAACCCGGCATCCAGCTGGGCCAGGTCTTCGGCGCTGAGCGACGGCGCCAGGTCCAGCGCGGCGCGGTTCTCGCGCACGTGCTGCGGCCGCACCGCCTTCGGGATCACCACCACGTTTTCCTGCCGCAGCAGCCAGGCCAGCGCCACCTGGGCCGGCGTCACGCCATGGCGGCCCGCCACCGCCGCCAGTTGCGGATTGCCCAGCAGGCCGGCCTGCTCGTTCGGATTCGACTCCAGCGGCGAATAGGCCATCAGCGGGATGCGCCGCTCGCGGCACCACGGCAGCAGCTCCCATTCGATGCCGCGCCGGGACAGGTTGTACAGCACCTGGTCGGTGGCGATCAGTTCGCCGCCGGGCAGCGCCGCCGCTTCCAGCATGTCGTCGAGGTCGAAGTTGCTGACGCCGAAGTCGCGGATCTTGCCATGCTCGCGCAGGCGGACGAAGGCTTCCAGCGTCTCCTCCAGCGGCACGTTGCCGCGCCAGTGCAGCAGGTAGAGATCGATGCTGTCGGTCTTCATGCGCCGCAGGCTGCGCTCGCAGGCCGCCTGCACGCCGCGGCGGTCGGCATTGTGGGGATAGACCTTGCTGACCAGGAACACCTGGTCGCGGCGGCCGGCGATCGCCTCGCCCACTACTTCCTCGGCGCCACCCTCGCCGTACATCTCGGCGGTGTCGATCAAGGTCACGCCGAGCTCCAGCCCGAGGCGCAGCGCCGCTACTTCGCCGCGGCGCGCGGATGGATCCTCGCCCATATTCCAGGTGCCCTGGCCGAGCACGGGAATCCGGCTTCCGGATGGCAACAGCAATCCCTTCATGCTTCCTCCCTTGCGTAAAAGCCAACCATACCGCAGACACGGCATGCAGCAAAGCGCCGCATGGGTTTGTGCGCGCACAAGAGCGAGATTGAGGCAGCCGGGTTTCCGCGCCCCTGCGAGGCGCACACTGGGCCGCTTAGAGCCGACAGGTTCTTACCGGCCCCATGCCTTGCGACCATGACACTGACGCGCTTCCTTTTCTTTCTTCTAGTCCTTGCCATGACAGGCTGCACCGTCAAGGACAACCATCCGGTGGCGGTCACGCCCCAGATCGTGCCGACCGAGCTCTACGTCGCGCCGGACGGCCTGGACAGCAACCCCGGCACGCCCACGGCACCGCTGCGTTCGCTGGCCCGTGCGGCCCAGCTGGTCACGCCCGGCACCACGGTCAACGTGCTGCCCGGCACCTACCAGGGCGGCTTCCGCACCAGCGTCAACGGCCTGGCCAATGCCCGCATCGTGTTCCGCTCCACCGAACGCTGGCAGGCCCGCCTGGTGCCGCCGCCGGTCTCGCGGCACGAGGTGGCCTGGGACAACCGCGCCAGCTACGTCGACATCCTCGGCTTCGAGGTCGACGGCTCGGCCCACGTTGCCGGACAAGCCTGGACTACAGGCATCTACAGCGCCGGTTCCTATAATCGCATCGCCGCCAACCACGTGCACCACATCGCCACCGGCCAGCCCTGCACCAGCAAGGGCGGCGCCGGCATCGCCGTCGACAGTTATTACAAGGGAATGTTTTCCGAAGTCGCCAGCAACAGCGTGCACGACATCGGCCCGCCCGGCTGCCGCTACGTGCAGGGCATCGCCATGAGCACTTCGGGCACGGTGCGCAACAACATCGTCTACCGCGTGACCGAAGCCGGCATCCACCTGTGGCACGACGCCAACCGGGTGGTGGTGGTCAACAACACGGTCACGGCCTCGAACACCGGCATCCTGGTCGGCGGCGGCGACTTTTATCACAGCAAGGAGCCGAACGACCATACCCACGTGTTCAACAACATCGTGTTCGACAACCGCTACGGCATTTCCGAACAGGGCGCGACGGGCAAGCACAACAGCTACCGCAACAACCTGGTGTTCGGCAACCGCGGGGCGGACTGGCGCCTGGCCGAGGGCATGCGCCAGTCCGGCACCGTCGCCGCCGCACCCGGCTTCATCGGCTACTCGCGCAGCGGCACGCCGGACTTCCGCCTGGCGGCGGATTCACCGGCGATCGGCAAGGGCCTCGAACATGGCGCCGACGGGCCCGACTTCTACGGCAAGCTGCGCGGGCCGGCGGATGCGGTCGACATCGGCGCCTGCCAGCACTGAGATCAAGAGCGTTTGACGCTCTACAGGATCTCGTTCACCCGTTCCGAAGGCCGGCACAGGCGCACACCCTTCGGCGTGATCACGAAAGGCCGGTTGATCAATATTGGATTGGCGACCATGGCGTCCAGCAGGGCCTCGTCGTCGGCGCCGTCCAGTCCCAGCTCGGCGTAGCGTGCTTCCTTGCTACGCACCGCCTCGCGCACCGACAGGCCGGCGTTCGCGATCATTTCCCTCAGCTCCTCGCGTGCGGGCGGATTGGCCAGGTAGTCGACCACTTCGGGTTCGTGGCCGGCGTCGCGCAGCAGGCCGAGCGTGGTGCGGGAGGTGCCGCAGCGCTGATTGTGAAAAATCTTGATATCCATCGTTAAATCCCAGGTTGCAGAATGCGTGAGTCTTGTTGCTCAGGCGAGGCATGATACCGACGGCGCTACAACGCTTCCAGTTTTTTCGCTTGTCCGGCGTTTTTTCCCGCTATAGAATCGCCGCTTTATTTGCCGGGACGAAATGAAAGAAGCCCGGTTGAAAGAGACACAATGCAAGAACACCTGACGCGCCCGGCACAGCTGCCGACCTGGGGCCAGCGCACCGCCCTGCGCCTGCTGAACCTGATCGGCTGGAATCTCTATTTCAAACCCCTGCCCGGCCCGCACGGCATCGCCGTGGTCTACCCGCACACCTCGAATCTCGACTTCTTCGTCGGCCTGCTGGCCAAGTGGGCGGTCGGCCTGCAATTCCGCTGGCTGGCCAAGGATTCCCTGTTCCGCGGCCCGATGGGCGCCATCATGCGCTATTGGGGCGGCGTGGCCGTCGACCGCAGCGCGCCGCAGGGCGCGATCCGGCGCCTGGCCGAGACCATGCTGGCATCGAAGTGGTTCTGGCTGGCGATCACGCCGGAAGGCACGCGCGGCTACCGTCCCTACTGGAAGAGCGGCTTCTACCGCATCGCGCTGGCGGCCCAGGTGCCGGTGCTGCTGGTGTCCATCGATTACGGCAAAAAGGTCGTCGACGTCACCAAGACCATGACCCTGAGCGGCGACGAAGCCGCCGACATGGCCGCGATCGCCCAGGCCTACGAAGGCGTGCAGGCGAAGTATCCAAAGGATGCGGCGCCGATCCGCCTGGCCGAGCCGGGCACCGACGACGCCCGCAAGCAGACCTCGGGCAAATAAGCGGAGCGCTCAGACCGACCAGGATTCGTCGCTGGCGGACAGGGCGTCCCAGGCTTTCGCGGTGGTCAGGAAGACCTGGCCGCTGAGGCGATCCAGCAGGCTCGATTCCTTCAGCCTGTCCATCACCGGTCCCTTCACCTCGGCCAGGTGCAGGCGCACGCCGCGCCGGCCGAGTTCCGCATTCAGTTCCAGCAGGCCGAACAGCGCCGAGGTGTCGATCGCATTCACGGCCGACAGCACCAGCACCAGCTCGCGGGCGCCCGGATGCAGCGCCAGCTCTTCTTCGACCCGCGCGTGGACGGCTTCCACGTTGCCGAAGAACAGGCCGGCATCCACGCGCAGCAGCAGCACGCAGCTGCGGATTTCGACCTCGTACCGGTCGACGTTGCGGAAATGTTCGGTGCCGGCGATGCGGCCCAGCACCGCGATATGCGGCCGGCTCTCGCGCCAGATCATCGCGCCCATCGACAGCAGCAGGCCGAGCACGACGCCGGCCTCGACGCCCAGCAGCAGCACCCCGCCGGCGGTGGTCAGCAGCGCCAGCGCGTCGGCGCGGTCGTAGCGCCAGGCGGTGCGCAGGGTCGCGGTCTCCAGCATCCCGAGCACGGCGACGATGATGGTGGCCGACAGCACCGGCAGCGGCAGCAGGGCCAGCCAGCCGGTCGGGAGTACCAGGGCGGCGCCCAACAGCGCGGCCGCGGTCACCCCGGCCAGCTGGGTGTTGGCGCCGGCCGCGAAATTGACGGCGGAACGCGACAGGCCGCCGGTGACGGGAAAGGCGCCGCTCAGGAAGCTGCCGACGTTGGCCGCGCCCAGGCCGACCAGCTCGGCGTCGGTGGACAGCTTTTCCCCCTTCCGGGCCGCCAGGGTCTGGGCGCCCGACATCGAGATCAGGAAGCACATGAAGCCGATCAGGAGGGCCGGCTGGAGCAGCGCCCGCCAGTGCGCGTTGGAGACGGCCAGGTTCAGCTGCGGCAGCCCGGCCGGCACCTGGCCGATGGTCCGCACGCCCATGCGGTCGAGCCCGAAGATGGCGACCAGGGCGATGGCGCCGGCCACCAGCGCCATCGGCGCCAGGCGCGCCCCGACATCGGCGGCGCCCGGTGCCAGGCCGCAGCGCCTCAGCAAGGCGGCGCCGTGGCGGCGCGCCAGCATCAGCAGCGCCAGGGATCCGAGGCCGAGGGCGGCGCTGGGACCGTGCCAGTGCGGCGGCGCGGCGCCCAGCAGGGGGCGGACCTGGCCGACCGCGATCACGATCGCGGAGCCGATGGTGAAACCGTTCATCACCGGGCGCGAGAAGAAATTGGCGAGGAAGCCGAGCCGCAGCAGGCCGCAGGCCAGCAGCACCAGCCCGGACAGCAGGGCCAGCTGCGCGGCCAGCTCGCCGTACAGCGCGCTGCCATGGCTCGCCAGCGGCGCCAGGCTCGATGCCGTCATCAGCGCGACGATCGCCATCGGCCCCACCGATTGCGTGCTGCTGGTGCCGAACAGCGCGTACAGCAGCGGCGGTGCGATGCTGGCGTACAGGCCGGTCACCGGCGGCAGTCCGGCCACCAGGGCGTAAGCCATGCCCTGCGGGATCATCATCATGGCGACGACGGCGCCCGCGCCCAGGTCGCCCGGCAGCCAGGCGCGCCGGTAGCCCTTCAACCAGCCCAGCATCTATTGCATCGCCAGTTCGACGCAGTTGCGCCCCGCCCGCTTGGCGCGCGCCATCGCGGCGTCCACCCGCCGGGACAGGGAATCGGCGCTCTCCTGCTCGCCCAGCTGGGCCACGCCCAGGCTGACGGTCACGTGGTCGCAGCCGGGAATCGCGGCCTGCTCGACCGCCTGGCGGATCTTCTCGGCCATCTTGAGGCCGTCGATGGCGCTGGTGTGGGGCGCGATCACATGGAATTCCTCGCCGCCCGATCGCACCAGCACATCGCTCGAACGCAGCACCGCGCGCACGCAGTCGGCCACCGTGCGCAGGACGACGTCGCCGACCGGATGGCCGTAGTTGTCGTTGATGGCCTTGAAGCGGTCGATGTCGAAGGACAGCAGGGCCAGCGGGGTGCGGTAGCGGCGCGCGCGCCGCACCTCGCGCTCGAGCAGTTCCTCGCCGTGGCGGCGGTTGGCGACGCCGGTCAGGGCGTCCATGGTCGACACATAGGTCAGGCGCGCCAGCAGTTGCTCGCTCTCGATGTTCATGTCGATCTGGCGCTGGCCCAGCGCGGCCATGGCGGCGCAGTCGCGCAGGGTGTCGAAGACTTCCGGCGCCAGCGCCGCGCCGTCGTCGAGCAGCAGCGACAGCGCGCCGCGCGGGGCGCCGGGACCGTCGGCCGGCACCGGAATGCCCAGCGCCTGCACCACGCCGTGCGCGCCCAGGGTCTCGGCCAGCGCCGGCTCGCCGGCCTGCTCCAGGGTGTCGAGCAGGACCAGTTCACCGCTGGCGGCGGCCAGCAGGCCGGGGAAGGCATGGCGCAGCGGCGCCTGCAGCAGGCGCTCGCCACGCTGCAGCAGCGCCGCCAGGCGCAGGCCGGCGGCCGGCCCGCGTCCCGATTCGGCCTCGAGCTGCAGGTCGTTGTCGCCCCGCAGCTGGAACATGGCGGCGTGCAGTACGCCCGGCCACGCCAGCAAGGCCCGGCACAGGCGCTCGGCCAGGCTTTCTTCTTCGCCTTCCTCGAGCGCCGCCTGCACGCGGGCGCGCAACGCCAGCAGCGCACGCAGGGCGCCGGCATCGGCGGCCGGGGCGCCGCCGGCAGGCGTCTCCAGGCATGCGCGCACCACGCCCTGCAGGCGCGGCGCTTCGATCGGCGTGATCGCATACGCGGCCGGGCCGGATGCATTCAGCAGCGGCAGCCAACGGGCGTTAGCGAAGGGGCACAGGAGCAGCACCCGGGCACCGCCGCGGCGCGCCAGCAGGCCGCCCAGCGCATCGAGATCGATGCCCGGCTCGAAGCGTTCGAGGTCGACGATCAACAGGCGGGGCGCCTGTGCGGCCAGCAGTGCGAGCGCGGCCTCGGGGCTATCGGCCAGGTCCAGGCGCGCGAACAGCGGCCCGCAGGCCTGGGCGAAGTCGGCGCGGCGCGGCGCCATCGGGCTGAGGTAGATCCCGGTCCATCCTGCATCCTGCTCGGTCAGCTGCGACATCTGCACTCCTGGAAAAGCTGAAGGTATAGCGTGCTACGGGCTGAAGTTTGCCACAAAGCACCATGCGCGCCTAGCAATTGCGGCGCTGTGTGTGGAAGCGCACGGTAGCGAAGCCCACCCGGCGGGAATACTGAAGGATGACGTACTACCGAGTGCACAAGGAGATCGGCATGGCAAACCAGGATGATGTAGCGAACAAGCAGAAAGCGATCCAGAACCGCCAGGACCAGCTGGACGGCAGCATGCAGAAAGGCGATCATGGCTCGGGCGCAGGCGAAGTGAAACCAGCCCAGACCGGCATCCGGCAGCCGTCGGGCGATTTTCCGGCCCAGCACCTGGCCAAGCCCGGCCTCGAAGCCCAGATGGAACTGAAGCCGAAATTCATGGCCGAGCACTACAAGGGCAGCGGCAAGCTGGCCGGCCAGGTGGCGATCGTCACCGGCGGCGATTCCGGCATCGGCCGCGCGGTCGCGGTCCTGTTCGCGCGCGAAGGCGCCGACGTCGCCATCCTCTACCTGAACGAGCACGAGGACGCCGCCGAGACCCAGCGCCACATCGAAGCCGAAGGACGGCAGTGCGTGACCGTGTCCGGCGACGTCAAGGACATGGAGTTCTGCCAGCAGGCCGTCGACCAGATCGTCGCCAGGTTCGGACGCCTGGACGTCCTGGTCAACAATGCCGCCTTCCAGGAGCACGCCGAGTCCCTGCTCGACCTGGACGAGGACCGTTTCGACGAGACCATGAAGACCAACGTCTACGGCTACTTCCACATGGCCAAGGCCTGTCTGCCCTACATGAAGCGCGGCGCCGCGATCGTCAACACCGGTTCCGTCACCGGCCTGAAGGGATCGAAGAAACTGCTCGACTACTCGACCACCAAGGGCGCCATCCACGCCTTCACGATGTCGCTGGCGGCCAACCTGCTCGACAAGGGCATCCGCGTGAACGCCGTGGCCCCGGGCCCGGTGTGGACCCCGCTGAACCCGGCCGACCAGTCGCCCGAGGACATCACCAAGTTCGGCCAGCAGACCACCTTCGGCCGCCCGGCCCAGCCGGAAGAGCTGTCGCCGGCCTACGTCTACCTGGCGTCGAACGTGTGCTCGGGTTATGTGACGGGCGTGGTGCTGCCGATTACGGGTTCGGTGGGCGAGTGATCTACTAAAGGAGTGTGATCATGGCGAGGAGTATGTGGAAGGGTGCGATCAGCTTCGGTCTGGTGCACATCCCGGTCGAACTGTACCCGGCAACCAGCGACAACGACCTGGACCTGCACATGCTCGACCGGCGCGACTTCTCGCCGATCGGCTTCAAGCGCTACAACAAGAACACCGGCAAGGAAGTCTCCTGGGACGACATCATCAAGGGCTATGAGTATGCGACCGACGAATACGTGGTGCTGTCCGACGAGGACCTGCGCCGCGCGAATCCGGAGGCCACGGGCACGATCGACATCCTGGCCTTCGTCGATGCCGAACAGGTGCCGCTGATCTACTACGAGCAGCCCTACTACCTCGCGCCCGGCAAGGGCGGCGACAAGGTCTATGCGCTGCTGCGCGAGACCCTGCGCGAAGTCGGCAAGATCGGCATCGCCAACGTCGTCATCCGCGTCAAGCAGCACCTGGCGGCGCTGGTTTGCGTGGGCGACACCATCGTCCTCAACACCCTGCGCTACCCGGACGAGATCCGCCCCACCGACGAACTGAAGATTCCCGACGAGAACTCGAAGGCGGCCCAGCTCACGGAAAAGGAACTGCAGATGGCCAAGGCGCTCGTCGAAGGAATGAGCGAGAAATGGAAGCCGCAGAAGTACCACGACACCTATCGCGAAGACGTGATGGCGATGGTGAAGAAGAAGATCGCGGCCAACCAGACCAAGACCATCACCATGCCGGAGCCGGACCAAGACAAGCCGAAGAAATCCAACGTCATCGACCTGGTCTCGCTGCTGCAGGCCAGCCTGGGCAAGAAACCGGCGCCCGCGCATGCGGACGGCGACGGCGACGACGATGACGACCCGCCGCCGCGCAAGTCGCGCAAGCCGTCCAGCGACGAGGACGAGGACAGCACCGACTCACCGCCGCCGCGCGCCCGCAAGACGGCTTCGTCCCCCACCGTGCATGCGCGCGCCACCGCGGCCAAGAAGCCGGCTGCAAAAAAGACTGCGACGAAGACCTCCGTTTCGAAGGCGCCCGCCAAGCGCACGGCGGCTGCGTCGAAAACCGCCACGGCGGCCAAGACCCCGGCCAGGCGCAGGAAGGCGGCCTGAGTGGACTGGGATACGCTGATCGATCTGCTGCAATGGCCGGCGATGGCGGTCACCCTGGGCGCCGCGTTTTTAGTGGGCGCACGCCATGCCAGGCGGCGGATTTTCGGCTTCTATACCTTCATCGTCAGCAACCTGCTGTGGATCGTGTGGGGCGTGCACGACGAGGCCTGGGCCTTGATTGCGCTGCAGGCGGGCTTGTGCGCGATGAATGTGCGGGGGATCGTGCGGAATCATAAGGAGGCCGAAGCCGAGACCCGCAACGAATCCGGGGCCCAGCCCGCCTCATAAGGCCAGCGCCCGCGCCAGCCACGGATAGCGCGCATGGCGGCGCGCTTCGAAGGCTGCGATATCGCTCGCATGCGCCAGTGACAGCGCGATGTCGTCCTTCCCGGCAAGCAGATTCTCGCGGACGAATGGCGAGATCGCAAAGCGCTCCGCAATGCCCGCCCCGGTAACGGTCTGGGCGCGCAGGTCGACCTCGAGCAGCAAGGGCTCCGGCCCGCCGGCGGCCGCGAACAGCCGGTCCATCGCTTCCACGCCCAGCGGCACGGCCAGCAGGCCGTTCTTGTAGCAGTTCCCCATGAAGATGTCGGCAAAGCTGGCCGCGATGACCACCCGGAAGCTGGCCTGCAGCAGCGCCCAGGGTGCGTGCTCGCGCGAGCTGCCGCAGCCGAAATTGCGGCGTCCCAGCAGGATGCTTGCCTGGGCGTAGCGCCGGTCGTTCAGCACGAACTCTGGATTCCTCGGCCGCGCCGCATGGTCCATGCCGGGTTCGCCGATGTCGAGGTAGCGCCAGGCGTCGAACAGATTGGGACCGAAACCGGTCCGCTCGACCGACTTCATGAACTGCTTGGGGATGATGGCGTCGGTATCGACGTCGTCGCGGTCCAGCGGCGCGGCCACACCGCGCAGTACGGTAAATGCTTGCATGACGGCTCCTCAGGCGAAAAAGGACGTGACGTCGACGGGATGGCCGGCCAGGGCCGCCGCCGCCGCCATCGCGGGACTCATCAGGTGGGTGCGGCCGCCGGCGCCCTGGCGGCCTTCGAAGTTGCGATTCGAGGTCGAGGCGCAGCGCTCACCCGGCTGGAGGCGGTCCTCGTTCATCGCCAGGCACATCGAGCAGCCCGGCTCGCGCCACTCCATGCCGGCTTCGACGAACACCCGGTCGAGGCCTTCGCGTTCGGCCTGCAGCTTGACCAGCCCGGAGCCTGGCACCACCAGCGCCTGCTTCACGCCGGCCGCCACGCGTCCGCCCATCCGCAGCACGACCTGCGCCGCGGCGCGCAGGTCCTCGATCCGGCTGTTGGTGCAGGAGCCGATGAAGACCCGGTCGAAGCGCAAGCCGTTCAATGCCTGTCCCGGCTCCAGGCCCATGTAGTCGAGGGCGCGCCGCATCGATGCGCGGCGTCCCGCGTCCTGTTCCTGCGCCGGATCGGGCACCTGTCCATCGATGTCGCCGGCCATCGCCGGCGAGGTTCCCCAGGTCAGGCGCGGGCGCAGGCCGCCGATCTCGAGCCGCACGCGGCGGTCGAACCGGGCATCCGGATCGCTGGCCAGGCCACGCCAGTGATCGACCGCCTGGCGCCACTCCTCGCCGCGGGGCACGCCGGGCCGGCCTTCCAGCCAGGCGATGGTGGTATCGTCGACCGCCACCAGTCCGGCGCGCGCGCCCGCCTCGATCGCCATGTTACACAGCGTCATCCGGCCTTCCATCGACAGTGCGCTCACGGCGCTGCCGCCAAACTCGATCGCCATACCATTGCCGCCGTCGGCGCCGATCTGCGCGATCACGTACAGGATCAGGTCCTTGGCCGTGCAGCCGGGTGCCAGGCTGCCCTCCAGTTCGACCAGCATGTTGCCGCTCTTTTTCATCAGCAGGGTCTGGGTCGCCAGCACGTGCTCGACTTCGGAAGTCCCGATACCGAACGCCAGCGCGGCGAAGGCCCCGTGTGTGCTGGTATGGGAATCGCCGCACACCACGGTCATGCCGGGCAGCGTGGCGCCCTGCTCGGGGCCCACCACGTGCACGATACCCTGGCGCGGATCGAGCAGGCGCAGCTGGGCGATACCGTGGGCGTCGCAGTTCGCTTCCAGGGTCTCGACCTGCATGCGCGACAGCGGATCACGGATGCCGCCGGCGCGGCCACTGGTCGGTACGTTGTGGTCGCACACGCCCAGGCTGGCGCCGGGCCGCCAGACCACCCGCCGCTCCAGCGCCAGGCCGGCGAAGGCTTGCGGGCTGGTGACTTCGTACAGCAGGTGGCGGTCGACGTAGAGCTGGGCGGTACCGTCGTCTTCGACGCGGACCACATGCTCGTCCCACAGCTTGTCGTAAAGGGTTCTGGCTGCCGTCATTTGATACTTCCTTTCAACAACATGATCAAAAATGAGCGCGCTCTATTTATTTCACATGGCGAACTCGATATACTTTCCATATGACAGACACCGACGACACCACCGCCCCCAAGCTCGGCCTGCGCGAACGCGGCAAGCTGGAAAAGCGCCGCCGCATCAAGCAGGCCGCGCGCAAGGTCTTCCTCGACAAGGGCTACGAGGATGCCACCACACGCGAGATCGCGAACGCCGCCGAGGTCGCCATTGGCACCCTGTTCGTGTATGCGAAAGACAAGCGCGACCTCCTGATGATGATCATCAACGACGATCTCGACCAGGTGAACGACGAGCTGGCAGCCCGGCGCTGGGAAGGTCCACTGATCGACCAGCTGACCGGATTTTTCGGCCGCCGTTACGCCTACTGGGCGAGCGAGCCGCGCCTGGCCCGCCCCGCTGTCCAGGAAACCTTCGACTTCCTGTCGCGCGGCACCGGCCAGGGACCGGAGACCGCCCGCTTCTACGGCCGCCGCGGACGCATCGTGGAGCTGCTCGAAACGATCATCCGTGCCAAGCAGGACGCGGGGCGCATCGGGCGCGAGCATGCCGCCGCCGACATCGCCTCGCTGTGCATGACGATCTACCTGACCGAGGTGCGGCGCTGGCTCAACGATGACGATCCTCAGCCCGAGGCCGGCGTGGAGAGGCTGCGCAAGCTGCTGGCGCTGGCGCTGTCCGGGGTGCGGCCGGCCGACGGCGAAGCCACACCCTGAGCCCGATTAGTGCGAACCCGGCAGGCTCACCTAATGTGAGCCCGGCAGGCTCACCTAATGTGAGCCTGCCGCCACCTGGAGGTCGGCGCCGGCGCGGATCGCTCCCTGGCGCAGCCGCAGCAGCATGCCCGAGGCAATGCAGCCCACCAGCATCGGCATCGCGCCCCACAGGAAAATTTCCTGCAGCGGCAACTTCAACGCGATCAGGATGCCGCCCACCATCGGGCCCATGATCGAGCCGATGCGACCGATGCCCAGGGCCCAGCCCACGCCGGTCGAACGGATGAAGGTCGGGTAGGAGCTGCCGGCCAGCGCGTTCAGGCCGAACTGGGTGCCCACCACGAACAGGCCGGCGGCGAACACGATCACTTCCAGCATGGTTTCGCTACGGCTGAACATGCCGATCGAGGCGATCATCAGCGCGGCCAGGGCGAAGAAGCCGACCAGGGGCAGCAGGCTGCCGCGGTCCAGCAGGCGGCTGATGATGATGCCGCCGACAGTGCCGCCAACCTGGAACAGCGAGGTGACGATCACGGCGCGCTGCAGCGGCACGCCGGTGCTTTCGATGACGGTCGGCAGCCAGTTGGCAATGAAGTGCAGCGTCACCAGGTTGGCGATGAAGCAGATCCACAGCAGGATGGTGAAGGGCGCACGCTTTTCCTTGAACAGGTGGCCGGCCGAAAAGCCGGGCCGCTTCTCCTCGTGCAGCACCAGTTCCGTGTCCCGTGCGATACCGGCCTGCGGGAACCACGCCTGCAGGCGGCTGCGGGCGGCCGCCAGGTCGCCCTTCAGGATCTGGAAGCGCACCGACTCCGGCAGGAAGCGTGCGCACAGCGCGGCGACGACCAGCGGCGCGACGCCGCCGGCAACGAACACCGAGCTCCAGCCGAAACGCGGGATCAGGAAGGCCGCGGCGGCCCCACCCAGGGCGGCGCCGATCGTATAGCCGAGGAACATCAGCGTGACCATGGTGGCGCGCAGGCGCTTGGGGGCGTACTCCGTGTTCAGCGCGATCGCGTTCGGCACCGCACAGCCCAGGCCGACGCCGGCGAGGAAGCGCAGCGCCACCAGTTCGGTCAGGCCCGAGACCCAGGCCGTGACCAGGGTAAAGACACCGAACAGCAGCACGCCGCTCAGCACGGTGCGCTTGCGGCCCATGCGGTCGCCCAGGGTGCCGCCCTGGGTGGCGCCGATCATCATGCCGACCAGGCCGGCCGAGAAGGCCACGCCGAAGGCGGCGCGGTTCAGTCCCCAGGCCTTGATCAAGGAAGGGGCGACATAGCCGATCGCCTGCAGGTCGAAACCGTCGACGACCATGACGAGGAAGGACCAGACGATCAGGCTGACGTGCAGCCGGCTCACTCTGGCGTGGTCGAGCAGGTCGACGACGTCGACCTGTTTATGTGATGTATTCATGTGCAAATCCCGATACGGCTGGAAATCAGAAGAAATGATGGATACCGATGCGGCTCACGACCTGGCGGTTGGTGGACGACGGCGCCAGGCCGTTGATCACCGCCAGGCCGTCGCTGGCGCGCTGGTATGCCACCGCAGCATACAAGGTCGTGCGCTTCGACAGGGCAAGCATGTCGATCACGTTGAACTGGGTCCAGCGCACGCCGGCGAAGCGCGAAATGCCGGTCGAGACGCCGACGATATTGAAATTGCCGGTATCGATATCCGTGCCGAGCTCATAGTTCGTCTGGGCGGCCGAGCCCACGCGGTTTTCCAGCTCGACGCGCGAAATCATCGCGTGCGGCGTGAATCGTCCGACGGTGTAGCTCCCGGTGGCGCCCACGCTGGTCGTCTTCGACGATGCGAAGTTCGTGTAGGCGGCGCTCGGCGCCGACGGGTCGCCGTTCGAGAGCGCCTGGCCCAGCAGGCTGCGGATGCCGAGCGTGCCGCCCAGGTTGAAGCTGCGGTCGTTCGACACGGTGTACGCGAGGTTTGCCTTCAGCGGGCCGGCCGCATACTGGGCGCCTGCGCTCCAGTTGCGGTTCTTGCTGCTGTCGCCAGGATTTTCGCCGAAGCCGATCATCGCGCCCAGCTTGAAACCACCCCGGTTCGGGGTCTCGTAGCGGACCGCGTTATCGATCTGGAAGGTGCTGGCCTGGTTGTCCAGGTTCCCCGGATGGAAGAAGTACGAAGACCCCATGATGCCGTTGCTCTGGAAGCGCAGGTAATCGTACATGAAGTCGGGCATGTGCCCGAGAGTGAGAAGGCCGTAGCTGCTGTCCAGGCCGACCACCGCGCGACGGTTGAAGAGGGCCGTGCTTTTCTTGAGCGTGCCGTCGTCGAGATTGAATCCGCTCTCCAGCATGAACATGGCCTTCAGGCCGCCGCCCAGGTCTTCGACGCCGCGGAAGCCGAAGCGGTCCGGCGAGCGGTTGCCGCTGTCGACGCGGGTGTTGCCGCTGCCGCGTTCATTGCTGACATAGCTGATGCCGCCGTCGACGCTGCCGTAAAGTGCCACGCTGGTCTGCGCCATCGCGGACGCGGCCGGCATGCCTGCTGCGCAGGCGGCACAGGCCAGCGCGATCGTTTGCTGCTTGAACATCGAGTCTCCTCCAAAGAGGAAGGCAGCTCGGCCGGGCGCTTGCTGCGCCTCTAGTAACGGCCGCCTTCCGGGTTGTACTACGGGTCTACTGCTTACTGGATCTCCCGCGCCCGCGCGATGCTGGCGATCATCGACGAATTGAGCAGGTAGGCGCGGGCCCTGGCCGGGTCGGCGGCGGTCTGGCGCAGCTCGTCCAGGTGCTCCTTGCGGACGACCGGATCGCGTTCTTCCAGCAGGCGCTTGTTGCGGATCGTGATCGCCTGCACGTACTCGATATTCGTCAGGCGGCGCTGGCGCACGTAGCGGTCCAGCAGGTCCTGGCTCGCGCCCTCGAACACCGCGGTCAGCTTCTCCGCCAGGTTGACGCCGTCGTGGATGCCGCTGTTCAGGCCCATGCCGCCGAGCGGATTGTTGATGTGGGCGGCGTCGCCGGCGATCAGCACGCGGCCGTCGCGGAAATCGCTGGCCACGCGCTGGTGCACGCGGTACACGCTGCGGTAGGCGATCTCGTACTCGCGGTCGGGCGCCAGGAAGCCCTGGATCCGGCTTTGCACGAAGGCGTCGGACAGGATTTCTTCCTCGCTCATCTCCGGCTTCGTGGGGAAGGCGATGCGCCAGATTCCCGGCGGCCCCTTGTGCGGCTGGATGAAGATCGCGCACCACTCGTCAGGATCGGCGACGTAGGCATTGCCCGTGAAGCCCTGCTCGCGCAGGTCATAGGGCGTGGCGAACACCAGGAAGCGTTCGGGCCAGGTAAAGCCATCGAACTCGACGTTCATTCCTTTGCGCACCACACTGTGGGCGCCGTCGGTGCCGACCAGCCAGCTCGCGCGGATCTCGTCTTCGCCGTCTTCCGACTGCACCTTGACCGTGACGCCTTCGGCATCCTGGACAAAGCCGGTGCAGCGATGGCCGAACAGCAGCTTCACGTTCGGCATCGATACCAGGACGTCGGCGGCGATGCGCGACAGCTTGTGCTGTTCGCAATGCAGGCGGAAGGGATGCGGGGTGACGTCGGCCAGCAGGCCGAGGTCGAACTGGGCGACCACGCCGGTGCGGCGGTCGCGGATCTGCCATTCCGGCACCTTGATGCCCTGCTCCAGCATGGCATTGCCCAGGCCCAGGCGGTCGAGCATCTCGACGGTGGGCGGGTGGAAGGTACCGGCGCGCAGGTCTTGCGGGATCTGGCTCTCCGCTTCCAGCAGCACGACTTCGATGCCCTGGCGCGCCAGGGCCAGGGCGGTGACCAGGCCGACCGGGCCGCCGCCCGCGATGACTACGGGTTTCTTGCTCATGATTCTAGTTCCTTGATGATTCACGCCGACCGCTGCTCGCGCCACAGGCCGAGTACTTCCTGCACCGGACGGTCCGAGAAGCTGAAGATCACGGCGTCGTCCGTCCCCGCCGTGATGCGATGCTCGGCCCAGCTCGGGACCACGAACACGTCGTTCGGGCGCGCCGTGAAGCGCTGTTCGCCGATCGCGACCTCGACCTCGCCGTCGATCACGGCAAACACCGTCCCGGCCGTGCAGCGGTAAGGCGCGGTGCCGAAACCGCCCGGCAGCAACTGGATGAACGCGCCCATGGTCGGCATTGGATAGCCGCCGTCGAGCGGATTCGCGTAGCGCAGCTTGTGGCCATGGCAGGCGTCAGGCGGATTGCCGGCCGCGATCGCGCGCAGTGCCGCCAGGGTCTCGGCATACGGATACTTGAACAGCGGCGAAGACGGGCTGGGGGCCTGGTAGTCGACCGGCAGCAGGTTGCTGCCGAAGCGCGCCTTGCTCTCGCCGCCGCGGCGCGCCGGGATCGGAGCCGGCAGGTCAGCGGCATGCTCGGCGAAGCTGGCGTCGAGCATGGCTACCATCGGCACGTCCAGGCCGTCGAGCCAGACCATCGGCGCCGCGCCTTCGTTGCCGTGCTCGTGCCAGTGCCAGGCCGGGGTGATGATGAAGTCGCCGCGCTCCATGAAGGTCTTCTCGCCGTCGACCGAGGTGTAGGCGCCCTCGCCTTCGAGGATCAGGCGGATCGCCGCCTGGGTGTGGCGGTGCGGCGGCGCGATCTCGCCCGGCAGGATCATCTGCAGGCCGGCGTACAGCGAGGTGGTGGCCGCCGCCTGGCCGCGCAGGCCCGGGTTCTCGAGAATCAGCACGCGGCGCACCGCTTCCTCGGCGGTGATCAGGCGGCCGGCTTCGTCCAGGTAGGGGCGGATCTTGCGGTAGTCCCAGTGCACCGGGCGGCACTGCGAGGCCGGGGTGCGGGTCACCAGGCTGTGCAACTGTTCCCACAGCGGGGCCAGGTTGTCCGGGTCGATGCGGCGGTAAAAGTCGCGGCGCGCTTCGAGGGCGCCGGCTTCGCCTGTCGTGGTGGTGTTCATGTCTCCTCCTTCGGCGCGTCTCAGGCGCGGATGGCGACGTCCATCTCGCCGATACCTTCGATATACGCATGCATGACGTCGCCCGGCTCGATGCTGTTCACGCCTTCCGGGGTGCCGGTCATGATGATGTCGCCCGGGTACAGGGTGTAGGCGCGCGAGGCGACTTCGATCAGTTCGGCCACGCCGGTGATCAGGTCGCGGGTGTTCGCCTTCTGGCGGTGCTCGCCGTTGACGGTGATCGAGAAGTCCAGCGCGTCCGGGTCCGCCACTTCGTCGCGGGTGACCAGGTAGGGACCGAGGACCGAATAGGTGTCGGCGGATTTACGGTAGCTGCGGTCTTCGGGACCGCGCACGGTCATGTCGAGGCCGATCGCATAGCCGGCGACGACGCTGAAGGCATCCTCGCGGCCGACGTCCTTGCACTTCCGGCCGATGATCACGGCCAGTTCGACTTCATGGTCGTTGCGGCGGCCCGGGTAGGCGATGCGCACGCCCTCGCCCGCGCCGACGATCGACGACGGCGACTTCAGGAACACACCGAACTTGGCGACCGGCGAAGCGAAGCCATCGTAATCCGGCAGGTGCACGCCGTTGTGGATGCCCTTGTCGGCTTTCGACTCGGCCACGTGCAGCTGGTAGTTCAGCGGCGCGGCGATGATCTTCGACGGGTTGGCGACGGGGCTCAGCAGCTTGACGCTGTCCAGCGCCACGGGGTTGGCGCGGCCCTTCAGTTCCTGCATCTGGCCCTTCAGGCGCTCCAGATGGGCGATCAGCTGGTCGCCCGGCTCGAGCGGCCACTTCAGTGCCGGCAGTTGGGCAGCCACTTCGGTCACGTCGTACACCTGTCCGCCTTCGACCAGGCCGATGCGGTTGTCATTGAAACGGCAAATCTTCATCTCGTGCTCCTCAGGTTCTCACGGTTAACTTTGCGTCGCGCTCTTTTTTGAGCGCGCTCATTTTTGAGTTAGGTCATTATTGAGCGGGACTTGAGGATTGTCAACGAGGATTTGCAGGGGCGAAAAAAAAGGACCCTCGCAAGGGTCCTCATCCATCACGCGGCCGCCGCCGCGGCTATTTCGGCTTGAATCCAAGCGCCTTCATCGCCTTGGTCAAGGTCGTGGCACTCTCCTCATAATCCTCCCAGGGCGAATTCCCGATCGCCAGCCGCTCCCCCACGGTCTTCACCGTCCAGTGCGCCCCCGACCTCAGGTCCATCAACTCGTCCCAGCGCACCGGCACCGAAATCCCCAGTCCCGGCCGCACGCGCGCCGACCAGGCCGACACCGTGGTCGCCCCGCGGCCGTTGCGCAGGTAGTCGATGAAGATGCGGCCGACGCGGTTTTTGGCGCCGCTCTTGTCCGAAAAGCGGTCCGGAATGGTCTTCGCCAGGTGGGTCACGATGGCGTGCGAGAAGTCCTTCACGGTGTCCCAATCGAGCCTGGGCTTGAGCGGCACCACCACGTGCAGGCCCTTGCCGCCGCTGGTTTTCAGGAAGGGATTCAGCCCAAGCTCCTGCAGGAAGGCGCGCACCAGCTGGGCCGCTTCCTGCACTTGCGCGAACGAGATGCCCTCGCCCGGGTCAAGGTCGAACACGAAGCGGTCCGGCGTGTCGTAGCGCTTCTCGACCGCGTTCTGGCTGTGGATCTCGACCACGTTCCACTGGGCGCAGGACAGGATGCCCTCGACTGTGTCGATGCGGGTCATGCGCGGGTGGTCCGGATCGAGGGACTGGTCGAGCTGGCCGACGCCGGGCATCTTGCGTGGATCGACCACGTGCTTCTGGAAGAACAGCTCGCCGCCCACGCCCTCGGGCGCGCGCACCAGCGAGACCGGCCTGCCCTTCAGGTGCGGCATCATCAACTCGCCGACCAGCGCGTAGTATTCGACCAGTTCGAGCTTGGTGACGCCGCTCTCCTGGTCCATCACGCGCTCGCCGTGGGTGACCTTGAATTTGGCCGGCAGGCTGCTGTCCGCCGGTTCGGCCTTGTCTGCCCTGGCTTCCGCTTTCGCTTTCGGTGCCGCTTTCACGGCCGCACGCGTGCGAGGGGCCGGTTTCGCGGTCTCCTGCACATGTCTGGCCTGCTCGCGCACGACGCTCCTGGCCGGCTTGTCCTTGCGCAGGCCCTGGAACACCGGGTGGCGGATCGAATTCGTCGCCGTCCACTCCGAAAAACTGACCTCGGCCACCAGGGTCGGCTTGACCCAGTGGTTGCCGCGGCCGGGGACGGCGCGCGGCGGGAAGGGATTCTCGTCGCTGGCGATGGTTTCCAGGGTCTCGCGCATATGGCGCAGCGAGGCGCCGTTGAAGCCGCTGCCGCAGTTGCCGGCGTAGCGCAGCACGCCTTTCTCGTCATAGTAGCCGAGCAGCAGCGAGCCGATGCCGGTGCGGGCGCCCTGCGGGTCGGTATAGCCGCCGATCACGAATTCCTGGCGCATCCCGCATTTCAGCTTGATCCATTCCGGCGAGCGCCGGTTCACGTAGCGCGAGTCGCGCCGCTTGCCGATCACGCCTTCGAGGCCGATCTGGCAGGCCGCCACCACCAGCTGGCTGGGGTCGGTGCCGAATTCGCTGGAGAAGCGCACGCTGTCGGACGCCTTCTCGGCCAGCACGTCCTGCAGCAGCGGGCGGCGCTGGTCGAGCCTCACCTCGCGCAGGTCGTAGCCCTTGAAGTAAGGGATGTCGAAGATGAAGTAGACGATCTGGGCGCGGTTCGAGCCGTCGAAGGCCAGCTGCAGCAGGTTGAAGTTCGGCTTGCCGTTCTCGTCGTGGACCACGATCTCGCCGTCGTACCAGCCGTCCGGCAGCTTCATGCGCTTGATCTCGTCGCGCAGCGGCCGCAGCTTGTCGGTCCAGTCCTTGCCGTTGCGGGTGACGAGGCGAATGTCCTTGCCCTTGTCGGCGACGCGGGTCAGCATGCGGTAGCCGTCGAACTTGATCTCGAAGATCCATTCCTCGGGCCGTTCGGGCGGGCCGTCGACCAGGGTCGCCAGTTCGGCATTCAGGGTTTCCGGCAGCTCGGCCTTGACCGCGCCCTCGGGCATGGCGCCGCGCCGCGTGGTCTTTGCCGGCTTCTTCGACGGCCTTTCCTCGGCCTTCAAGGCCGCCAGCTTGGCGCGCGCTGCACCGCGATCCTCGGGCGCGCCCGGCATCGGCAGGTCCTTGACGCTGTCCGGCATCTCGTCGACCACCGAGAACTCGGACGCCGGCCGCATGTACTCGTCGTTTTCCTTGATCAGCAGCCAGGGCTCCTGCTTGTCTTCCTCATGGCCGCGCAGGCGCACCAGCACCCAGCGCCCGTGCATCTTGTGGCCGTGCATCTCGAACTTGATCTCGCCCTTGGCATAGCCCTTGCGCGGGTCGCCGACCGGCTCCCAGGTGCCTTTGTCCCAGACGATGACCTCGCCCGCGCCATATTGCTTGGGCGGGATCGTGCCCTCGAAATCGGAATAGGAGATCGGATGGTCCTCGACGTGCACGGCCATGCGCTTGTCGTGGCTGTCGTAGCTGGGGCCCTTGGGCACGGCCCAGCTCTTCATGGTGCCGTCGAGCTCGAGACGGAAATCGTAGTGCAGCCTGGTGGCCCAGTGTTTCTGGATCACGAAGGTGAGCGCGCCGGTGCTGGCGTCGCCCCCTTCCGCGGGTTCCGACGTGATCGAAAAATTCCGCTTGGCCTTGTATTCCTTGAGTGCGTCGGGCATGGCATCACCTGTACATCAGCAGCAATATTGCTCAATATACTGCGATGCCACGGGCATGACTGTACGGCAGCTAACCGTCACTGCCGCCGCTCATTTGAGCACTTATTTCCGCTCAGATGCGCTCTGATCGCGGGCCGCACGGAACTCCGAGTCTTTCGACCAGTTCGGCCAGGCGTTCGAATCGGCCAGTTCGCGGCCCACCGCGTACAGGATGCCGAGGTCGCGCGCCATCCCCTCGAAGGTCCACTCCGGACGCCATTCGTCGGACGGCTGGTGGTAGTTCTCCTTGACGTAGCGCTCGGCCTCCTTCTTGCCGGCCGCAAGCCCGCCCTGCTCCCAATGCTCGCCCGATCCGAAGGAGATCGCCGGCACGCCGCGCTTGGCGAAGGGGAAGTGGTCGGAGCGGAAGAAGTGGCCGGCTTCCGGCTTCGGATCCGGCGAGTAGCTCAGGCCGGCCAGCCTGGCCTTGGCCTTCAGGCGGTCCAGCAGATCCAGCTTCGCGCTGCCCGAAATCGTGAAGTCCTTGGCCTTGCCGTGCGGGTCGAGGGCGTCCATATTGATCACGCCGACCGTCTTCGCCAGCGGATACACCGGGTTCGAGGCATAGTATTCGGAGCCCAGCAGGCCCTTCTCTTCGGCCGTCACCGCCAGGAACACCACGCTGCGCTGGGGCGCCGGCGCGGCGGCGTACACGCGCGCCAGTTCCAGCAGGGCCGCGATGCCGGTCGCGTTGTCGACCGCGCCGTTGTAGATCCTGTCGCCCTTGGCGTCCGGCAGGCCGATGCCGAGATGGTCCCAGTGACCGCTGTAGATCACGACCTGGTCCGGATGCCGGCTGCCTTCGCGCAGCGCGACCACGTTCTTCGACGTGATCACCTGGGCGTCGACGGCGTACTTGCCCGACATCGAGACGCCCGTCAGCTCGACCGGCCTGAAGCTGCGCGAGGCGGCCGACTTCTTCAGCTTGTCGAAGTCCAGGCCGGCGCGCTTGAACAGGTCGACGGCCAGGTCGCGCTGGATCCAGGCCTCGACCGGCGCATGCGATTCGCGCGGGTTCTTGCGCACCACGTCGTACATGACGTTGGTATTGGAGTTTTTCACCGTCGCCCAGCCGTAGGAAGCCGGCGCGGTCTCGTGGACAATGATGGTGCCGAGGGCGCCGCGGCGCGCCATCTCTTCGAACTTGTAGGTCCAGCGGCCGTAATAGGTCATGGCCTTGCCGCCGAAATCGCCGCGGCCCGCCTCGAAGTCCGGATCGTTGATCAGCACCACGGCCAGCTTGCCCTTCAGGTCCTGGCCCTTGAAGTCGTCCCATTTGCGCTCCGGCGCGGTCACGCCGTAGCCGACGAAGACCAGCGGCGCATCCCTGAATTCCACGCCTTTGGCGCCCGTCATTGAGGCGCGCACGGCGATCTGCTCGCCCTGGGTGAGGGTTTCTTCTTTCCCGCCGCCCTTGACGCTGACCTCGACCGGGCCCTTGATCTCGAAGCGGCCCAGCGGCACGTCCTGGGTCCAGCCGCGCTTGCCGTCAATGGCGTCGCCGCCCGGCTTCAGGCCGGCCGCCTCGAACTGGTTGATGAGGTAGGCGACGGTCTTGGCTTCGCCCGGCGTGTTCGGGCCGCGGCCTTCGAACTCGTCCGAGGACAGCACCTTGACGTCGTGCGACAGGTGGGAGGCTTCGATCTGCACGGCCTGGCCGGCGGGCACCGCCGGCTTTACAGCGGCGTTCACGGCCGGGGCGGCATGCGCGGACGCGGCCAGCGCGGCCGCGGAAAGGATGGCGATGGAGGTGGTGGTCTTCACGGTCTCGTTGGTTTTCTTGGTTGGTGGAAATGCCGGATGAGTATCCTTTGAATAATTTGCAATGTCAAACAGGCATCAATCGTGCGCATCGCATATAGTCGAGCTTCCTTCAGCATTGATTCGAGAGCTCATGTGAAACCTTCCGCCCTGCTCCTGCCCTGCGCCGTCTTCGCCGCCCTCGCGCTGGCCCTGCCCGCCGCCCTGGCCCAATCCACCGCGCCAGCGCCGGCCACGGCCGCTCAAGACCCGGTCGCCCGCCTGGTCGGCCAGCTCGACCTCGAACGCTACAAGGAGACCATTCGCGGCCTGGCCCGCTTCGGCGACCGCAAACAGGGCACCGAACGCAACCGCAAGGCGATCGACTGGATCGAGGCCCAGCTGAAGTCCTACGGCTGCGCCACCGAGCGCATCCGTTATGACTATATGCCGCCGGCGCCGCGTCCGCCCGGCAGCCCGCGTCCGGCGGCAGCGGGAGGCGGCCGCGGCGGCCCGGCCGGCCAGGGTGGCAGCACCCTGTTCGGCACCCGCGCGCCCACCGGCGTCAATCAGGATCCGATGGCCCAGCCCGACGAGCGCCTCCGCGCCCTCAACGCCGAGCAGCCGGATCCGAAGGGCGGCCCGCGCGAAGAGGTGGTTTGCACCAAGGTCGGCAGCAGCCGTCCCGACGAGATGTATATCGTGGCCGCCCACATGGATGGCCTCGGCTTCGGCGAAGCGGCCAACGACGACGCCTCCGGCACGGCCCTGGTGATGGAACTGGCGCGGATCCTCAATGCCGCCGGCGTCACTACCGAGCGCAGCATCCGCTTCGCGCTGTGGAACAACGAGGAGACCGGCCTGAACGGCGCCTCCGCCTATGTGGCCCAGCGCAAGGATTTGCAGGGGATCGAATCGCCCAAGGGCTCGGGCCGCTATCCGGAACCGCGCTGGCTGGGCATGATCCAGCACGACATGATGATGTTCGACCACGGCATGCCGGTCGCGCGCACGGATGCGAACGGCAAAACGGTCACGGCGCCGCCGCCGGAGCAGCGCCGCGAAGCCGACGTCAACATCGAGTTCCAGGCGAACTCGCGCCAGGCCGAAGGCTCGCAGAAGCTGGCCTGGGCCTTCCGCGCCGCGAACGATCAATACGCCACCGACTATCCGGCCGCCGTCGGTCCGCACATGACGAATACGGACTCGACCCCGTTCATGGACCTGGTGGCGTCGATCTCGCTGCGCGAGAACGAGCGCGGCCAGCAGATCGGCGCCGGCTGGAATCCGCACTGGCACCAGCCGACCGACCTGGTGTCGACCTTCAGCGACAAGGACTTCCTGCTGGGCCTCAACGCGGCCCAGACCACGCTGGCGGCGATTGCCCGGCTGGCCGGCGCCCAGGAAAAGAAATGATAGCTATTTGTAAGAACATGTAAAAACGCGTCAACTGGCCGGCGGCTGGCCGCGTTGAGGGATCAGTAGCACCCGGGAATGTCCCAAAAATTTCGAAGACAACACTGAAGGAAACATCGCCATGAGCAAAATCGTCGCTACCCTGATCGCCGGTCTGTTCGCCACCTCGGCATTTGCCGCCCAGTCGACCGCTACGTCGCCGGCGCCGGCAAGCACCCATGCCGCCAAGGCCGATGCAAAAGCCGACAAGAATGTCGCCAAAGCGGAAGCCAAGGAAGAAAAAGCGGCAGCCAAGGCAGACGCCAAGGTAGAGAAGAAAGCAGCCGAGGCCAATTCCGACGTCGCCGTCGCCAAGGCCGACGCCGCCAAGACCAAGGCAAAAGCACACAAAAAGGCCGCAAAGGCCAAAGCGGAGGCCGCTGCCGACAAGGCTGCCGCTCACGCAGACCAGAAAGCCGACACGGCAGCAGCACACTAAGCCAAGCGGCTCAAGCCCCATCGCTTCGAAAGACAGGGTGCCTACCCTGTCTTTTTTTCGTCTCCGCACTACAATGGCGGTTCCTCCGACTGGGATTCCGCCATGCACAAGATCGTCTTCCTTGACCGCGACAGCCTGATCGCCGACGTCCGTCCRCCCGCCTTCGAACATGCCTGGCAGGACTATCCGGCCACCGCCCAGCAGGAAGTCGTCGAACGCCTGCGCGGCGCCACGGTCGCGATCACCAACAAGGTGCCGATCCGCGCGGACGCGATCGCCCAGTTGCCGGACCTGAAACTGGTGGCCGTGGCCGCGACCGGGACCGACAACGTCGACCTGGCCGCCTGCCGCGAGCGCGGCATCGCGGTCTGCAATATCCGGAATTACTCGGTCGTGTCGGTGCCGGAGCACTGCTTCGCCCTGATGCTGGCGGTGCGGCGCAACCTGCTGGCCTATGCCGCCGACGTCGCCGCCGGGCGCTGGGAAAGCTCGACGCGCTTCTGCCTGCTCGACCACCCGATCGGCGACCTCGCCGGCAGCCGTCTCGGCATCGTCGGCTATGGCGCGCTGGGCCGCCGCGTGGCGCAGATCGGCCGCGCCTTCGGCATGGAGATCGCGGTGGCGTCGCGCTCACCGGTCGGCGACGGCGACGTGGTGCAGCTGCCGCTGTCCGAGCTGCTGTCCACCAGCGACGTGATCAGCCTGCACCTGCCGCTGACCGGGCAGACCCGCCACATGATCGGCGCGGCCGAGCTGGCGTCGATGAAGAAGAACGCCATCCTGATCAACACCGCGCGCGGCGGCCTGGTGGACGAAGCCGCGCTGGCCGAGGCACTCAGGAACGGCGTCATCGCCGGCGCCGGCTTCGACGTGCTGAGCAAGGAACCGCCGGTGCCGGACAACCCGCTCCTGAAACTGAACCTGCCGAACTTCGTGCTGACCCCGCACGTGGCCTGGGCCAGCGGCGGCGCCATGCAGACCCTCGCCGACATGCTGGTCGATAACATCGACGCCTGGGCGGCCGGCACGCCCACGAACCTCGTATGACCGCGCCATGAGTACCACCGACGCCATCACCCCGTCGACCATCGTCCAGCTGGTCGACACCTTTTACGCCCGCGTCCGCAAAGACGCCGTGCTGGGCCCCGTCTTCGAAGAGAAGCTGGCCGGCCACTGGCACGAGCACATGCCGCGCATGGTTGCCTTCTGGACCAAGGTCCTGCTCGATACCGGCGAATTCCAGGGCAATGTCTTCGGCAAGCACATGGCCCTAAGCGGCATCGGCCGCGAACACTTCGTCCGCTGGCTCACCCTGTTCAGGATGACCGCGATCGAAGTGTTCGGCACCGAGGACTCCGCCGAGGCGGTGGTCGTGGCCAACCGCATCGCCAGCAGCCTGCAGCTGGGTTTCTTCGGCGAGATCCAGGTCCAGGTCTGAACTTCAGTGGTCGAGCCGCGCGATCCTCAGCAGATTGGTGGTGCCGGACGCGCCGAACGGCATGCCGGCGGCGATCGCGATGGTCTGGCCTTCGCGCGCCAGCCCTTCGCGGCGGGCGGTAATGCAGGCGAAGTCCGTCATCTCCGACACGTCGGCGACATCATGGGTCAGCACCGCGTGCACGCCCCACACCAGCGCCAGGGCGCGCGCGGTGGCGAGCTTGGGCGTCATGCCGATGATGGGCGCCTGCGGCCGTTCGCGCGCCAGCCGCAGGGCCGAGTGGCCGGAGCTGGTGTAGGCGACGGTGGCCGCCACGTCGAGCAGTTCGGCCACGTTGCGCATCGCCAGCCCGATCGCGTCCGCGATCTCGGCCCGCGCCGGGCTCTGGCTCGCCGCGATGCTTTCGCGGTAGACGGGATCGGACTCGGTCTGGACGATGATGTTGTTCATCATGGTGACCGCCTCGACCGGGTACTTGCCCGACGCCGACTCGGCCGACAGCATCACCGCATCCACGCCGTCGTAGATCGCGGTGGCGACGTCCGAGGCTTCGGCGCGGGTCGGCACCGGCGCCGTCACCATCGATTCCAGCATTTGCGTGGCCACGATGACCGGCTTGCCGAGACGGCGGCAGACGCGCACGATGCGCTTCTGGATCGCCGGCACCTGCTCGGCCGGCATCTCGACGCCGAGGTCGCCGCGCGCCACCATGATGGCGTCGGCTTCCTCGACGATCGCTTCCAGGTCCTTCACCCCAGCCGGCTTCTCCAGCTTGGCAACGATGCGGGCGCGGCCCTGCACGATCTCCTTGATCTCGCGGATGTCCTCGGCCCGCTGCACGAAGGACAGCGCGACCCAGTCGATCCCCAGACTCAAGCCGAAGGCCAGGTCCTGGCGGTCCTTGTCGGTCAGCGCCGACAGCGGCAGCACCACGCCGGGGACGTTGACGCCCTTGCGGTCGGACAGCACGCCGCCATTCACGACCGTGGTATCGGCCGACTCGGCGTTGAATTGCTCGACCCGCAGCGCGATCCGCCCGTCGTCGAGTAGCAGGATGGTGCCCTGCTCCAGCGCCGCGAAGATCTCGGGATGCGGCAGCGCGACGCGCCTGCCGTCGCCGGGCTGGCCGGCGTTCAGGTCGAGCCGGAACGATGCCCCGGCCTCGAGGGTGACGCGGCCTTCGGCGAAGGTGCCGATGCGCAGCTTCGGCCCCTGCAGGTCGATCAGGACCCCCACCGGGCGGCCCAGCGACTGTTCGAGCGCGCGCAGCTTGTCGAGGCGGGCCTTGTGGTCCTCGTGGCTGCCGTGGCTGAAGTTGAGACGGAAGACGTCGGCGCCGGCGCGGAACAGGGCCTCGATGGTGGCCGCGTCCGTGCTGGCTGGGCCGAGGGTGGCGACGATTTTCGCCTTGCGATTACGATGCATGTGTGGTGCTCCCGTGGGGCGTGTCGATCAGGATGGCGCGGAAGTCGTTCACATTGGTGAGCGTGGGACCGGTGACGATGGCGTCGCCGAGCGCCTGGAAGAAGCCGTGGCCGTCGTTGCGGTCCAGGCTTTGCATGGGCCGGATCTCCCTGTCGAAGGCGCGCGCCAACGTATCCGGCGAGAAGTAAGCGCCGGCGATCTCCTCCTGGCCGTCGACGCCGTCGGTATCGCCTGCCAGGCCGTATATGCCGGCTTCGCCGCGCAGGGCGATCGCAGCCGACAGAAGAAACTCGACGTTGCGCCCGCCGCGGCCGTCGCCCCGCACCGTCACCGTGGTCTCGCCGCCGGACAGCAGGATGCAGGGCGTGCCGAAGGGCTGGCCGCGCCGCGCCACCTGCAGCGCCATGCCGGCCATGACCTTGCCGACCTCGCGGGCTTCGCCTTCCAGGCTGTCGCCGAGGATGTGGACGGCGACGCCGGCCGCCTCGGCCACGCGGGCCGCGGCCTCCAGCGCCATCTGCGGGGTGGCAACGAAGCGGACTTCATTGCCGGCCAGGCGCGGATCGCCCGGCTTGACCGATTCCCCTGCCCCGCTCTCCAGCACGTCGCGCACCCTGCCCGGCAACGCGATACCGTAGCGGCGCACGATGTCGAGGGCATCCGCGCAGGTGCTCGGATCGGCGACGGTCGGACCGGAGGCGATGTCGCAGGGTTCGTCGCCCGGCACGTCCGAGATCAGCAGGGTCAGCACCTTTGCCGGATGGCAGGCGGCGGCCAGCCGTCCGCCCTTGATGGCGGAAAGATGGCGGCGCACGCAATTCATTTCGCCGATGCTGGCGCCCGACGCCAGCAGCGCGCGGCTCACGAGCTGCTTGTCTTCGAGCGTGATGCCGGGCAGCGGCAGCGGCAGCAGGGACGAGCCGCCGCCGGAGACCAGGCACAGCACCGTGTCGTCGGGACCCAGGCCGCGCACCAGTTCCAGCATGCGCCTTGCCGCCCGTTCGCCGGCGGCGTCGGGCACCGGATGCGCCGCCTCGACGATCTCGATGCGTTCGCACGGCACCGCATAGCCGTAGCGCGTGACGACCAGGCCTTCCAGCTTGCCCGGCCAGGCCCGTTCGACCGCCCGCGCCATCGCCGCCGAGGCCTTGCCCGCCCCGATCACCACCAGCCGGCCGCGCGGCGCGGCGGGCAGATGGGGCGGGACGCATTTGTCCGGCTGGGCCGCGGCGATGGCGGCGTCGAACATCGCCTTCAGTAGTGCTTTCTGGTCCATGGCTTCAGGCCGATACGTTCTGCGGTTTCACCAGGCTGACGGCGACGTCCTCGCGGTCCTCGTTGCCGTGCGGGGTGATCAGGGCTTCCTGTTCCGGCACCGGTTCCTCGCCGTTCAGGATGCGGTTCATGCGGACGCGGTCGACGGCGCCGACCCAGCGTGCCACCACCAGGGTGCCGACGCCGTTGCCGATCGTGTTGGTGATGGCGCGCGCCTCGGACATGAAGCGGTCGACGCCCAGCAGGAGCACCATGCCGGACACCGGGATCTTGCCCATCGAGGCCAGGGTGGCGGCCAGGGTGATGAAGCCGGAACCGGTGACCCCGGCCGAGCCCTTCGAGGTGATCATCAGCACGCCCAGCACGACCAGCTGGTCCATCAGCGACAGCGGCGTGTTGGTGGCCTGGGCGATGAAGATCGCGGCCATGGTGTAGTAGATGCACTGGCCGTCGGGATTGAAGGTGACGCCGGACGGCACCACCAGCCCCACCACCGGCTTCGAGACGCCCAGGTACTCCAGCTTCTTCATCAGCTGCGGGACGACGGACTCGGACGAGCTGGTGCCGAGCACGGTGAAGATCTCCTCGCGGATGAAGCGCAGGAACTTCCAGATGCTGAAGCCGCAGATCCGGGCGACCACGCCCAGCACGACGAACACGAAGGCGACGCAGGTGAGGTACATGGAACCCATCAGCTGACCGAGCGACAGCAGCGAGCCCAGGCCGTATTTGCCGACCGTGAAGGCGATGGCGCCGAAAGCGGCGAGCGGCGCGATCCGCATGACCATGCCGAGCACCATGAACATGCCGGTATTGAAGGCTTCCAGGATGTCGACCACGGGTTTGGCGTGGCGGCCCATGCGCGACAGCGCAATGCCGAACATGGTGCCGAACACCAGGATCTGCAGAATATCGTTCTTGGCCAGGGCGTCGATGGCGCTGGTCGGGACCATGTTCAGCAGGAAGTCGACGAAACCGGTCGATTTCGCCGCCGCCGCCGTATAGTTGCTGATGGCCTTGGTGTCGAGGTGGGCCGGATCGACGTTCATGCCGACGCCGGGCTGGACCACGTTTACGACGATCAGGCCGAGCAGCAGGGCGAAGGTCGACATGACTTCGAAATAGATCAGGGCTCTGCTGCCTACGCGTCCCAGTTCCTTCAAGCTCTCCATCTTGGCGATGCCGAGCACCACCATCGCGAAGATGACCGGTGCGAACACCATCTTGATCAGCCGGATGAAGAGGTCGCCCAGCGGCTTGAGGTCGGTGCCGAGCTTGGGATACAGGTAGCCGAGCAGGCCGCCTGCGATGACGCCGATTAGAACCTGGACGTATAGCCTGCCAAAGAAGCTTCTGGACATGATGTCGGTCTCCATTATGTGATGTGTTTCGAGTCCCCCCGGCTCTTCATGGCCGGTCGGGGACGGGGCTGATGCGGACTCAGGCCGCTGCGCGCTCCTGGCTGCCGTCGAGGATGCCGCACACGGCCCTGGTGACGTCCGCCGTGGTGGCGGTGCCGCCCAGGTCGCGGGTGTGCAGGGTTGGGGTGGCGGTGACGGTCTCGATCGCCTGCATCACCCGCTGTGCGGCTTCGTTCTCGCCCAGGTGCTCGAGCAGCATGACCACCGACCAGAAGGTGCCGATCGGATTGGCCCATCCTTTGCCCATGATGTCGAAAGCCGAACCGTGGATCGGCTCGAACATCGACGGATAGCGGCGCTCCGGATCGATGTTGCCGGTCGGGGCGATGCCCAGGCTGCCGGCCAGGGCCGCGGCCAGGTCGGAGAGGATGTCGGCATGCAGGTTGGTGGCGACGATGGTGTCCAGGGTCGCCGGGCGGTTGACCATGCGCGCGGTGGCGGCGTCGACCAGCTCCTTGTCCCACTTCACGTCCGGGAAGTCCTTGGCCACCTGCATGGCCACCTCGTCCCACATCACCATCGCGTGGCGCTGGGCATTGCTCTTGGTGATCACGGTCAGCTGCTTGCGCGGGCGGGACTGGGCCAGCCTGAAGGCGAAGCGCAGGATGCGCTCGACGCCGACGCGGGTCATCATGCTGACGTCGGTGGCGGCTTCGATCGGGTGGCCCTGGTGCACGCGGCCGCCGACGCCCGAGTATTCGCCTTCCGAGTTCTCGCGCACGATGACCCAGTTCAGGTCTTCCGGCGCGCAGCGCTTCAGCGGACCGTCGATGCCCGGCAGGATGCGGGTCGGGCGCACGTTGGCGTACTGGTCGAAGCCCTGGCAGATCTTCAGGCGCAGGCCCCACAGGGTGATGTGGTCGGCGATGTCCGGGTCGCCGGCGGAGCCGAACAGGATGGCGTCCTTGTTGCGCAGAGAGTCGAGGCCGTCGGCCGGCATCATCACGCCGTGCTTGCGGTAGTAGTCGCCGCCCCAGTCGAAGTCTTCGAAGGCGAATTTGAACTTGCTGCTCGTCGCGGCGAGCGCCTCCAGCACCTGGCGGCCCGCGGGCACCACTTCCTTGCCGATGCCGTCGCCGGGGATGGTTGCGATTTGGTAGGTCTTCATATTCCTGTCTCCTGTGTAAGCCTGTGTAGGTAAACGTGCATCCGTGGAGCCACTGTATGGCCTGGACGGGGGCAAATATCTTGGCTAGACTTAATCCGTCTTTAACCCGAAGTTAAGAATCGACATGAGCAGCGGCATCCAACCGGCCGAACTCGGCTTCTTCGTCTCGCTCGGCACCTGCGGCAGCCTGAGCGGCGCGGCGCGCGAACTCGGCATCAGCACGGCCGCCGTCAGCAAGCGCCTGTCGCAGATGGAGGCGCGCCTCGGCGTGCCGCTGGTGAACCGCACCACGCGGCGCATGAGCCTGACGCCGGACGGCGAAGTCCTGTTCGAGCACGCCCGCCGCATCCTCGGCGAGATCGCCGACCTCGACCAGCTGCTGGGCAGCTCGAAAGACCAGCCCAAGGGCCTGCTGCGGGTGAACGCCACGCTGGGCTTCGGCCGCCTGCACATCGCGCCGGCGATCTCGCAATACGTGCTGAATTACCCGGAGGTCGACGTGCAGCTGCAGCTGTCCGTGAATCCGCCGCCGCTGACCGAGGACCAGTTCGACGTCTGCATCCGCTTCGGCGAGCCCGGCGACACGCGCGTGATCGCGAAGAAGCTGGCATCGAACCGGCGCCTGCTGTGCGCCTCGCCCAAATACCTGGCGGCGCGCGGCGAGCCGATGACGCCGTCGGACCTGGTGCGCCACAACTGCATCTGCATCCGCCAGGGCGACGAAGCCTACGGCACCTGGCGCCTGTTCAGGGACCGCGATACGAATGGCCCCGGCGAGCCGGTCAAGGTGCGCGGCAACCTGACCACCAACGATGGCGAGATCGCGGTCAACTGGGCGCTCGACGGCCACGGCATCCTGCTGCGGGCGGAATGGGATATCGAGCGCTACCTGGAAAGCGGCCGCCTGGTGAGGGTGCTGCCGCAGTACCGGACGCCGGATGCGGACATCTATGCGATCTATCCGCAGCACCAGCACCAGTCGGCGCGGATCCGGACCCTGGTCGCCTTCCTGTCGCAGGCCTTCGAGCGCTTCGCCCAGCACCGCGCCTACCGCGCGGCGGACGCAGAGGCATAGGCATAGGCAAGCGCGATGCTGCTGAATTCGATCCGGGACCTGATGCGCGCTCCGCCGGGCATGGCCTTCGACTTCAGCCAGCCGCGCGGCGAGCCGGCCCTGACGCCGGCGGACGGCGTCTCCTGGCGGGTGTTCGCCAATCCGGTGTCGCTGTTCGTCGGCGGCGTGACGGCGGTGCTGCTCGAACTGGCCGAGCCCTCGGTGCGCTCGGGCGTGTGGGACCACAGCGGCTTCCGGCGCGATCCGCTCACGCGCCTGCGGCGCACCGGCTTTGCGGCCATGATGACGGTCTACGGGCCGCGCCCGGCGGCGGAAAAGATGATCGCCCACGTGGTGCGCATGCACGATCGTGTGCAGGGAACGACGCCCGCCGGCGTGGCGTACCGCGCCAACGATCCGCGGCTGCTGGACTGGGTGCATGCGACGGCCAGCTTCGGGTTCGCCGAGGCGTATCACCGCTACGTCCGGGCTTTATCGGCGGCCGAGAAGGACGCGGTATATGCCGAAGGCCTGGCGTCCGCCGGCTTGTATGGCGCGACCGGGGCACCCGCGTCCTGGTCGGCGTGGGAGGCCATTCTGGCGCGGACCGCGCCCGGGCTGGAAGGCTCGGATGTCCTTGCCGAGTTCCTGGGCATCATGATGGAAGCGGCCATTCTTCCCGCACCGCTGCGCTGGCTCCAGCGCCTGCTGGTGCGCGCCGCGGTGGAGATGACGCCGGCGCCGGTGCGGTCCCTGCCGCAGCTGCGTGGACATCGGCTGCGGTTCGGGGAGGCGGCGCTGGTGCGGTCGCTGGCGCGCGGTTCCGGGTTGCTGCCGCTGGGGGATACGCCGCCGGTGCAGGCTGCGCGGCGGATGGCGGGCGGCCGCGCAGTGCGCCCTCAAGGTCGAGCTACTTGATGTCGGGAATTTGTATTGACGCCACTCGACCTGGCGATTTCCCGAGTTTTTTAACAAACAGTCGTTGCAAGGCTGTGACCGCCAAGCGTAGCATCCTCCAACCGGGCACAACACTGTGCCCGGGTCCTGAATGGAGGAGCAGCCATGACCAGAAGAAGAGAATTCCTTCGGATTGCTTCCAGGGCGGGCGTCTCGGCATGCGCGGCGGCCGTGCTTCCGCGCTTCGCCATGGCCCAAAGCGGCAGCAAGACGAGCGTGCACTACATCGATCCAGGCGCCACCGCTCCCGGTCCCGGCGACGGCACGCTTACCAATCCCTACCGGTCATGGACCAGCGTGTCCTGGACGCCCGGCCATACCTACCTGCAGAAACGGGGCACGACCTATTCGGGTGTCTTCCGGGTAGGCGCGAGCGGCACGGCGGCCCAGCGCATCACGATCGGTGCCTATTACAAATCGAATGGCGACGATGATCCTACCCAGCCAAAACCGGTCATCATCCTGCCGGGCGCGCCCACCACCCCGGCCGCCGGCGCCTCGATCGCGGCGCTCAACCAGGAGCGCGATTTCATCACCTACCGCAATCTGGACATCCGCAACACCGCCCTGCCGGAAGCCGCCGGCGTAGCGATCATCTGGCTGGGCAATAACTGCGTTTTCGAAAACAATAACGTGACGTCGAATTGCGGCGGCGTGTATGTCTACACAAAAAACCATGTGACCGTTTCCGGCTGCCTGCTCGACGTCATCAGCAATGGTCCGAGCTATGGCAACCAGGGGATCCTGGTCGCTGCGAACACGACGATCGACGACCTCCGCTTGCTGAACAACACCGTCCGCCATCGCGGCGGCGGCACCTCGGGATCGCATGGCATCCGCTGCGAGACCTACAACAGCAGCTCTTTCCTCACCCATCTCGTGATCAGCGGGAACCGCGTTTCGCCGCCTCCCGGCATCGCTTACTGCATGAACGGCAGTGCGATGGGCGTCTTTCTCATCCAGGGGTCCGCTGCCAGGCTGGACAACAATACCGTGACCGGCATGCTGGTCGGAATCTTCATCAACGGTGGAGATGGCAGCTATTTGGGCAACAACAACTGCAGCAACAATATGAATTTCGGCATCCATATCAGCGGCTTTGCCAAGTCCTACATCATCGAGCGCAACACCTGCAATTCGAATGGCGGGACCCTGAGCACGACCTATTACGGCCGGGGCATCGAGCTGTCGTCGGCGAAAGGGCAAGATGCCGTATCGGGACATACGATCCGCTACAACACCTGCAGGTTCAACTATAACTATGGCGGTCCGCTGGACAACGGTTCGGAAGGCGTCGGCATCGGCATCGACGACGGCACAAACCGGTGCTCGGTCTACGGCAACATTGTTTCGAACAATGAAGGGAACGGTATCCAGGTGTACGGCGGCGGCGACAGGGCCAAGTGGACCGACACGGGCGGCCACACGATCAATGCCAACAAGATGGATTCGAATTGCAGCTTTTCCGTCATGAACCGGCGCAGCGGCGGCAAGACGCCCAGCCAGTTCCAGGCGCATATCGCACTGGCCTACGTGTACGGCAAGCCCACCGTCGTTTCCAACAACACGTTTTCAGGGAAGACCCCGATGGGGATTTATACCGACGGCACGGACGCAAACATCAGCACCGTCGGCAATATCTGACCGCCCTTATCGGATTCTGCGGTGCCCGGTACTGGCGATGCCCGGGATGGTCGAATCCGCGCAGGCGTCAATGCACCGCAATAGCGGAAATCTCGACGGCGGCATCCTTGGGAAGCCGTTGCACCTGCACGGTGGCACGGGCTGGCGGTTTATCCTTGAAATACGTGCCATACACGGTGTTCAGCCGCGTAAAGTCGTTCAGGTCCTTGACGTACACGGTCGTGGAAACGACGTTTTCCATCGACATATTGCTGGCTGCAAGTACCGCCTTGAGATTGTCGAGCGCTTGCCTCGTTTGATCTTCGATCGACCCCTGGTTCAACTGACCGGTCTTGGGATCGATGGGAATCTGGCCGGCCAGGAAGACCATATTGCCGGCCCGGATAGCCTGGGAATAAGGGCCGATTGCCGCGGGGGCGTCTTTTGTGGCAATGACGTCCGCGGCCGATGCGTACAGGACCGGGTAGCAGGCGAGAGCAAGAACGATAGCGCAGCCGAAGCGGATATTCGTTTTCATGGTTTTCCTTTTTCTTCGAAGAAAAGATATCGGACTCGTTGGGGCGAAAGAGCGCGTTGCTCAGCTCGGTCCCACGGTAAACCAATATAGATCACCAATCAGGCGTGTCAATACAAAGGCGCGACGGACGCCCCGAACCGCAGCGCGCAGGTTCAGAGAATTTCCCGAATCGAAGCGCAAACCCTCTCGACATCCGCCACACCCATGCCGCAATGCAGCGGCAAGGTCAGCGTCTGGTCGCCGATCCGCTCGGCATGCGGGAACTGCCCGCGGCGGTAACCGAGGCTCTGGCCCAGGCTGGTCAAATGCGAGGGTTCATACGACAGCCCGGTGCCGATACCCCGCTCGCGCAAGGCCGCACGGAAGGACTGGCGGGTCGTCCCCAGGCGGTCGTAGGGCAGCAGCACGCAAAACATGTTCCAGCTCTGCCCCGCGACGCCGCGCGGCGGCAGCACCGCGTCCTCGATGTTCGGGAACACCTCGAAATAATGGTCCGCCAGCGCCTGCCGATGCGCCAGGAAGCCCGGCAGCTGCGCGAGCTGCGCCAGGCCGATGGCTGCCGATACGTCGGACATGTTGTACTTGCCGCTGGCGACCGCGACATCGCGCGTATCGTCGGGCAGGCGCTCGATGCCGTGGAAGCGCAACACCTCGATACTGCGTGCCGTCGCCTCGTCCGGCACCACGATGGCGCCGCCTTCGATGGTCGTCATGTTCTTGTTGGGGTGGAAGGAGAAGGTCGCGATGTCGCCGAAGCTGCCGACCGGGCGGCCCTGCCATGCCGAGCCCTGCACCAGCGCGGCATCCTCGATCACGCGCAGGCCGTGGCGGCGGGCCAGCGCGTAGAGCGCGTCCATGTCGCCCAGCGCACCGGGAAAATGGGTCGGCACGATGGCCCTGGTGCGCGGCGTGATCGAGGCTTCGACCTGCGCCAGGTCGATCGCGCGCGTGACCAGGTCGCAGTCGACGAACACCGGCCGCGCACCCACCTTGACGATCATGTTCATCGTCGAGAAGAAGCTCTGGGTCGAGGTGATGACCTCGTCGCCGGGGCCGATGCCGCAGGCCAGCAGGGCGAGTTCCATCGCGCCGGTCGCCGAGGTCAGGGTCCGCGTCGGACGCCCGCCGAAGGAGTGCGACAGGGCGCGCTCGAATTCCAGCACGCGCGGGCCGCTGGCGATCCAGCCGCTGCGCATGGTTTCCGCCATCGCGGCGATCGTGTCTTCGGAAATGCTCGGTTGCGAAAAATTCAGGTGTGCCACGAAGTCCTCATTGAAGTGATGATGCGGCGCGCAGCGGCAGGTCGAGGATGAATGCCGTCCCCATGGCAGGCAGGCTCTCGACGCGGATGGTCCCGCCCAGCAGCGTGGTGACGATATTGTAGGCGATGTTCAGGCCCAGGCCGGTGCCGCCCTGCCCCATGCGCGTAGTGTAGAAGGGATCGAAGATGCGCGACAGGTGCTCGGACCCGATGCCGCGTCCGTCGTCGCGGAATTCGATCCGCACCCGCTCGGCGCCCGACATGGCGGCCGCCAGCACCATGGTGCCGCCCGGCCCGTCGAAGGCATGCAGCAGCGCGTTGTTGACGAAGTTGATCAGCACCTGCCCGAGCGGCCCCGGATAACTGTCCATCACGATGCCCGGCGCCACCTCGATCTCGAGCACATGCCCGCCGCGCCGCACCTGGTTCATGATGGTGGCGGCGATCTCGTGGCAGGCCTGGGCCAGGTCGAAGCGGCGGCGCTGGGTGCTGGCCTGGTCGACCGAGACCTGCTTGAAGCTGTTCACCAGCTCGGCCGCCGAATGCAGGCTGCGCTGGATCAGGGCGCTGGCTTCGCTGGCCGCGCCGATCCATCCTTCCAGCTCCGATTTCTTCAGGGTGGACTGGGTGAAGCGCGCCGCCAGCTGCTCCGTCTTTTCCTGCAGGGTGCTGGCCATCAGCAGGCTGTTGCCGATCGGCGTATTCAGTTCGTGGGCGACGCCGGCCACCAGCGAACCGAGCGAGGCCAGTTTCTCGTGCGCCGCGAGCTGGGCCTGGGTGTCCTTCAGCTGGCGGTAGGCGTCGGCATTGTCCAGCGCCACGCCCACGTAGGCGGCCAGGGTGCTGAGCATGTCGAGCTGGATGTGCTGGTAGGCGTGGGGCGTGTGGCTCTGCACGCAGATCACGCCAAGCGAACGGGTGCCGACCATCACCGGCACCAGGATCAGCGAGGCCGGCGGCCGCGTATCCACCGAATCGCGCAGCTCGCCGACCCAGCTTGCAGCTTCGTGTTCGAAGTCGTCGATCAGGATCTCTTCGGCGCGCTCGGCGCTGCGCTGCGCCATCGCCAGCACGCGCGCGCCGCAATGCTCGGCGCCGGCGACGCGCTTGCCGTCTTCCATCACGAAGGGACAGTCGAGCCGGTCCCCGCGCAGCACGCCGATCGCGAACACGTGCACGTCCATCAGCTGGCGCACCTGGCCGTAGACATTCTTCATGATCGCGTCGCCGTCCAGGTTGGCGGTGAGTTCGCGGCCGATGTCGGACAGCAGCGCGATGTTGCGGCGCGCCTGCAGGGCCGCTTCCTTCTGCTGTTCGGCGGCCTCCTTCTGCAGCACCAGTTCGGCGGTGCGTGCGCCGACGGTGCGCTCCAGGGTTTCCTTCTGCTGCACCAGCGCGCGGATGCGCAGGCGGTAGATGGCGAAGCCGCCGCCCAGCAGGAACAGGGCGACCAGCAGCCGGAACCACCAGGTCATCCAGAACGGCCGCTCGATGGTGATCGCCATGCGCGCCGGGACGTCGCTCCACAGGCCGTCCTTGTTGGCGGCCCGGACTTCGAACACGTAATCGCCCGGATCGAGGTTCGTGTAGGTGGCGAAGCGCTTGCTGGCGTCGGTCTCGGTCCAGTCGCGGTCGAAGCCCAGCAGGCGGTAGGCGAAGCGGTTGGCCAGCGGGTCGGCGTAGTGCAGCGCCGCGAATTCCAGCGTGAAGCCGGCATCGCGGTAAGGCAGATCGATGTGCGGTTCGGCCACGCCATGCGGCAGCAGCGAGCGGCCCTGCACCAGGAACTCGGTGACGACCGCCTGGGCCGGATACGGGTTGTCGCGCACCGCGTCCGGCATGAAGGAGGTCATGCCGTTGACGCCGCCGAAGTGCAGCTCGCCGTCGGCGTCGCGTGCGGCCGCGCCGACGAAATAGGTGCCGTCCAGCAGGCCGTCCTTGGCGCTGTAGTTCATGAACTCGCCGGTGGCCGGGTCGAGGCGGGTCAGGCCCACCGTGGTGCTGATCCACAGCTCGCCGTGATTGCCCTCGAGGATGGCGCCGATCGGCACCGGCCCGCGCGACTTCGTCACCGGGAAATAGCGGAACACGGCGGCCCCGCCGGCATCGCGCTCCATGCGGTGCAGGCCGGCCGCGGTGCCGACCCACGTCTCGCCGATCTTCGACTGGTAGAGATAATAGACGCGGTTGTGGCGCAGGGTGGTCGGATCCCGGTCGTCATGGCGGTAATGGCGGAAGGTGCCGCTGGCGCGGTCGAAACGGTCCAGACCATTCTCGGTGCCGTACCAGATGGTGCCGTCGCGGTCTTCGAACAAGGCGAAGCCGTAGTTCTCGCCGAGGCTGCGCGGATCCTGGGGATCGTGGCGCCAGGCGCTCAGGACGTGGCCCTCCGGGTCGAGCAGGAACAGGCCGCCGCGGGTCGCGACCCACAGGTTGCCGCTGTGGTCGAGGATCATGTCCTGCACGTAGTTGCCGGCCGAGTCCTTGCCCAGCGGGACGGTGGTGAAGCCGCCGCTGGCGGCGTCGCGCCAGGACAGCCCGGTCCCCGAGCCGACCCACAGCCGGCCGCGCCCCGGCAGCACCGCGGTGATGACGTCGTCCGGCAGGCTGTCGCGGCGCTTCGGGTCGTGGCGGATGCGCTCGAAGCGCCCGCTGATCGGTTCGAGGTGGATCAGGCCGGAGCCGGTCGTGCCCAGCCACAGCTTGCCGTCGGCGCCGGCGGCGATCGCGCGGACCTTGCGGCTGAGGGTTTCCGGGCGCTCGTCCGCCGCGCCCGGCAACAGCACGAAGCTGCCGAAGCCGCCGCTGGCCAGGTCGGCGCGGCTGACCCCGCCGAACAGGGTGCCGGCCCACAGGGTGCCGGTGCGGTCGACGCGTACCGCGCTGACCTGGTTGTCCGACAGGCTGTGGCGGTCGAGCGGCACGTTGTTGTAGCCGACGAAGCGCTGGGTGACCGGGTCCAGCCATTTCAGGCCGTCGAGGTCGGTGCCGACCCAGAGGTTGTTGCCGGCGTCGTGGTAGAGGGCCAGGATACCGGCGTCGCTCATGCCCTCTTCGGGTCCGACGTGGCGCCGCTCGGGCGGACCGTCGCCGGTACGCCATGCGTCCAGGCCGGCGGCGGTGCCGATCCACAGGGTGCCGTTCTGCCCCATCGACAGCGACAGCACCGTGTTGCGCTTGGCGCCGCCGCGCGGATCGATGTCGTAGTGCTCGAAGCTGGTGGCGCCAGCCGGCAAATGGTCGATGCCGACGCCGGTGCCCACCCACACGCCGCCGCGGCCGTCCGGCGCCAGCGCGCTGACGCGGTCGTCGCGCAGGCTGGCAGGATCGCCGGCATTGTGGCGGAAGGCGCGGAAGCGTCCGCTGGCGGGATCGAGGTGGATCAGCCCATCCCCGGTGCCGACCCACAGGCCGCCGCGGCCGGCGCCGACGATGGCGGTGACGGCGCGGTTGCGCGCCACCCGGTCGCTGACGGACGCGAAGGGATAGCGGACGAATTTCTGGCCGGCTTCGTCGAAGCGGGCCAGGCCGCCGCGCGTGCCGAACCACAGCCGGCCTTCATCGTCTTCGTAGGAGGCCTGGGTAAAATTGTCGGGCAGGCTGGAGAAATCGCCGGGGTCGCTGCGGAAGCTGCGGATGCGGTAGCCGTCGTAGCGGTCGAGTCCGGCCTGGGTGCCGAACCACATGAAACCGGCGCGGTCCTGCAGGATCGTCTTCACCGATTCCTGCGACAGGCCCTGTTCCAGGCCAAGTCGTTCGAAGCGCAGGCTGCGCGGTGCGCCGGCCTGGGCGGACAGACTGACGACGCAGGCCAGGACGCAAGCGAGGAGGAAGCGGAACATAAAGAGGTTTTCCGGAAACAGCCTTTAATCTACCAGAAGCGCTTCTTATGTTGAGAAAAATTAAGACTTCCCCCTGCGGGATGTCGCTGCTATAATAGCGACTCGGGCGGCTGTAGCTCAGCTGGATAGAGTACTTGGCTACGAACCAAGGGGTCGTGGGTTCGATTCCTGCCAGCCGCACCACTTATGCATGAGGAATGGCTCAGAAAGTTCTGCTTTCTGGGCCATTTTTCTTTTGGCTGCCTGCATTGACATTGCCGCGCTCCGCGCCTGCCGGGAAATCGGGCTCTTGCCCTTGCAACAGCCGCCCGCTCCATGAGCCGCCGCTGATTCTTCGCGGCGGACTTGGCCATTCCGGAACTCGCTGCTATAATTCGCGCCTCGGGCGGCTGTAGCTCAGCTGGATAGAGTACTTGGCTACGAACCAAGGGGTCGTGGGTTCGATTCCTGCCAGCCGCACCACTTATACATGAGGAATGGCCCAGAAAGTTCTGCTTTCTGGGCCATTTTTCTTTTGACTGCTTGCATTGACATTGCCGCGCTCCGAACCTCACGGGGAAATCGGTCGCATGTCCTTGAAACAGCTGCGCACGCCATGAGTCGCCGTCGATTCTCCACGATGGACTTGGCCATTCCAGAACGCACTGCTATAATGCGCGCCTTGGGCGGCTGTAGCTCAGCTGGATAGAGTACTTGGCTACGAACCAAGGGGTCGTGGGTTCGATTCCTGCCAGCCGCACCACTTATACTTGAGGAATGGCTCAGAAAGTTCTGCTTTCTGGGCCATTTTTCTTTTGTCCGGCGTTTTCGGCGCAAGCTTTCACGCTAAGCTGTGCGGCAAGTCATGGGCCGACAAAGGAATGGCAGTGAGCGAAAACAAGGACAGCAAAGTCTTTTCCCTGGGCGGCAGCGCCATTCTTCGCCACGCCGAGCCCGGCGCCTGGAGCCCGCCCGAGGGCGAGATGTGCCTCGAGCAGATTTCCGGGCACATCGAGCGGCATCTCGGACCGATCGCGTCCGTATTCCACGAAGTGGTCTCGGACACGGTCCATATCGACGTCCATGTCGTCCGCCCCACCGACGCGTATCCATTCGTCCGGCTGGTCACCTCGGGCATGAGCGATCTGCCGATGTCGACGCCGCAGGAAATCGACCCTCCCCGCTTTGCCGAACTGATCGTGACGCTGCCGCCGGACTGGAAACTCGACCAGGAATCCCTCAATGACGAATCCTGGTACTGGCCGGTAAGGCTGATCAAGGGCCTGGCGCGCTTTCCTCACAAGTACGGCACCTGGCTGGGCTGGGGCCACACCATGCCGAACGGCGATCCGGCGGAACCCTATGCGCCGGACGTGCAATTCGACGGCTGCATCCTGCTGCCGCCGGTGAGCGTGCCGGATCCATTCCACACGCTAGGGATCGACGAAGACAAGGAAATCGCCTTTTTCGCCGTCGTGCCTCTATATAAAGAAGAGATGGATCTGAAACTGCGGGCGGGAACCAACAAGCTCCTGGAACGCCTGGCGAAAAAGCGCATCGGCGACGCGATCGACCCGCGCTGCCCGAATGCGGCGAAAAAACGCTTTGGCTTCCTCTGAGAATGGATACCGCGGCCATGCACTTGGCCATTCGCCAAGCCGCTGCTATAATGCGTGCCTCGGGCGGCTGTAGCTCAGCTGGATAGAGTACTTGGCTACGAACCAAGGGGTCGTGGGTTCGATTCCTGCCAGCCGCACCAGTTATTCTTGAGGAATGGCTCAGAAAGTTGATCTTTCTGGGCCATTTTTCTTTTCCGGTAACGGAATACCCTGCGTTTCCCGACCATACTGTCAGCCGAATCCGACCTTCCCTGCCCTGCTTTTTTGCCGTTTCAGCCACTTTGCCAAATGGCAAAACTTCGCTATAATACGTGCATCGGGCGGCTGTAGCTCAGCTGGATAGAGTACTTGGCTACGAACCAAGGGGTCGTGGGTTCGATTCCTGCCAGCCGCACCAACATTTCAAGACGAATGGCTCAGAAAGCGATTTCTGGGCCATTTTTCTTTTGCCCATCCGTATTGTCCTTATGGATCAGTGACTTAGCCCTGCCATAGGACTAGTCCCGTGGGCAATTCCATTGCCGAGCGTTCAATAAATATTCACTAACTGCAACAAACTCGGCCGAGGAGTATCGCGCGTCTGCAAGTAGGCTCAGTCCTACAAATACTTGGCAAGCCTGATAAGTTTTTCTGCTCGTCAATGCAAATAGCCCCTCCTCCTCTATGAGAATCGGGTAATCGCCGAATCCGGTAAGAAATTATTGAACACGTGCACATTTCCGAGAAGAAGCGCACACATTGGTGGTTTTTGGCGCGTTTTATCGACGGTTTGATAGGATGAAGTTCCCCGATTCTTGAAAACCAAGCTGCAGGACGCGGCTGAATCTTTGCGAGGTAAGAAATGAAAAAATCTCTGATCGCTGGTATCGTGTTTGCAACCGCAACATTCGGTTCCTCGGCCGTCATGGCCCAAACCACCGGTGGCGGCACCGCCGCCCCCACCATCGGCACCACCCCACAGGTTCTGGACCTGACCAATGGCAGTGGCTTCTTCGGTGACACACTCGCCATGAACAACAATGGCGCCATGTTTGCCGACCACTTCACCTTCTCGGTCACCGGCACCACCAGCTCGAACTTCGATGCCATCGTTTCCTCGATCAGCCGCACGGCAGCTACCGGCCTGGATATCAGCGGCCTGTCGCTGTTCCGCGTCGGCGGCGGCACCGGCACCGGCACCGGCGGCACCGGCATGGATACCCTGATCTCCAGCGGTACCCAGGTGAACAAGGGCGCCATGGACGTGTGGTCTGTGTCCAGCAGCAACCTGTCCGCGGGCGACTACTACCTGCTGGTGAGCGGCAACATGGTGTCGAATACGGCAGCGTCGTTCGGCGGCGCCGTGATGCTGGCGCCGGTTCCCGAACCGGAAACCTACGGCATGATGCTCGCCGGCCTGGGCGTCCTGGGCTTCCTGGCTCGCCGCCGCAAGCAGGCTGCGAACCAGGCAGCGTAAGTTCCAGCGACCGTCTACACGGCATTGAAGCGGAGGCGCGCAAGCGCTTCCGCTTTTTTTATGGCGCTGTTTGCATTAAGTGTTGAATCTGCCCGGCGCCGCTCTTGGAAATGCGTCTAGGCGGGCAATACGCTGGCCATCCAGCGCCCAGCGCGAGCCGAAGGAATGGTCCAGGTAAGGGCTGGGGACGCCGCGGAAAGGCAGCAGCCAGGTTCGCATCCGGCCTCCCGCGCGAATGCCGGGTCGGCCGCATGGCTATCGTTCACCAGCAGCGCGTCGCGTGCCAGGCGCGGCCCCAGGTGTTCCAGAAAAGATTCCACACTTGGCGCGAACAGCGCCTTTTTATGTGCGCAGCTTCTTGATCAGGCTGCGGTTGCCGAGGATTTCCTCGATCTGCTCGAAGCGCACCGGCTTGACCATGTGGTGGTCGAAGCCCGCCTCGAAGGCCAGCTGGCGGTCCTTCTCCTGCCCCCAGCCGGTCACCGCGATCATCACCGTCATCGCCCCGCAGGACAGGCCGCGGATACCGCGCGCCAGGTCGTAGCCGGACATCTGCGGCAGGCCGATGTCGAGGAAGGCGTAGTCCGGGCAGAAGCGCTTGGCGGCGGCCAGCGCGTCCGGGCCGTTGTGCGTGATGACCACGCTGTGGCCCATCGCCGTCAGCAGCGCGCCGATGCTGTTGACGAAGTCGACGTTGTCGTCGGCCAGCAGGATGCGGTAGGTCTCGGCGCTGATGAAGGAAGCCGGGGTCGGCTTGGCCGGCAGCTCAGGATCGACCACGATCGGCAGGCGCACCACGAACTGGCTGCCGTGGCCGAGGCCTTCGCTGTGCGCTTCGATCGTGCCGCCGTGCAGTTCGACCAGCTTGCGCGCCAGCGACAGGCCGACGCCCAGGCCGGCGGTCGAGCGTTCCAGGGTCGAATCGACCTGCACGAACATCTCGAACACGATATCCAGCATCTCGGGCGCGATGYCGATGCCGGTATCCGCCACCACCAGCGTCAGGGTGCGGTCCTCGACGCTGGCATGCAGGCTCACGCGGCCGCCGCGGTTGGTGTACTTGGCGGCGTTGTTGAGCAGGTTCGACAGGATCTGGGCCAGGCGGGTGGCGTCGCCGTTCAGGAATACGGGGCGGTCGGGCAGGTCGATCTGCAGCTCGTGTCCATGCAGGTCGATATACGGACGGACTACTTCGAGGGCGTCGTTGACCATCGCCTTCAGCTCGACGCGGCCGGACTTGATCGTGAACTTGCCGGTATTGATGCGCGAGACGTCCAGCAGGTCGTCCACCAGGCGCACCATCTGGCGCAGCTGGCGTTCCATGATGTCGGTGGCACGCTGGGTGGCCTGGGCGTCGCCGCTGCGCAGGCGCAGGATGTCGAGGCCGGTCCGGATCGGCGCCAGCGGATTGCGCAGCTCGTGCGCGAGGGTGGCCAGGAATTCGTCCTTGCGGCGGTCGGCCACGATCAGGGCCTGCTCCGCGCGTTCGCGCACCTGCATCTCGTGCTCCAGGGTGGCGTTGGCTTCCTGCAGCGCGTGCGAACGGCGCCCGATCTCGGCCAGCATGTCGTTGAAGGCATCGATCAGCACGCCGATCTCGCCGCTCTCCTTGCCGGGCACGCGCAGGCTGAAGTCGCGCTGCTGCATCACCTGGCGCGCCACGTCGGTGACCGACTCCAGCGGCCGGGTGATGGCTTCCTGCAGGCGCGAGGCGACCAGCCAGGCGATCGCCAGCGCGCCCAGCATCACCGCGCCGAGGATGGCGCCATAGCTGAGCAGGCGGTCGAACAGACCGTAGCGCGCGCGCAGGTAGACGGTGCCGACCATGTCGCCGTTCTCGACGATGTTGCGGAACACCACCAGCTCGCTGCCCTCGATGCGGTAGCCCGAGGCCTGCGGGCGCTCCGGCAGCTTGAGCGCGCTGCCGGAGGCCGACGGCGCCACGTAGCCGGCGAAGCGGCTGCCGCCACTGGTATAGATGGCGGCCGCCAGGATCTGCGGGCGCACCCGCAGCACCGCCAGGTTCTGGCGCGCGGTCTCGTCGTCGTTGAAGGCCAGGGCCGGCGCCGTCACGCGCGCCATGATGTCGGCCTGGGTCATCAGGTCGTCGGTCCAGTAGCGCTGGAAGGCACGCAGGTCGACCAGCAGCATCGCCACCGACGCCGCCACCAGGGCGGCCAGCGTGGTCGACACCGCCATGAGGATGAGTTTGCGGCGTACCGAACCGGTGTTGCGGATGCGCTTCATCGAGCTCATTGCTGGGCTCCTTTCTGCACCCGGTTCGCCACCGTCAGCAGACGGGAACTGAGTTTGATGCCGTTACGTTCGGCGGCGTCGAGTGCGACATCGAAGCGCACCCGTTCGTCGACGATGCGGAAATTGATGGCGCTGCCCAGCTGCAGTCCACCATCGCATTCGGTCACGACCAGCAGCGCATTGCCGGCCGCGCGCACCATGCGCCCCACCCTGGCGCTGTCGTAGCCGGCGATGAACAGCAAGTGCACCGGCGTGCCGAGCTCGGACTCGCGCAGCACCCTGACCAGGATCGGGCGATTGCCGACGATCCGTCCGCTGACGATGCGTCCCAGTTCGGCGGCCAGCTCGTCGGCGCCGATCACGCCGATCGTGACCGGGCTGGCRGCGTCGGCGAAGGCGCCGGGTGGAAATTCGGCATAGCCGAGAAATTTATACAGGAAGGCGGCCTTGACGCGCCGTTCCAGTACCGGGCTGGTGGCGGCGTTGTCGGCCCGCGCCGCCGGCAGCAGCGCCTGCTGTCCGCACAGGGCGGCCGCGCACAGCAGCGCCCAGCCGGCCAGGCGGCTGCGCAGGCCGTGATTCGCGGATGAGCTCGGTGGACGGTGCATCGGCCGGGTCAGGAGGCGAAGCCAGCGGTGAAAGAGTGCGCGCAAATGGCGGCCGGCCGTAAAGACGGCCCTTCGGACAATGCAGGCGACAGCAGGAGACTCTTAATCATCTTGCTATCCTAGAGCATTTTCCCGAGTGCACCAAGCGTGCGCTGGCACAGGGTGCTCAGGCCGCCCCTGCCGTGCTATTGAAACTATCAATAACGGTCATTACAAATCTAAATTGGATTTCTTTTTTGCGATGCAGCATTATAACACCTGTCTCCTCTATTCTCCTCCAAGGATAGATTCAGCCCGCTCCCGTAGCGGGCTTTTTTTTGCCCGCGTGCGGGCCGCCCCCTGTGGCCGATTTGGTGTAGCATTCCGTTCTTTGCGTTTCGATAACAGTATTTACACCTTGCCATGATCTCAACTGGACAGCCCGCGACCTCCTCCAGCTCCTTCGACTGGTCCGCCACCCGGCTGGGCGACTCCCGGCAATGGCCCTGGCCCTTGCGGATGGCGGCCGACCTGCTGTTCAACCTGCCGCTGCCGGCGCTGCTGGTATGGGGCCGCGACATGACGGTGCTGTTCAACGAGGCCTACGGCGCCTTCGCCGGCCCGAGTTATGGCAAGGTCCCGGGCGGCAACGTGCCGCCGGTGATGCCGCCGCCGCTGGCGGCCGCCTCGGCCGAACTCGAGCGCGCCTGGGGCGGCGAGGCCGCGGTCGCCGCCGGCCGTCGCTTCGGCTTCGCCGGCGCGTCCGGAGCCGATACCCACGATCTCCATTTCACACCGCTGCGCGGCGACGATGGCGCCGTGCTGGGCATCCTGTGCGTGGTGGCCCCGGCCGCGATCGGCGCCGCCGCCGACCAGGGCGCGCCGGCCGGTCCGCTGCGCATCCTGGTGGTCGAGGACAACGTCGACTCCCAATACCTGATCTGCGAGATGCTGCGCGCCTTCGGCCACCATGCGGACGGCGTCGGCCATCCGGACGATGCCCTGACCCATCTGGCGGCCGGCCGTTACGACATCCTGTTTACGGACGTCAGCCTGCCGGGCATGTCGGGCGTGGAACTGGCGCGCAAGGCGGTCGTCGATGCGCCGTCCATGCAGGTGATCTTCGCTTCCGGCTACGGCGACAGCTTGCTGCGCCACGTCGAGTTCCCTTACCTGTCGCTGCAGAAGCCTTACGAACTCGACCAGCTCCAGGCCGCACTGGACAAGGTCGCGGGTCAGAAACAGGCGCGTTCCTGATGCGCGCAACGGTGTGCATCAAACCGCCAGGGCTGGGCTAGAATCCATGGACGGCTTGCCATCGATGCAGGGCGGAACCGTCTGCGCTTCCCGCGCGGCAGCCCCTCGAACGCGCCCACAGCCACGACCGATGATCCTGAACGCTTTCACCGCCAGCACCGACAGCCCGCTACCGCCGATCCGGCGGCGCGCAGCACTGGAGGCACGATGAGCGAGGAACTGCGCCAGGCAAGGGAAGCGCTGCGCCGTGCCAACGAGCGCATGGAGAACATGCTCGAGAGCCTGAGCGACGGCGTCTGCGCCGTCGACCACGACTGGCGCATCATCTATATCAACGGGCGGGCGCTGGAAATGCTGGCACCGCTGCAGCGCACCCGCGCCGGCCTGGTCGGCCGCGACATCTGGGAAGCCTTCCCCGAACTGCGCGGCAGCCAGCTGGAAAACCTCTATCGCCGCGCGATGGATGACCGCGAGACGGCGGTCCTGGAGTTCTTCTATCCTGGCCTGGGGCGCTGGTTCGAGGTGCGCGCCCATCCCTCGTCGGACGGCCTGACCCTCCACTTCCAGGACATCGACCGCCGCAAGGCCGACCAACAGGCCCTCCTGCTGGGCAACAGCCGCCTGCAGGTGGCGCTGGCCGCCGGCCGCCTGGGCGACTGGCGCTGGGATGCCGCCAGCGACCGCCTGTCGCTGGGCGAGCGCGCGGCCGCCATCTTCGGCCTGCCGGCCGAGACCCCGCTGGCCTGGGCCGAACTGCGCGCACGCCTCGATCCGCACGACCGCGAAGGCGTGCGCCGCGCCGTGCTGCAGGCCTTCGCCGGCCAGAACGACGTCGAACTCGAATGCCGCCTGCTGGGCGACGGCGGCGACGGCAGGGAGACCCGCTGGGTGGCCCTGGTCGGCCGCGCCGATTACGCCGAGCCGAACCGCCGCGAAGGCGTGCTCGGCATGACCGGCGTGGTCCAGGACATCAGCGCCCGCAAGAGCGCCGAAGACACCCTGCGCCAGAGCGAGGAAGTACTGCGCGCGCTAGCCAACACCATCCCGCAGCTGGCCTGGATGGCCCAGGCCGACGGCGCCATCGTCTGGTTCAACGAACGCTGGTTCGACTACACCGGCACCACGCCCGACCAGGTGGTGGGCTGGGGCTGGCAATCGACCTGCGAACCGAGCGTGCTGCCGGCCGTGATGGAACGCTGGCAGGCCACCGTGCGCAGCGGCGATCCCTTCGAGATGGAATACCCGATCCGCGGCGCGGACGGCAAGTACCGCTGGTTCCTGACCCGGGTCAATCCGGTGCGCGACCGCCACGGCAAGGTGGCGCGCTGGTTCGGCACGAATACCGATGTCGACGAGGTCAAGCGCGCCGAACAGGCCCTGCGCGACGAGTCGCACGTGCTGGAACTGCTGAACAGCACCGGCAGCGCCCTCGCCTCCACGCGCGAACTGGGCTCCCTGCTGCAGGCCGCCACCGACGCCGCGACCGGCATCGCCGGCGCCCGCCATGGCGCCTTCCTGTATCACGGGAGCGACAGCGCGAACGGCAAGATCTTCTCGCTGTACACGGTGTCCGGCGCCAGCACGACGGAGTTCGAGCCCTTCGGCGAATCCGGTCCCAACGCCCTGTTCGGGCCGGGCCTGTCGCCCCACGACCCGGAGATCCGCGAGGTGATGCGCGCCGACGACGTCTCCCACGATCCGCGCTTCGAGGGCCGCGCGCCCTTCGGCCTGCCGGCCGGCCATCCGCCGGTGCGCAGCTACCTCGCCGTGCCGGTAATCGCGCACTCCGGCGAGGTGCTGGGCACGATGTTCTTCGGCCATCCGGAAACGGGCGTGTTCACCGAACGCACCGAGCGCATCGTGCGCGGCATCGCCGCCCAGGCCGCGGTGGCGATCGACAACGCCCGGCTGTACGAAGCGGCCCAGCGCGCCGCCGAGGAGCGCAAGGTGCTGCTCGAGAACGAAAGGCTGGCGCGCGCCGAGGCCGAGCGCACCAGCCAGATGAAGGACGAATTCCTGGCCACCCTGTCGCACGAGCTGCGCACTCCGCTGTCGGCCATCCTCGGCTGGGCCCAGGTGCTGCGCCGCGGGAGCCGCGACCAGAACGACCTGGCGAAAGGCCTGCAGACCATCGAGCGCAACGCGCGCGCCCAGGCCCAGCTGATCGAAGACCTGCTCGACATGAGCCGCATTACCTCGGGCAAGGTCCTGCTCGACATGCAGGCGGTGCCGCCGATCGGCATCATCGATGCCGCCATCGAGACCGTGCGCCCGGCCGCGGATGCCAAGAACATCCGCATCGAGAAACATTACGCGGGCGATCCCGGCATGATCGCCGGCGACCCCGCCCGCCTGCAGCAGGTGGTATGGAACCTGCTGTCGAACGCGATCAAGTTCACCCCGCGCGACGGCCTGGTCGAGGTGATCCTCGCCCGCAACGAGGCGAGCGTGAGCATCACGGTGCGCGACAACGGCGCCGGCATCAAGCCCGAATTCCTGACACACGTGTTCGAACGCTTCCGCCAGGCCGACGCCTCGATGACGCGCCGCCACGGCGGCCTCGGCCTGGGCCTGGCGATCGTCAAGCACCTGATCGAGCAGCACGGCGGCACAGTGCGTGCCGAGAGCGCCGGCGAAGGCCAGGGCTCCAGCTTCACGATCGAACTGCCGCTGGCCAAGCAGCAATCCGCGCCCAGCCGCTCGGCGCGCGCCGCCATGATCCTRCCGAGCCCGAGCACCCCGGAAATGACGGTGCGCGACCTCAGCGGCGTGGACGCCCTGGTGGTCGACGACGACCGCGATGCGCGCGAGCTGATCAAGCGCATCCTGACCGATTGCGGCGCCACCGTGCACATCGCCGCCAGCGCGCGCGAAGCTTTTGCGCGCTTCCGCGAAGCGGTGCCCAACCTCCTGATCAGCGACCTCGGCATGCCCGAAGTCGACGGCTTCGAACTGCTCGACTGGGTGCGCCACCTGCCCCGCGAGCAGGGCAGCCAGGTGCCGGCCATCGCCCTTACCGCCTTCGCCCGCTCGGAAGACCGGCTGCGCGCGCTGGAAGCGGGATTCTCGGCGCATATTTCTAAACCGGTCGAGCCGAGCGAACTGATCGCCACCGTGGCCTCGGTGGTGGGTCCGACGGCGCCGCTGGTCCACCGTGTGGCGGCCCCAGCGGTGGGGGAAAATCGCCTGCGCTAGTGTGCGGTTGTTGTTCCTACCCACGCACGCGGCGCTGTCCTACAAGAAATTCTCTGGCATTTGCTAGACTAAGGAATGTTGCAGTAGAGGTGGGTTCGGACCATGATTATCCGGCCCCTGGCCTCGATTTGACGAGAGTAAGCATGCCCAGCCGCCAAGACATCCTGAACGCCAAGATTCTGGTCGTAGACGATTCGCCCGACAATATCGAACTGATGGAAGAGATATTGCGGGAAGAAGGCTACACCGATGTCAGCTCCACGATGCTGCCGGAGCAGGTATGCCCATTGCATCGCGAACACAACTACGACCTGATCCTGCTCGACCTGCAAATGCCCGGCCTGAACGGCTTCCAGGTCATGAAGGGACTCAAGGAGATCGAGCAAGGCGGTTATCTGCCGGTATTGGCCCTTACGGCCCAGCCCAGCTTCAAGATCGCGGCCCTCGAAGCCGGCGCCCGCGACTTCATCAGCAAACCCTTCGACCTGCTGGAAGTGCACAAGCGCATCCACAACATGCTCGAAGTGCGCCTGCTCTACAAGGAGCTGGCCCAGTACAGCCGCGCCCAGCAGGAGCTGGCGCTGCACGACGCCCTCACCGGCCTGCCCAACCGGCGCCTGCTGGAAGACCGCATCGAAACCGCCCTCCAGCACGCCAACCGCAACCACCACAAGGCGGCGGTCATGTACCTGGACCTGGACGGCTTCAAGGCGATCAACGACACCTACGGCCACGCCTACGGCGACGAGATCCTCAAAATGGTGTCGCAGCGCCTGCTGTCGAACTCGCGCAAGGAAGACACGGTGGCGCGCCTGGGCGGCGACGAATTCATCGTGCTGCTGGGCGACATCCACAGCCTGGCCGACGCCCAGGGACCGGCGGCCAAGCTGGTCGAAGCACTGTCCGAGCCCTTCTTCATCAACGACCTGACCCTGCAGCTGTCGACCAGTATCGGCATCAGCATGTATCCGGACGACGCCGAGCACGTCACCGACCTGATCAGCATCGCCGACTACGCCCTCTACGAAGCCAAGCGCGCGGGCAAGAACCGCTTCTGCGCGAACGGCAGCGCAGCCCGCCAGGCGGCCCAGGCGGTCAAGCCGGCGGTGCCGGCGCCCGCACCGGCTTCGCAGGAGTTGGCGCAGCATCGTTGAGCCACGGCCTGAACAGGCACCGTCACTGCCGGAAATGACTTCCCACGAAAGCGGGAATGACGGGCATAAAAAAGGCGCAGCCGTCACCAGCTGCGCCCGCTCAATTGAGCAATTGGATCAGGCCGCGCCGGCCGTCTTCTCGCCGCCCGGCCCCAGTGCAGGCTTGCCGATGGTTTCACGGTTATGCGCCTCGATGGCGGCCGCACCCTGGTGGTCCGAGCTGGCATCGACCTTGTCCGGCGCCACTTCGATGCGGGTGATACTGGATTGGATGGACACCGGGTCGCTGGCCGGGAAGGTCATCTCGACGGCATCGTCAATCAGGGTTTCCTTGGCTTTCTCGCCGCTCGGCTCGGCTTCGGCCGAGGCCATGGTGCGGATCGCACGGGCCCACTTGACGGCCTTCAGTTCGGCCAGTTCGGCGATGGTGTTGATGCCGAACGCATCGCGCAGGGCGTCGGCCTGTTGCTGGGTCATGCCGCGCAGGGCCGTGACCGGCTGGTCGACCAGTTCGCGGAAACATTTGTCGTGGTGGGTGTCATTTACGATGATTTGAATATTCATGTCTGTCCTTTCAAGTTGGCGCCTGTCTTCCATTGACACGGTTGAACCAGACACGTTTCCACTATCTCACAGGCTTCCGCGCTGCGTATGTGCGGCAGCGAACCGTGTTGCCGGGGTGCGCACGATTGAGTTTTTTGCCTTTTTCTTTGCGTGGTATCATGACTAATTGCAACAAATATTGCGAATTTATTTTGCAATGGGGCATCCTCTGCTATCCTTTGCCACGTTTGTGAATACAACGCATTGACACCAGTCCGACTGCCGTGCCGAACTCCGAAAAGCCGAAGATCCTCGTCGTCAACGACGATGCCGCTAGCCTGTTGGCGCTGACCAGCCTGCTCGAACTATGGGCCGAGGAAAGTAACTACGAAGTAATGTCGGCCCGGTCGGGCCAGGATGCCCTGCGCGAGGTGCTGCGCCACGACTTCGCCGTCATCCTGCTGGACGTGAACATGCCCGGCATGGACGGCTTCGAGACCGCGGAAGCGATCCACCAGCGGCCCCGTTCGGCCGACATCCCGATCATCTTCGTCACCGCCTTCCTGGCCGACGAGATCGACCGCCTGAAGGCTTACCAGCGCGGCGCCGCCGATTTCCTGTTCACCCCGGTGATTCCGCAGGTGCTGCGCGCCAAGGTGCAGGTGTTCGTGGCGCTGGCCACCAAGAACGAACAGCTCAAGCGCCAGGCCGAAAAACTGTCCCAGCGAACCACCGAGCTGACCGCCACCAACAAGCGCCTGGTGCGCGAAATGGAAGAGCGGCGCGCCGCCGAACGCAAGAGCAGCGCCAAGGACGAATTCCTGGCGATGCTGGGCCATGAGCTGCGCAATCCGCTGTCCGCCATCAGCAGCGCCTCTTCCCTGCTCAGCATGCCGGGCGCCGCCGCCGAGTCGAGCGGGCGCGCGCGCCTGATCATCCAGCGCCAGACCCAGCACCTGTCGCGCATCGTCGACGACCTGCTCGACCTGTCGCGTGCGATGTCCGGCAAGATCCTGCTGTCGAAAAAGCGTATCGACCTCGGCCCGCTGGTGTCGGGCTGCCTGGACACCTTCCGCGCCACCGGCCGCACCGCGGGCTACCAGCTCGACGTCCGGCTCGGCGGCGGCTGGGTCGAAGGCGACCCGACCCGGCTCGAGCAGATCGCCACCAACCTGATCGACAACGCGCTGAAATACACGCCCAGCGGCGGCAGCATCGGGATCGCCATCGACACGGTGGACGGTGAAGTGGTGCTGACGGTGAGCGATTCCGGGGTCGGCATTCCGCCGGACCTGCTGCCGCACGTGTTCGACGTCTTCGTGCAGGGATCGATCTCGATCGACCGCTCGCAGGGCGGGCTGGGGATCGGCCTGTCGCTGGTGCGCCGCCTGGTCGAGCTGCATGGCGGCAGCGTGAGCGCCGCCAGTACCGGCGCCGGCGCCGGCTCCACGTTCGAGATCCGCCTGCCGCGCAGCGAGCCGGAGCAGGCCGAGGACCCGCCCGCCGGCACGGTGGCGGTGAGCGACAAGCCGACCGTTCTGCTGATCGAAGACAATGACGACGGCCGCGAGATGATGGCGACCATGCTGGGTTCCTACGGCTACCCGGTACTGCAGGCGCGCGACGGCCTGGAGGGCGTGAGCCTGGCCGGCGCCGAGCTGCCCGACGTGGCCCTGGTGGACATCGGCCTGCCGGGCATCGACGGCTACGAGGTGGCGCGCCGCCTGCGCAAGGATGCCGCCACCCACGGCATCCGCCTGATCGCCCTGACCGGCTACGGCCTGGCCGAAGACCAGCGCCGCGTGCTGGAGGCGGGCTTCGACCTGCACATGGTCAAGCCGGTCGATTTCGCCACCCTGCTGGCGCGGCTGGCGGAGCCGGCGAGCCAGGGCGATACGGTCCCGGCCAACGCATAAAAGCGCCGCACAAAACCCTCATGGCGGCGTGGCATCGTCTTGCCCTGAGGGCCTTGTTCAGCGCTTTGGACTACAGGGTCGACAGGATTTCCTGCTTGCGCTGCGCCATTTCCTGGCCCAGCGCCATCAGGTCGAGGCCGCTCTTCTTGGCCTGCTTGAACATTTCCTCTTCCTCTTCCTTGACGTGGTGCTCGATTTCTTCGCCCAGCACCTTGACCTTGGCGTCGTACAGGTCTTCGTCAGGATCCATTTCCTTGAGCTGCTTGATCAGGTCTTTGGCGGCCTGGTGCTCGACCACGGCCTCGTCGATCATGTCCTCGGAATCCTTGATCTGTTCGCGCACGGCCGGATAGAAGATCTCTTCCTCGATCTGGGTATGGGCGATCAGGGCATTGCAGATTTTCTCGGTCAGCTTCTGCTTGCTGGCCTTGGCGCGGTCGCCCAGTTCTTCGTACTGCTTGAACATGTCGGACACTTCACGGTGGTCGGCTACCAGCAGGGCGATGGCGTCCTGGCCGGTGAGGTTGGCGGCATGGATCGCGGCGTTTTTCGCAGCGGAATTCGTGGTGGCATTCGATTTGTTGCTCATTGTGTTCCCCTCATGATGGAAGGCTGCCGTACAGCCAGTAGCAACAGCTTCGCGCAGGCGGTTCGATCGGACTGTACGGAAACACACACTGGCATTCTTGCGCGCCGCTGGCGGCCAAGCTGTTGTATCATTTTGGGAAACATTAATTGGTTGCTTTATGAAAGCTTCGGCACCTCAGCCACCTTTTCAATCCCGGGATGGCGATCAGGACTTGCGCGTCGCGGACCTTACCGAGCTGCTCGGGCATCTCACCGCGTGCTGGGACGAGGAACGACGCCAGCTTGCACGCCGCCTGCATGACAGCCTGGGCTCGTCGATGACGGCGCTGACCATGCACCTCGGCTTGCTGTCCTCGCATCTCAAGGAACAGCCGCAGCGCGACCGTGCCGCGCAGATGAAGCAGTTGCTCAACAACATCATCGAGACCAACCGCAAGATGCAGCTGGCGCTGTGGAACGACAAGCTCGAGTTCCTCGGCCCCAAGGCTGCGATTGCCGAACTGGTCGCGGAATGGGGCCAGGACAACGGCATCAAGGCGCGCGCCAGCCTGCCCGACGAAGATCCCGAGTATTCGCGCCCCCAGGGCGTGACCCTGCTGCGCTGCGCCGAGGAAGGCTTGCGCAACGTCGCCACCCACGCCCAGGCCACCGAAGTCGAAGTGATCCTGGACGACGACGGCGACCAGGCCATGCTGACGGTGCGCGACAACGGCGTCGGACCGGCACCGGATGCGTCCAATCCGCTGAGCTGCCATGGGCTGCGTTTACTGCGCGAGCGTGCGCGGCTGCTGGGCGGGACGCTGACGCTCGGGCAGGGGCCGGAAGGTGGGGCGATGCTGACGATGATTCTGCCGAAAAGCTGATCAACGCCGGCAGCGGGCCGATCTTCAGTGCAGCTTGACGATCGGCGTCGTCCGCCGAATCAAAAACCGCGCAACCGCCAGCACTCCCGTCCGCATCGACCCGAGAATCGCCTGGTGATGCATCAGGTGCAAACTCAAATACATGATGCGCGCCAAAAATCCCTCCACGAACCAGCTTGCGCGCAGCGAACCCATCAGGTTGCCGACCGTGGTCCGGTGGCCGATCGAGACCAGCGAGCCGTAATCCTTGTAGACATAGGGGCTCTTCTGCGGCGGCTGGCCGGAGGCCATGTTCACGAAGTCCTTCAACAGGTAATCGGCCTGCTGGTGGGCTGCCTGGGCGCGCGGCGGCACCGGCTTGCCGCTGCCGTCCGTGCAGGCGGCGCAGTCGCCCAGAGCATACACTCCTGCCACGCCCTTGACGCGCAGGTGGTCGTCGACCTCGATCGCGCCGCCCTTGGTGACCGGCAGGCCCAGCGAGCCCAGGAATTCCGGCGCACGGATCCCCGCGGCCCATACGCAGATGTCGGAGGGATAGACGTTGCCGTCCTTGTCGATGACCTGGTGGGCGTCGATCTGCGTCACCCGGCAGTTCGTGACCACGCGGATCGTGCGCTCGTCGAGCAGGCGGGTGGCCGAGGCCGACACCCGCTCCGGCAGCGGCGCCAGGATGCGCGGCGCGCCTTCCAGCAGGGTGATGCGCACGTCGCGCTGCACCTGCAGGCGGTTGAAGCCGTAGGCCGCGTAGGCGCCGGAGGCCTCGCGCAGCTCGGCGGCCAGTTCCACCCCGGTGGCGCCGCCGCCGATGATCACGATGTCCAGACCGCTGGCGGGCCGGCGCGGCACCATGCCGGTGTCCGCCACGATGCTGGCGCCGCCATTCCCGCTCAGTGCGGTTTCGGCAGTGGCCGCCTGCGCAGCGGCTCCGCCCGCGTCCGCCGCCGCCACGCCGGACGCGAAGGTGCCGGAACCGACCGCCTTGGCGACCGCCACGGCCGGGTTCGCCCCGCCCTCCCCCTTCGCCTCGGCAGCCTGGGCGAGCAGGCGTAGCAGGCGCAGGCGGAAGCGCTCGGCGTCTTCGGTGGCGTTCAGGGAAATCGTGTGCTCGCGCGCGCCGGGCACGCCGAAATAGTTGGAGGTGCTGCCCACGGCAATCACCAGCGATTGGTAGGAAATGGTGCGCGCCGGGAAGATCACTTCGCCATCGCTGGCGGCGGTGACCGGCCCCACGCCGATGGTCTTGCGGGCGGAATCGAGCGCCGTCATGGCGCCGTAGACGAAGGTGAAGCCGCGGTCGTGGGCCAGCATCTGGTAGGACAGGCCCTCCTGGTGGATGTCCAGGGTGCCGGCCGCCACCTCGTGCAGCGAGGGCTTCCAGACATGGTAGAGCCGGCTGTCCACCAGCATCACCTTCGTCGGACCCAGCTTGCGCCCCAGTTTGCAGGCCAGCTCCAGCCCGCCCGCGCCACCTCCCACGATCACGATCTCGCTGTGCAAAACTGCCTCCCTCGTAGCACCCGAGCTTGTCGGGCTGACAAGGGCAGTTTACTACGCGGACGGAATCGGCGCTGGCGAGCGCGTACTGACGATGAGTTCGTCAGTCGTGACCGCGGCCGTGGCCGTGGCCTTCGCCGTGGCCGCGGCCTTCACCGCGACCTTCGCCGTGACCGCGTCCGTGGCCCTCGCCGTGGCCCTCGCCGTGGCCGCGGCCGTGCTCTTCCCAGCGGCCGCCGCCGTGACCGCGATCGACATCACGGTACTCGACGCGCTCGACCACGCGCACCGGCTGGCGATAGCCACCGCCGCGGTAGTGCTCGCGGTAGCGCGGCACATAGGTGTTGGTGTACCACTCGTCACGCACGAACAGGACCGGACGGCCGCAGGCGTCGTAGCGGCCGCAGAACTTGGCCCAGTGCTTGCGGTGGCCCGGCGGCACGCGCAGGTAGACCGGCTCGGCGACGTAGTGCGGCACCTGGCGGATGATCACCGGCTGCGGCGCGTACAGCACCGGCTGGGGCGCGAAGTCGCCGAGGTCGACGCGGCCGTAGAAGCCGGGCTGGCCGACGCTGATGCTGACATTGGTCTGGGCCAGAGCCGGGAAAGCGGCGGCGCACAGCGCCACGCCGAAGATGATGGATTTCATGTTCACCTCTCTCTGTTTTAGGAATGTGTCCAGTTTATCAAACGAAATGTTGCGTTTCAGTCGGTTGCAACACCTGCTTACATCCGTTACCGATACAATGCCGCTTTCCAATTTCGATTCCTGAGAGTAAGCAATGTTCCTGAAATACGCTCCCCTGGCAGGCGCCCTCCTGTTCGCCGGCGCGGCCCAGGCGCAGGTCGGCATCACCGCCGACCTCGGCACCACCGGCGCCGGTTTCCACCTGGTCGTCCCGATGGAGTCCAACCTGAACGGCCGCTTCGGTGCCAATTACTTCCAGCACGACTTCGACCGGACCACCAACCAGGTCGACTACGCGATCAAGGGCAAGCTGCAGACCTTCGACATCCTGTTCGACTGGTATGTGCGCGACGGCAGCCCCTTCCACCTGACCGGCGGCCTGGTGTACAACGGCAACCGCTTCGACGCCACCGCCCGGACCGACCAGTTCGGCGCCTATTCGCTGAACGGCAACAGCTATTCCGCGGCCGACATCGGCATCGTCAAGGGCCGCATCGAGTACCGCAAGGCCGCGCCCTACCTTGGCATCGGCTGGGGCAATGCGCTCGCCGCCGGCAACGGCAGCCACTGGAGCTTCAACGCCGACCTCGGCGCCTTCTTCCAGGGCAATCCTAACGTCACCCTGGGCAACTGGGGCTGCTCCAGCCTGGCCGCCATCTGCACCCTCGTCGCCAGGGACGTCGCCGCCGAGCGCCTGCGCCTGAAGGATGACGTCGACGGCTTCAAGGTCTATCCAGTCGTGCGCGCCAGCGTCAACTACCGCTTCTGACCGTTTCAGCGGAGCGCCGCTCGCGGCCGCAGCGCGCTAGGATGCCCGCATGAAGGTGAAGGGGGCATTATGCGTAATCACCCGCTGCGCTGGAGCCTGGTACTCCTGGTCTGCCTGATGGCGGTCGCCTGCCAGGACCGCCGCGACCCGGTCAAGCCGACCGTCGACCTGTCGGACACCGTCCGGGTCTCGGCCTGAGCCGGCCATCCGCCGTCCTTTCCTGCCGCCCTCCCCGGCGGCACGGTACACTGTGGCCTTTTCCCTTACCACCAAGAACAATATGTCGTTCGCTTCGCTCGGCCTGATCGACCAGATCGTCCGCACCCTGTCCGCCCTTTCGTACAATTCGCCGACCCCGGTCCAGTCGCAGGCGATTCCCGCCGTGCTGGCCGGCCGCGACGTGATGGCCGCCGCCCAGACCGGCACCGGCAAGACCGCCGGCTTCGCCCTGCCCCTGCTGCAGCGCCTGGTCATGGACGGCATGCAGGTGAACAGCAACTCGGCAAGAGCCCTGGTGCTGGTGCCGACCCGCGAACTGGCCGAACAGGTCCACCAGAGCGTGCGCGCGTATGGCGAAGGCTTGCCTCTGCGGACCATGGTCGCCTACGGCGGCGTCAGCATCAATCCGCAGATGATGCGCCTGCGCAAGGGCGTCGACCTGCTGGTGGCCACGCCGGGCCGCCTGCTCGACCTGCAGCGCCAGAACGCCCTGCGCTTCAACCAGGTGCAGGCCCTGGTGCTGGACGAGGCCGACCGCATGCTGGATCTCGGCTTTTCGCGCGACATCGACCAGCTGCTGGCCCTGCTGCCCAAGCGCCGCCAGACCCTGCTGTTCTCGGCCACCTTCTCCGATCCGATCCGCGCCCTCGCCACGAAACTGCTGCGCGATCCGGTCAGCATCGAAGCCAGCCCGCGCAACACGACGGTCAAGGCGATCCGCCAATGGATCGTCCCGGTCGACAAGAAGAGGAAGCCCGAGCTCTTCCTGCATCTGCTGAAGCGCCACGCCTGGCCGCAAGCCCTGGTGTTCGTCAAGACCCGCAAGGGCGTCGACCAGCTGGTCGAGCTGCTGGAGGCAAAGGGCTTCAGTGCCGACTCGATCCACGGCGACAAGCCGCAACCGGCGCGCCTGCGTGCGCTGGAGCGTTTCAAGGCCGGCGAGGTGAAGATCCTGGTGGCGACGGACGTCGCCGCGCGCGGCATCGACATCGACGAACTGCCGGTGGTGGTGAACGTCGACCTGCCGATCGTGGCCGAGGATTACGTCCACCGCAGCGGCCGCACGGGCCGCGCCGGCGCCTCGGGCGAGGCGGTGTCACTGGTGTGTGCCGACGAGGTGCAGCAGCTGGCGGCGATCGAGCAGCTGACCAGGCAGACGCTCGAGCGCCGCGAGGAACCCGGCTTCTCCCCCGACCACCGGGTGCCGGAGACGGATGCCGGCGGCCAGATCGTCAAGAAACCGAAGAAGCCGAAGAAGCCGAAGCATGGCGCTTCGGCCAAGGGCGATGCGCCGGTCGTGCAGGAAGATGTGCGTTTCCGCCGCTGATGCGCGGCGTTGATGCGCGCCGCTGATGGGCGGCGCCTGGAAGATTACTGGCCGCGGGTCTCGGCGTCGATCTTCGAATGCGCGGCCGTGTCGCGCATGAAGAAGCAGACCACCAGGGTGCAGGCGATGACGGCGGTGGCGTACCAGTAGAAACCGCTTTCCATCTGCTCCGACTTGAACCACAGGGCCAGGTACTCGGCGGTGCCGCCGAACACCGATACCGCGAAGGCATACGGCACGCCGACGCCGGTGGCGCGGATGGTGGCCGGGAACAGCTCGGCCTTCACCAGGGCGTTGATCGAGGTGTAGCCGGTCACGATGATCCAGGCGCAGGCGATCAGGATGAAGGCTTCCCACGGGCCGCTGGCGTTGCGGATGGCGGTCAGCAGCGGCACCGTGAACAGGGTGCCGAGCAGGGCGAAGCCCACCAGCAGTGGACGGCGGCCGATGCGGTCCGACAGCGCGCCGTAGAGCGGCTGCAGGCACATCGCGAACAGCAGAGAGGCGGCCGAGACGGCGGTGGTCTGCGCATCCGTCAGGCCCACCGACAGGCGCAGGAATTTCTGCATATAGGTGGTGTAGACGTAGAAGGCCAGGGTGCCGCCCATGGTCAGGCCGACCACCAGCAGGACTTCGCGCGGATGCTGGGCCAGCTGCTTCAGGCCGCCCATGGCCTTGGATTTCTTGCGCGCGGCTTCGAAGGACGCGGTCTCCGGCATGTCGTGACGCATGCGCAGGGCCAGCAGGGCCAGGCAGGCGCCGGCGAGGAAGGGGATGCGCCAGCCCCAGGCGCGCAGCTGCTCGGCGTCGAGCAGGTAACGCTGCAGCACCAGCAGGAGCAGCAGGGCCAGCAACTGGCCGCCGATCAGGGTCACGTACTGGAAGCTGCTGTAGAAGCCGCGGTGCCTGGAGTCCGCCATTTCAGACAGATAGGTGGCGCTGGCGCCGTACTCGCCGCCCAGGCTCAGGCCCTGCAGCAGGCGCGCCAGCAGCAGGATGCAGGGCGACAGGATGCCGGCCGTCGCATAGGTGGGTGCGCAGGCGATCAGCAGCGAGCCGAAGCACATCAGCAGCACCGAAGTCATGAGCGCTTTCTTGCGGCCGAGACGGTCGCCGATGTGGCCGAACAGGATGCCGCCGATCGGACGCACGAAGAAGCCGAGGGCGAAGATGCCCGCCGTCGACATCATCTGCGCGGTCGGGTCCTGCTTCGGGAAGAAGGAACTGGCGAAATAAAGGGCGAAGGCGGAGTAGCAGTAGAAGTCGAACCACTCGACCAGGTTGCCGGCCGAACCGACGAAGATGGCGCGGAGGCGCTTGCCGGAGATGCGCTCGGCGGCATCGCTGCGGCCRTCGAGGGCCGTCTTTGTTGTGACAGTGTTCATTGTTGTCTCCTTTTACAAGGGCTCCACTATCGCGGCCGCCGGCGGCGCACGCATCCGCAATCCCGGCGCCCCCTCCTCCGTAAAACTACGGAGAAGCATTCCAAAGCCCGGCCGCAACTGCTATCGTTCGACGATGTCCATCACACGCCACTGGCGCAGGCTGCTCGCCGCCGCGCTCGCCCTGATCCTGATCGTGGTCTCGGGCAGCCTGGCCGAACAGCACGAGCTGCAGTCCAAGACCGAAGCCCTGCGCCAGGCCGCCGCCGCCAACGCCCTGGGCCTGCGCGGCCTGGTCGAAAAGCACAACTTCCTCCCGCATGCCGCCGCCCGCCATCCGGACGTGCAGCAGCTGCTGCGCACCCCGCGCGACGCGGCCCTGCGGGCGCGCGTCAACGATTACTTCGCCGACCTGCAATCCACCACCGGCGCCGCCGCCCTCTACCTGGTCGACCGCGAAGGACTGACGCTGGCCGCCAGCAACTGGAACCTGCCGTCCAGCTTCGTCGGCGAGTCCTACCGCCGGCGCCCCTATTTCGAGGACGCCGTGCAGGGCCGGCGCGGCCTGTTTTACGGCCTCGGCCTCACCACCGGCCAGTCCGGCCTCTTCATCGCCGAACCGGTGCTGGCGCAGGGCGCGGTGACCGGCGTCATGGTGGTCAAGATCAGCCTGGAGCCGTTGCAGGCCGCCTGGATGCGCGGCGCCGATCCGGTGGTACTCAGGGACAGCCGCGGCATCGTCTTCCTCAGCGCCGTGCCGGACTGGCTGTTCCGCAGCATCCGGCCGCTGTCCGCTCCAGATACGCGCTGGGTGACGGAACACGGCCAGTACGGCGGCCGCGCGCGCTTCGATGCGCTGCCATGGAAGATCGAGCCGCGGCCCGACACGCCCGGCTTCGTCCTGCGCACCAGCGTCCAGGGACGCCGTGTGAAGCTGCTCGCGCTCGACACCCCGCTGCCGGAACTCGGCTGGACCCTTACCGTCACCACCGACATGAAGGAAGTGACGCAGGCGCGCCAGGGTGCGCTCGCGCTCAGCGCCCTGGCCGTCGCCCTGCTGCTGCTCGGCCTCCTGTACTGGCGCCTGCGCGAAAGGCGCTTCGTCGAGCAGCGTTCGGCCAGGCTCGAGCTGGAGCACCGGGTCGAGGAGCGCACCCGCGACCTTGAAGAAGCCCACGCCTTCCGCAAGGCGATGGAGGACTCGCTGCTGGTCGGCATGCGGGCGCGCGACCCGGAGGGCAAGATCATCTACGTGAATCCGGCGCTGTGCGCGATGGTCGGCTACAGCGCCGGGGAACTGCTGGGACGCCGCCCGCCCTACCCCTACTGGCACCCGGACGACCTGGAAAAGCACGCCAGCGACAGCGACGAGGCGCTGCAGGGACGCGCCGCGCCGCACGGCTTCGAATCGCGCATCCGCCACAAGGATGGCCACGACGTGATCACCATGGTCTACACCGCCCCGCTGGTCGACGCCCAGGGCGTGCACCGCGGCTGGATGAGCTCCGTGGTCGACATCACCGCCCAGAAGCAGACCGAAGCCCGCCAGCGCGACCAGGAACTGCGCCTGCAGCGCAGCGCGCGCCTGGCGAGCGTCGGCGAGATGGCGTCCACGCTGGCGCATGAACTCAACCAGCCGCTGATGGCGCTGTCGAATTTCGCCGCCGCGGCGCGTGCGCTCGCCGCCCAGCACTCATCGAAGGAGATGCTGGCCGGCGCGCTCGACGAGATCGTCGGCCAGTCGAAGCGCGCCAGCGAAATCGTCAAGCGGGTGCGCGCCTTCATCAATCCGCAGCGGGCGCATTACGAGATCCTGACCATGGAGAGCGTCATCGCCCACGCGGAGATCCTGCTCAGGCCCGAGCTGCAGCGCGATGGCGTCAGCCTTCGCCTGATGCTGGAAGACGCCGACGCCCCGCTGCGCGGCGACCGGGTGCTGCTCGAGCAGGTGCTGGTCAACCTGGTCCACAATGCCCTGCACGCGATGCAGGAGCAGCCGCAACGCCCCCCGCCCGCGCGCCGCAGCATCGAGCTGGGCTGCCGGCGCGAGGGCCCGCTCCTGCGCATCACCGTCGCCGACCGCGGGCCGGGGATCCCGCCCGAACAGCTCGAACAGGTGTTCGCGCCCTTCTTCACCACCCGCGCCGACGGTCTCGGCCTCGGCCTGAACATCTGCCGCACCATCGTCGAAGCCCACGGCGGTTCCATGACCGTCGAAAACCGGCCCGGCGGCGGCGCCGCCTTTTCCTTCACGCTGCCCACCGTATCATGAAAGACATGCCTCTCACGCTCTACGTCGTCGACGACGACGAAGCCCTGCGCCGTTCCCTGCTCCTGCTGCTGTTTTCCCAGGGACTGGCGGTGCAGGCCTTCGAGTCCGGCGAAGCCTTCCTCGACGCCGTCGACATGCGCCAGCCCGGCTGCGTGATCCTCGACCTGCGCATGACGGGGATGAGCGGACTGGCCGTGTTCGAGCGCCTGCTCGCCGAACACAGCCCGCTGGTGACCCTGTTCCTGTCCGCCCACGGCGACATCCCGACCGCGCTGGAAGCGGTCCGGCGCGGCGCCTACGACTGGGTGGAGAAGCCGGACACCCAGCAGCTATTGGAGAAGCTGCCGGCCGCCATCGCCCAGGCCAGGGCCCGCGCCCAGGCGCTGCGCATGTGGGCGGAGCTGACGCCGCGCGAACGCGAGGTGGCGCGCCTGGTGGGACTGGGCCAGCCGAACAAGGAGATCGCCCGCATCCTGGTGCCGCCCTGCGGCCCGCGCTCGGTGGAGACCCACCGCGCCAACATCTTCAGCAAGCTGCAGTGCGCGAACGACAACGAGCTGGGACGCTGGCTGGCGGCGCATCCGTGGCTGGACTAGGCCTATCGTTGTCGGTCCGCGTGCCCACCATTGTTTAGGCGCTGGCGAATGCGCGGATCAGGCGATTGAAGGACGCCGGATGCGTCACGTTCATCCCATGCGAGGCGCCGGCGATGCTCTGCTTTTCCGCCTGCGGGATCCACTCGACGAGGCTGTCCACGTTATCGCGGTACATGCGCGGGCTGCGTTCTCCGGCGATCAAGAGGGTTCTGCATCGCAGCTCGCCCGCTTCGGCGCGCGTATAGGCGGGCAAGGGGTCGCGGAACTGCTTCGGCAGGGTCGACGCGTTGTCGGCCGCCATGGTGCGGAAGTTCGATGAACTCCGGCGCCAGATGCCGGGCATGCTGACCGAATCCACGAACATCTCCAGGCCGGCCTCGATCTCGCCATGGTTGACCAGGTCCGCGACCTTCTCTCGCAGCTGCAGGGTCGCCGGCGGCATCGCCGCCTCGGGCTTGCCCTCGATTTGCAAGGGACCGCCCGGATCGGCAAGCGTCAGCGTCTTCACCAGTTGCGGATACTCGCGCGCCAGGTGGAAGGCGACGCAGCCGCCGCGCGAATGGCCGACCAGGTGGACCGGGCCGAGATTCATGCCCGCGATGAACTCGGCGACTTCCGCCACATGCCGGCGCCAGCCGAATTCGCCTTCGTTGTCGTCAGCGTCGACGTTGGCCGGCCAGTAGTGGCTCAGGCTGACGGACACGCTGAGGAAGTCCTTGGCCAGCACCGCCGTCTGGGCATTCCAGTAGCGGTAGTCGCACAGCGATCCGTGCACGAACAGCAGCGGCTCTCCGGAACCGCTCGCCACATAGGGCATGCGGATGCCGGAGCGGAGGGTGGCGAAGTACACCTCGGGGATGGAAAGGCTGGGCAGGTCGGTTCGTGCGTTCATGGTCTAACTCCTTTCCAGTACTATGCACCACACGACAGTCCAAGAAAATCGCATAATACTGATCGTAACGATCAATTTTTCTGATAGCGATGAAAACACTCGACCTCGACGTACTCACCATGATGGTGGCGGTGGCCGATACCGGCAACATCAGCCGCGCGGCGGAAGTCGTGCACCGCTCGCAATCGGCGGTGAGCATGCAGATCCGCTCGCTGGAGACGGCGATCGGCAAGCCGCTGTTCGTGCGCGGGCCGCGCAGCGTCACGCCGACCCAGGACGGCGAGGTCCTGCTGAGCTTCGCGCGGCGCATGCTGGCCCTGCGCGACGAAGCCTGGGCCGCGGTCGTAAGGCCGGACATCACGGGCCGCGTCGTCATCGGCGTGCCCGACGACTACGCGTCCTCGCTGCTGCCGTCCATCCTCAAGAAGTTCTCCGCCACCTATCCGAAGGTGCAGATCCAGGTGGTGGGCCTGCCCAGCGTGGCGCTGGCGCCGATGGTGAAGGACGGCTCGGTCGACCTGGTCTGCGCCACGCGCGTCAAAGGCCTGTCCGGAAAATTCATCCGCTACGAGCCGATGGTGTGGGCGGCCTCGCCCGGCGCGCGCGAGATCTGGAAGGAGGATCCGCTGCCGATCGCCGTCTTCCTGCCCGGCAGCGTGGCGCGCGAGAACGCGGTCCGCAGCCTGGAGCGGGCGAAGATCCCCTACCGCACTTCCTACGAGAGCCCCAGCCTCATGGGCCTGCTCAGCATGGTCGAGGCGGGACTGGCGGTGGCGCCGCTGGCGCGCTGCGCGGTACCGGCGCATTTGAGCCTGCTCGGCCAGGCCCAGGGGCTGCCGGAAATCGACCCGCTCGAGCTGATCCTGGCGCGCAGCACGACATCGAAGCGTCCGCCCTGCGACTTCCTGGCCGAGAAGATCATGTCGGAGCTGAGCCGCTGAGGATCCGGGCCCGACTTCGGCTATCCTATCGACCTCGTCAACAAATTGCTCAGCCATGCAAATCTTTGGAATCGGCATCCACATCATCGTCGCCATCTTCTTCGCGATCCACGCGGTACGGAATCATCGCGAGATGTACTGGCTGCTCGTGCTCTTCCTCTTCCCCCTGCTGGGCAGCATCGTGTATTTCTTCGCCGTGTTCCTGCCCTCCTCGCGCTTCGACCAGTCGGCGGCGCGCGCCGGCCGCGCCCTGCAGGCCAGCCTGGATCCGGGCCGCGAGGTGCGCGACGCCCAGCGCGCCTTCGAGCTGACCCCGACCGCGCACAACCAGATGCGCCTGGCGCAGGCCCTGCTGGAAACCGGCCAGGCGGCCAAGGCCTCCGAGCAGTACGACGCCTGCCTGCAGGGCCCCTTTGCACGCGACGCCGAACTGCGCCTGGGCGCCGCCCGCGCCCGCCTGGCCGGCGGCAATGTGCAGGGCAGCATCGCCCTGCTGGAAGCGCTGGCGGCCGAGCAGCCGGGCTTCCGCACCGAACAGGTCGGCATCCTGCTGGGCCAGGCCTATGCCGCCGCCGGCCGCCAGGATGAAGCGGGCGCGCAATTCGCCGCCGCCGCCCACCGCTTCGGCAGCCTGGAAGCGCGCGCCGAACTGGCGATCTGGGCGCTCGCCAATGGCAAGCCCCAGGTGGCGGAGCCGGAACTGGAGGAAATCGAGCGCACCCGCAAGCACATGCCGGGCCACTCGCGCAAGCTGAATGCGGAGCTGTTCAGGCGGGTGGATGCGGCGCGGGCGCAGGCGCGCTGATCACCTGCCACCGACCTGGCCGGTCGAGCGCTGGATATCCTCGCGCATTTTCTGGTTGAGCTGCTGGAACTCGCGCACCAGCCGGTCGCAGGGCGCCTTGTCGGCCTCGCACAGCGCGCTCATCTCGACATAGACCCGGCCGTCGGCCTGCTTGATGGCGCGCCGGACCGCGGCCGGGTACGCGTAGTGGCCGGGCGGCGTGAAGGACCACAGTTCATACTCGGGTTCGGGCAGGGTGATGACGGTCCAGCCGTCCGGCTGCGTCACCTGGACAATGGCGCCGGGCCGCGCCTTGAGCCCGGCCAGCGCTTCGGCCACGGTCCTGTAGCCCGATTTCGCGAAAGCGCCCGGGCTCTCCTTCAGGGGCGCGTCGGTTTGCGCCCAACAGGGCTTGGCCAGGGCCAGCGCGGCCGCCAGCAGGCACAGGTATCGCCTCATCCGGGTTTCTCCTTTCATCGCAGCTCCAGCCAGAACTTGCGCACGCCCTCGTCCTCGTCCACCGGTCCCACCGTGAAGCCGAGCTTCTTCACCAGCCCGATCACCGGCGCATTCTGCGGCAGCGCCTCGCCGACGATCTCGCGGGTGCCGCGCGCGCGGCAGTAGGCGATCAGCTTATCCATCAGCATGCGGCCCAGGCCCTTGCCCTTCAGGTCGGAGCGCACCGTCACCGCGAACTCCGCGCTGACATTGTCCGGATCCGCCACCACCCTGCCCACGCCCAGGGTTTCGTCATGCCCGTCCGGACCGGGACGGGTGGCGATGAAGGCCATCTCCCGGTCGTAGTCGATCTGCGTGAAGCGCGCCAGCTGGGCGGGCTGCAGCTCGCGCACGCGCACGAACATGCGGTAGCGGACGTCGTCGGGCGTCAGCGCATTGAAGAATTCGACGTGGGCCGGGCCGTCCTCCGGGCGGATCGGGCGCAGCAGGACGGTGCCGCCATCCCATGGCACGACTTCTTCCAGCTCGGCCGGATAGGGGCGGATCGCCAGGCGGTCGAGGGTGGAGCCGGAGCGGTCCGCCATGCCGATCCGCATGCGGGCATCCAGCACCATCGCGCCGCGGCTGTCGGCCAGCAGCGGGTTGATGTCGAGCTCCACGATCTCCGGCACGTCGGCCACCAGGCGCGAGACCTGGACCAGCACCGCCTCGATCGCCTCCATGTTCGCCTTCGGATGGTTGCGGTAGCCCTCGAGCAGGCGCGCGATCCGGGTGCGCGCCACCAGTTCCTGGGCCAGCACGGTGTTCAGCGGCGGCAGCGCCACCGCGTGGTCGGCCGCCGCCTCCACCGCCATGCCGCCCTGGCCGAACAGGATCACCGGACCGAACACCGGGTCGGTGGCGGCGCCCACGATCAGCTCGTGGGCTTCCGGATTACGCGCCATCGCCTGCACGATGAAGCCTTCCAGGCGCGCGCCCGGCTGCAGCTCCGACAGGCGCCGGCGCATCCGTTCGGCCGCCGCCAGCACCGCCTCGCCGCTGTCGAGGTCGAGGGTGACGCCGCCGACGTCGCTCTTCTGCGCCACGTCCGGCGACAGGATCTTGACCGCCACCGGATAGCCGATCTCGCCGGCGGCGCGCACCGCGTCCACGGGCGTGGCGGCGGCGCGGGTCGGCACCACCGGGATGCCGTAGGCCGCGAGGATGGCCTTGGTGTCCGGGTCGGCCAGCATGTAGCGGCCCTTGTCGAGCGACTCGCGCACCAGGCGGCGCGCGCGCTCGCGGTCCGGATCGCCGTCGCCGACCGAGGCCGGCACCTGCATCAAGAGGTTCTGGCTCTCGCGGTAGTGCACGATCTGCAGGAAGCCGTTGACCGCGTCCTCGGGCGTGCGGTAGGCCGGCATGCCGGCGTCGGCGGCGATGGTGCGCGCCTCCAGCACCGACTGCACGCCCAGCCAGCAGCCCAGCACATTGCGCGATGAACTCCTGGCCAGCGGCGCCACCGCGCGCGCCACGTCGGCCGGCTCGACCACGGCGTTCGGGGCATGGATCATCAGCACCGCGTTGGCGCCCGGATCGTGCAGCAGCACCTCGATGACGTCGCGGTAGCGCTCGGGCGGGGCGTCGCCGCGCAGGTTCAGCGGACCGCTGCCGCGCCATTCCGGCACCAGCTCGCGCAGCCTGGCCACCGTGGCTTCCGACAGCACGGCGGCATGGCCGCCGCCGTACTGCAGCGCGTCCAGGGCCAGCACCACCGGGCCGGCGCCGTTGCCGATGATGGCGAGGCGGTCGCCGTACAGGGGCTTGGCGCGCGCCAGGGTCTCGACCGCCGCGAACAGCTGCTCGGTGGTGTACACCCGCAGCATGCCGGCGCGGCGGATGGCGGCGCCGTAGACGTCGTCGGGGGTCGCCAGCACGCCGGACAGGCAGGCGCCGGCGCTCGCCGCCTCCAGCGAGCGCCCGGCCTTCAGCACCACGGTCGGCTTGCTGCGCGCCGCCGCCCGCGCCGCCGACATGAACTTGCGTGCATAGCGCAGGCTCTCGATGTGCAGCAGGATGGCGCTGGTGCCGGGGTCGCTGGCCAGGTAGTCCAGCACGTCGCCGAAGTCGACGTCGGCCGACTCGCCCAGCGAAACGAAGCTGGAAAAGCCGATCCCGCGCGTGCGCGCCCAGTCCAGCACCCCGGTCATCAGGGCGCCGGATTCGGAGACGAAGGCGATCCGTCCGGGCGCCGCGCCGCCGGCGGCGATGCTGGCGTTCAGGCCGATGCCCGGCGCCAGCAGGCCGGCGCTGTTGGCGCCGAGGATGCGCAGCAGGTAGGGATTGGCGGCGTCCAGCATGGCCTGCCGCAGGCTGCGTCCGCGGGCATCGCGTCCGGTCGCGACGCCGGCGCTCATGACGATGGCGGCGCGGGTACCGAGTTCGCCCAGCGCCTTGACGATGCCGGGCACGGTGTGCGGCGGCGTGCAGACGATGGCGAGGTCGGGCGCGGCGGGCAGGCTGGCCACGTCGGGCCAGGCGCGCAGGCCGGCGATGCTCTCGTACTTCGGATTGACCGGGTACAGGGTGCCCTTGAAGCCGCCCTCCCGCAGGTTGCGCAGCATGGTGGCGCCGACGCTGCCGGGACGCTCGGTGGCGCCGACCAGGGCCACCGATTTCGGTGCGAACAGCTGGCGCAGGTTACGGACGCTCATGCCCCTGCCTCCAGCGGGCGCATGCAGCCGTGCAAGCCGATGCTGCCGGATTGGCTACACTGGCCCCAGGCAAATACAAGGCACAGGACCAGGACATGAGCACCGGGCAGGACGAAGAAGAAAAGAAAAGCGGCTCGCTGAAAGTGATCTACGCGGCCATCGCCGCCAACCTCGGCATCGCCGTCAGCAAGTTCATCGTGGCCGGCATCACCGGCAGCGCGGCGATGCTGGCCGAAGGCATCCACTCGGCGGTGGACACAGGCAACGAGCTGCTGCTGCTGATCGGCGAGCGCAACAGCGCCAAGCCACCCGACGCCAAGCATCCCTTCGGCTACGGCAAGGAGCTGTACTTCTGGGCCCTGATCGTGGCCCTGTCCGTGTTCTCGCTGGGCGGCGGGCTCTCGATCTACCACGGCATCGATGCGCTGCGCCATCCGGAACCGCTGCGGGATCCGACCTGGAACTATGTGGTGCTGGGCGTCTCGGCGCTGTTCGAAGGCTATAGCTGGAACGTCTCGCGCAAGGCCCTCAACAAGCGAAGGAAACCCGGCACCTCGCTGTGGCAGACCATGCGCGCGAGTAAAGACGCTTCCGTGTTCACCGTCTTCATCGAGGATTCGGCAGCCCTGATCGGCCTGGCCATCGCGGCCCTCGGCATCGTGCTCGGCCAGGTCTTCGACAAGCCTTACTTCGATCCGGCCGCCTCGGTGCTGATCGGCCTGCTGCTGGTAGGCGCCGCCTTCACGCTGGCGCGCGAGACCGGGGCGCTGCTGGTCGGCGAAAGCATCGGCGCGGACGCTACCCGCAAGGTGCGCGGCGTGTTCGAGCAGGACCCGGCGATCGAGAGCGTGAGCGCCCTGCAGAGCATGCAGCTGGGGCCGGACGAGGTGCTGCTGACGGCCGCGGTGCAGTTCCGGCGCGGCATGCGGATCGACGAAGTGGAGGCGGCGATCGAGCGCCTGGAAAACGCGGTGACGGCGCTGTATCCCTCGATCCGGCATATCTATTTCGAATCGGGCGCGCTGCGTGCGGCGATGGGCTGACAGGGCCGCTGGACTCATTGGGTTGCCTCCGTCGACGATGGCGTTGGCACAATGCTACCACCTTATCCGGAACGCCCATGGCCTCGCAACGTCAGCCGTGCAGCACCGCGGTGCCAGGCACGCGTGCTAGAATGGCCGCGTGAAATCCATCCTCCGACTGCTGCTCGTGTGTTACCTGCTGCTGGCGCTGCCCTTCCAGGCATTCGCTTCGGCAAGCATGCGCCTGCCCGCCGCGCCGGTGCAGCAGCCGCCCTGCCACCAGCAGCTGGCGCAGGGGTCGATGGATGGCCAGCATCACGACCACAAGGCAGTGGCCGGCCATGAAAAAGGCAAGTGCGGCACTTGCGCCGCCTGCTGCGTGGGCGCCGCGATGGCGCCCAGCCTGCCCGCATCACCGGCGCTGGCCCCACCCAGCACCATGCTGATTCCCTTCCGCGCCTGCCACCTGCCGAGCGTCGATCCGGTCCTCCTCGAACGGCCTCCCACTAGCTTCGTCGCCTGATTTCACGCGCTGTCGCCCTGTGGGCCGACGGCTGTCATCACGCATTTCGACGAGGTTCGCATGAAACACCAATCATCCCTGGCACGCGCTTGCGCCTGCCTGCTGCTGGCCATGGCCGGCGTCCACGCTCACGCCCGGCAGGCCGCGGCMGCCGCTGCCGATCCCCAGGCCGCCGTGCCGGCCACTCAATACCAGTCCGTCCTAGRCCACCAGCCCGAGGCGGCGCCCGAGACCAGCCCGGACCGCAACTGGACCCGCGCCAACGACGCCGTGGCCGCCACCAATTCGATGTCGCTGACCATGAAAGGCATGGGCGGCCACGGCGGCGGGCACGACCACGCGGCCATGCAGGGCATGCAGGGAATGCAGAACCCCGCCGCGCCGGCAATGTGCAAGCCGGCCGGCGGCAAGGAAGGCGAAGCCATGCAGTGCGGTTCCGGGAACAAGTCCGGCGACGGCAAGATGTCCTGCTGCGCATCCTGCCCCTGCATGGACAAAATGGACAAGATGGACAAGATGAAGATGCCGAAGGAGACACCATGAGTTTCAAACTGTTGGGCGCCCCGCTGGCGCTGGCCGTCCTGGCCGGCTGCACGACGGTGGCGCCGGACGGCGGCTTCGGCAGCGTGGCCGGCACCGCGCGCAGCCACATCGGGGCCGAACCGCGCCTGGCGCGCGACGATGCCGCCGTCCGCGAACTGGCGCAATCGGTGCAGGCCATGCTGGGCAAGCCGCTCGGCATGGACGATGCCGTCAAGGTGGCCGTGCTGGCCAATCCCGGCCTACAGGCGAGCTACTGGAAGGTCGGCATCGCCCAGGCCGACCTGGCCCAGGCCGGCCGCCTGCCGAATCCGGTGCTCGACTTCAAGCACGTGTCGAACGCCGGCGATATCGCCATCGAGCGCACCTTCACCGTCAGCCTGGTCAGGCTGCTGACCCTGCCGCTGGCCTCCCGCCTTGAGGCGCAGCGCTTCGAGCAGGTCAAGCTGGAAGTGGCGCGCGAGATCGAACGGCATGCGCGCGACACCCGCATCGCCTGGGTCGAGGCGGTGGCGGCGAACCAGGCGCTCGAGTATGCGCGCCAGGTCGATGCGGCGGCCGAGGCCAGCGCCGAACTGGCCGGACGCATGGCCAGGGTGGGCAATATGAGCCAGCTCGACCTGGCGCGCGAACAGCTCTTCCACGCCGAGACCGGCGCCGCCCTGGCACGCGCCGGCAAGACGGCCGTGGCGGCGCGCGAAAAGCTCACCCGCCTGCTCGGCCTGTGGGGCAAGGACGCGCAGTACAGCCTGCCCGCGCACCTGCCCGAACTGCCCGCCGCGCCGGCCAGCCTGGACGACGTCGAGCGCCTCGCCCTGTCCCAGCGCCTCGACGTGCAGGCCGCGAGGCTGGATGCCGAGGCCACCGCCGCCAATCTCGGGCTGACCAGGACGACCCGCTTCGTCAACGTGCTCGACCTCGGCTTCGTGAACGAAACCACGACCGGCGCACCGAGCACGCGCGGCTACGAGCTCACGCTGGAACTGCCGTTGTTCGACTGGGGCGGCGCACGGGTGGCGCGGGCCGAGGGCGTCTACATGCAGGCGGTGAACCGCGTCGCCCAGGCCGCCGTCACGGCGCGCAGCGAAGCCCGCGAGAGCTATCTCGACTACCGCAGCGCCTACGACGTCGCCGCGCATTACCGCGATACCGTGATCCCGCTGCGCAAGCGGATCTCGAAGGAAGTCCTGTTGCGCTACAACGGCATGCTGCTGTCGACCCGCGAGCTGCTGGTCGATTCGCGCGAACAGGCGAACGCGGTCTCGGCCTATATCGAGGCATTGAAGGAGTTCTGGACCGCCCATGCGACGCTCGAAGCCTCGCTCGGCATGCGGCTCGAACAACAGGATCACAAGGATCACAAGGATCACGTCAAGGAACACGCAGAATGACATCCCGCAGGAATTTCCTCAGCGGCGCCGGCGCCGCCATGGTCGGCGCATCGCTGGTCAGCAAGGCCGCAGCCGCCGCCATCCCCGAAGCCCCGCAACAGAGTTCGGCCGGCACCGCGCCGCCCCTTAGCCCGCCGAACGGGCGTCCCTACAACCCGGTCGTCACCCTGAACGGCTGGACCCTGCCCTGGCGCATGAAGGACGGCGTCAAGGAGTTCCACCTGGTAGCCGAGCCGGTAGTGCGCGAGATCGCACCCGGCATGAAAGCGAATCTGTGGGGCTACAACGGCCAGAGCCCGGGGCCGACCATCGAAGTGGTCGAGGGCGACCGCGTGCGCATCTTCGTCACCAATAAACTGCCGGAAGCGACCAGCATCCACTGGCACGGCCAGTTCCTGCCGAACGGAATGGACGGCGTGGCGGGCCTGAGCCAGCCTGCCATCGCGCCGGGCAAGACCTATGTGTATGAATTCGTGGCGCGCTATGCYGGCACCTTCATGTACCACCCGCACGCCGACGAGATGGCGCAGATCGGGATGGGCATGATGGGTTCCTGGGTCACGCATCCGAAGGACCCGCGCCAGCACGCGGTGGACCGCGACTTCGTGTTCCTGCTGAACGCCTACGACATCGAGCCGGGCGGCTACACGCCGAACGTGAACACCATGCTCGACTTTAATATCTGGACCATCAACAGCCGCGCCTTCCCCGGCACCGATGCCATGGTGGTTCGACGCGACGACCGCGTGCGCATCCGTATCGGCAACCTGTCGATGACCAACCACCCCTTCCACATCCACGGCCACCGCTTCGAGATCACCGGAACGGACGGCGGCTGGATTCCGCCGGCGGCGCGCTGGCCGGAAGTCACGGTCGACATCGGCGTGGGCCAGATGCGCGCGATCGAGTTCCATGCCGACGCCCCCGGCGACTGGGCCTTCCACTGCCATAAATCCCACCACACCATGAACGCGATGGGCCACCAGGTGCCGAACATGATCGGCGTCGACCACCGCGGCGTGGCCAGGAAGATCAACGACCTGGTGCCCGGCTATATGGTGATGGGCGAGAAAGGCGGCTCGATGGGCGGCATGCGCATGCCGCTGCCGGAGAACACGCTGCCGATGATGGATGGCAAAGGTCCCTTCGGCGAGATCGAAATGGGCGGCATGTTCACCATGATCAAGGTGCGCGAAGGCCTGGCCCGCGGCGACTACCGCGATCCGGGCTGGTACCGGCATCCGGCGGGCACGGTGGCGCGGGAGTGGACGGGGGCGCCGCCGGAGACGGTGCGGGCGCCGGCCACGCCGGCGGCACCGGATGAACCGGTGGCGACCGTCAAGCGCGGCGGAGGCCACAGCGGCCATTAGCCTTCGGATTTTCCGAAGGCTGACCCTGGAATTGCCAGATTGCGAAGGCGCCGCCCGGCCTCTAAGATCCTTGCATGAATGCGATGATCTTGACCTTTTCCGCGGGAATCGTGGCCGGTGCGATGAATGCGCTGGCCGGCGGCGGCTCCTTCGTCAGCCTGCCGGCGCTGATCGCGGCCGGTGTGCCTCCGGTCCAGGCGAACACGTCGAGCACGGTCGCCCTCTTCCCCGGCGGCCTGGCCAGCGCCTGGGCCTACCGCGACGGCTCGGTATCGGTCGGCCCGGTGCCGCTGCGTTCCCTGCTGCCGGCGACCCTGTGCGGCGGCCTGCTGGGCGCGGTCCTGCTGCTGAAGACCTCGTCCGCGGCCTTCAGCTTCGTGCTGCCCTGGCTGCTGCTGGTGGCTTCGCTGGCGCTGGCCTTCGGGCGGCGCGCCGGCGAAGTCCTGCGGGCGCGCTGGCACATCCACCCGCATGCGGTGCTGGCGGTGCAGTTCGCGCTGGGCGTCTACGGCGGGTATTTCGGCGGGGCGGTCGGGATCATGATGATCGCCGTGTGGGGACTGCTCGACAACAGCGACCTGAAGCGCCTGAACGCCCCGCGCACGCTGCTGGTCAGCGCGGCGAACACGGTGGCGGTGCTGGCCTTCATCGCGGCCGGCGCGGTGCGCTGGCCGGAGACGCTGGCGATGCTGGCCGGCGCCGTCATCGGCGGCTACGGCGGCGCCCACGTCGGACGGCGCGCGCCGGCCAGGGTGATACGTGCGATGACCCTATGCGCCACCGCCTGCATCACGCTGGTATTCTTCCTGAAGACTTACGCACCCGCCCTTCTGCACCATTGATACGATGCGAGGACGCCATGCTCGAGGCCTTGATGGCAACTATTGGAACCCTGGCGATCCTGGCCAGCATCGCAGCGAAGTTCATCACGCGCTCGGCCGCCACCTCCGGCCAGGCCGCCGGCGAGGCGCCGGAGTCGGCTAGCCCTTCTTGCGCAGCGCCGCGACCTGGGCGCGCAGCTCCGCGTTTTCGGCTTCCAGGCTGTCGCGCGCCGTCTTGGCGCCGACCAGTTCCATCTCCGCAGCCAGGCGGGCATCCGACAGCGTCGCATTCTGCGCCACGCCTTTCTCCAGCTGGGTCCGCAGGTCCGCCAGCTGGGCATCCTTGCCCTCGATCGCCAGCTGGTCCTTGGCCTTGCCGACCAGGGCCTCCATCGCCACCTGCTTTGCATTGCGCAGCTCGGCGTTGAGGCGCTCGATTTCCTCGTCGCGCTCGGCCACCGAGGCCAGGGCGTCGTCGCGGGCAGCCGTGAGCTCGCCCAGCTGCTGCTGCAGCTCGCCGCGCTCGGTCTCGAGGGCATCGCCGGCTTCGCGCAGGGCTTCCAGTTCTTCCTCGTGACGGGCCAGCGCGGCGCGCGTGCCGGTGCCCGCCTCTTCGGCGAACTGCTGGGCCCAGCGCGCCAGTTCGGCGACCAGGTTCTGCGGCAGCTCGGCTTTCGGCGGCTCGGCCGGGGTTTCGTTGGCCGCGCGCCAGTCGGCCAGATGGCGGGAGATGGCGCTGGCGGAACCGCCGCCGATGGCGTCGCGCACCGCGTCGATGGTCACCGGCGTGCCGCCGGCCTGGAGCTTGCCGGCCGCTGCCGCTACGTCTTCGAAGTTCATAAATACCTATCCATTGTCGAAGGCCGTATGATACGACAGGCTCGTCCTCAAATTAAGCCCGGAAATCGTCCAGCGACTTGCCGCCGGCCAGGGCCTCGGCAATCCACTTCGGCTGGCGGCCGCGGCCGGTCCAGGTCTGCGACTTATCGGCCGGGTTGCGGAAGCGCGCCTCGCCCTGCTGGCCATTGCCGCCTTTCCTGGCGCCGCCGGCTTTCGCGATCAGGTCCGACACCGGCACGCCGACGTCCTGGGCAATCGCCAGGATCTGCTCGCGCGCCTTGCGCACCTCATCCTTCTGGCGGGACTTGATCTCTTTCTCGATATCGAATTGCAGACCCTTGAGCTCGGCAAGGTTGTAGTTCGACAGGTCGGTCTTGGCCATGTGCGCGCCTTTCGTGTGCTGGTTGGGAAATTTGCATTCTCGCCAATTTTACATAACTGGCAATTTTCTGCCGCACTGGTCGATCGGGCGACATTCGCTCAAGGGCCAGCGCCGGCAAGCATCAGGAGCGCGCGCTCACCGGRTAGCCGGCCGCGTCGATCGCCTGCGCAATCCGGTCCAGATCGGCCCTGCTGTCGATCTTCACCTTCTTGGTCGGCAAGTCGATGTCGACCCTGGCGTCCTGGTCGACTTCCTGGACGGCCTTGGTCACGCGGCCCACGCAGTGCTTGCAGCTCATGTCTTCTACAGTCAGTTGATACATCGTCGGTTCTCCTTGGGTTGAAACGGTTGAAACGTTTGAAACACTTGAAACGGGTGCTACGGCTACTTCACGCTGCTCCGGCGTCCAGCGCCGCAGCAGCAAGGCATTGGTGACCACACTGACCGAGCTGAGGGCCATCGCCGCCCCGGCCAATATCGGATTGAGCAGGCCCAGCGCCGCGACCGGGATTCCGACCACGTTGTAGACGAAGGCCCAGCCCAGGTTCTGGCGGATCTTGCGGTAGGTCGCGGACGAGATCGCGATGGCGTCCGCCACCAGCAGCGGGTCGCCGCGCATCAGGGTGATGCCGGCCGTGTGCATGGCGACGTCGGTGCCGCCGGCCATCGCGATGCCGACGTCGGCCGCGGCCAGGGCCGGGGCGTCGTTGATGCCGTCGCCGACCATCGCCACCTTGCCGCCCCGTTTATCGCCACCGCCACCGCCACCGCCACCATTACCGGCCATCAGCGCGCGCACGGTGGCAGCCTTGTCGGCCGGCAGCACCTCGGCCACGTAGCGGCTCAGGCCCAGCTCGCGCGCCACCAGCGCCGCCGCGCCCTGGTTGTCGCCGGTGAGCATGACGGCATCCACGCCCATCGCCTTCAGGCGGGCGATGGCGGCTGCGCTGGTCGGCTTCAGGCGGTCGCCGAAGGCCAGCAGGCCGCGCACATCCACCTTTCCACCCTCTTCCACGGCCAGCCAGGACACGGTACGGCCATCCGCTTCGTGGCGGCGCGCGGCAGCGTCCCAGAGGCCGATGCCGGCGCCGGTCTCCCGCATCAGGCGGCAGTTGCCGAGATAGACCTTCGCGGCGCCGACCCGCGCCCGCACGCCGCGGCCCGGCAAGGCGCCGGCGTCAAAGGCGGCCGGCAGACGCAGTCCGCGTTCCTCGGCCGCCTGCGCCACCGCCTTCGCCAGCGGATGCTCGCTGTACTGCTGGACGGCCCAGGCCAGCTCCAGCAGCGCATCGCCGCCTTCGACCGCCACCACCCGCGGCTTGCCTTCGGTGAGCGTGCCGGTCTTGTCGAACACCACGGTGCGCACCGCGTGGGCCGTCTCCAGCGCCTGGGCGTCCTTGATCAGGATGCCGTGGCGCGCCGCCACGCCGGTGCCGACCATGATCCCGGTCGGCGTCGCCAGGCCCAGCGCGCAGGGACAGGCGATCACCTGCACCGCCACCGCGTTCAGCAGGGCCTGCTGCCAGTCGCCCGTGGCCAGGCCCCAGCCGAGCAAGGTGACCAGGGAGATCAGCAGTACCGCCGGCACGAACACGGCGCTGACGCGGTCGACCAGGCGCTGGATCGGCGCCTTGACCGCCTGCGCATCCTCGACCATGCGGATGATGTGGGCCAGCATGGTGTCGGTACCGACCTTGGTCGCCTCGACCAGCAGCAGTCCTTCGCCATTGACGGCGCCGCCCAGCACGGGCTCGCCCGTGGTCCGCGCCACCGGCAGGCTCTCGCCGGTGAGCAGGGATTCGTCCAGGTGGCTGCCGCCTTCGAGCACGCGGCCGTCGGCTGGCACGCGCTCGCCGGGCCGCACCACCATCACGTCGCCGGCGTGCAGCGCTTCCAGCGGGATCTCTAGGTCCTGGCCGCCGCGCCGCACCAGGGCGGTATCGGGGCGCAGCGATTCCAGCGCGCGGATCGCCTCGACGGTCTGGCGTTTGGCCCGGCCTTCCAGCCACTTCCCGAGCAGCACCAGGCTGATCACCACCGCCGAGGATTCGAAATACAGGTGGGGCATGCGCTCGCCGGCCGGAACGGTGACCAGCTGATAGACCGACAGCGCATAGGCCGCCGAGGTGCCGATCGCCACCAGCAGGTCCATATTGCCGGAACCGGCCCGCAGCGCCTTCCAGCCGGCGCGGTAGAAGCGCGCGCCCAGCCAGAACTGGACCGGGGTCGCCAGCAGCAGCTGGATCCAGCCCGGCAGCATCCAGCTGTGGGCGGTGTCGGTGCTGAACAGCTGGCCGAACATCGGCAGCACCAGCGGCAGGCTGAGGACGGCGGCGGCGGCCACCGGCCACCAGGACGGCAGCCCCGCATTGCCCTCTTCTTCCGGCACATGGCGCTGGCCGCGCTGCACGGGCGCCGCTTCGTAGCCGGCCTGCGCCACGGCGGCGACGATGGCGTCGGCATCCAGGTCCGCACCGTGCACGGTGGCCTGCTCGGTGGCCAGGTTGACGCTGGCGTCGTCGACGCCGGGGACTTTCTTCAACGCCTTCTCGACGCGCGCCACGCAGGACGCGCAGGTCATGCCGCGTACCGCGAGCTGCAGCTCGGCCGGCGATTCCATCGTTTCCATGATTGCTCCTGTCATTTAACGACAGGATAATCCTTCCCACGATGGGAAGGTCAAGCCCCGTCCGCCATGTCCTCGAAAGGGAATGCCGCGGGCGTATCCGGCAGCGGCGCCATCGGCCGCATGCCGTAGACCATGTCGGCGCGGTCCCGGGCCGGCGGCCTGGTGATCAGGAAGCTGTCCCGGCCCAGCTGCTCCGGCCCGCCGGCCAGTTGCACGGGACGCGGTTCGCTGCGCGCCAGCACCAGCACCACTTCGTAGCCGAGGGTCGGCGCGGCGAACAGGCCGAGCATGGTGCGCAGGGCCAGGGCGCCCGGCGCGTGCGGCAGGAAGCGCTCGAACTCGGCGCGCCGCAAGGGGCCGATACGCACCCGTACGCGCAGGTCGGGACGCCAGCAGCGCCGGCCCAGCACCGCGGCCTGGCCCAGCACCGCGCCCGGCCTGCCCGCCGCGCTGCCCACCTCGCCGCCCAGCACGCTCTGCTCGTCCGGGGCCAGCGCATCCCAGTGGCCGATCCCCTCCTGCAGCCGGAGCGGCACCCCGAAGTGGTGGGACAGCACCCTGGCCAGCACCACGCCGGAGGCCGGGCGCTGCCGGAGCACGCCGGCATAGCGCGCCAGGGTGGCGTCCTCCACCTGTTGGTGCGGCTCGCCGGGTGCGAAGCCGGCCAGCGCCAGCAGCAGCGGCAGGAAGCCGTCTCCGGCCTCGGGCCCGGACACGGCATGCTCGATCCGGTACTTGCGCCAGGCGCCGTAGAACAGGGCCAGCATGCGGGTGGTGAAGATGTCGAGGAAGGCGCGCGGCGCTTCCGCCAGCTGGACGTCCGCCTGGCTCGATTCCCAGGCCGCGATGCGCTCGGTGACGTGGCTCGGCAGCGCACCGTGGGCGCCCAGCAGGCCCATGAAGGTCGGGGTCAGGTGGAATTGCGGCGGCAGGCCGGGCGCCAGTCCCGCCGGCGCGATCGCCTCGACCTGGCCGGCCGGGAAGCCGAGCGCCAGGCTGTTGCGGAAGCGCAGGTGGCGTTCCAGCGCCCGCCGCGGCGGCACGCCCTGCTCGCCCAGCCACAGCAGCAGCAGCCGCACCGCCTGGAAGAATTCGAAGCGCTGCGGCTCGGCCAGCAGGCGTTCGATCAGCCCAGCGGCTGGCTGCTGTGGCGGGGTTCGCATGCAAGGATTTCCTGGCCGGTCTGGCGCGACACCACCTGCAGCCGGGTGAAGCAGTTGAGCTGCCCGTTGAGGGCGAAATAATGGTCGAGCACCCTGGCGAACATGAACAGGCTGCTGCCGGTGAAGGCTTCCTCGTCCACCGTCATGCGGATGCCGATGCCCGGCATCAGGGTCGAGACCGGCGCGGTACGGACCCAGGCGCGCACGGCGCCGTGCTCGAGGCCCTGGATGCCGGCGATCAGGCGCTGCGCGGACGGCGAGCGCGGCAGGTCGTACAGGGCCAGCATCTTGCGGAAGTCGTCCAGGCCGGCCATCGTCAGGCTCGCGTGGTTGAGGGACAGGTGGGAGATCAGGCGCCAGTGCGCGCCCTTGGTGGTGCCGAAGCGGTAGCTGGGACTGGGTTTGCGCAGCATGCGGATCGGCGCCACGCTGGACAGCTCGTCGGTGCGCAGGTCGCCCTGGGAATCGCCGTAGCGCAGCTGGGCCGGCAGGTCGCGGTTGGTGCAGGTCAGCATCGTCGACAGCGTGGCGCCCTCGGTTTGGGTGGTGCGGAAGTCGGCGTCGATCAGGGCGATGCGCATCTCGTGGCCGGGGCTGACGGCGGCCACCGCATGGTCACGCCGCGTGATCCAGTAATGGGTCCGGCTCTCCTGGTCCTCGGCGCCGTTGGCCGCGTACAGGGGCGCGAAATGGGTGACGCTGCCGGGGCCGGCGCCTTCGCGCACCAGGCGCACCGCGTCGACGCTGTGGATCTCGTAGTCGGCCGCATGGAAACCGTCGGTCAGCAGCGGGTAGTCGGCGCTGGTATAGGACAGCTGCAGCGGCACGCCGGCCTTCGGGAACAGGTTGATGACCGGGGTGCAGGCCGGCAGCAGGTTGCCGGGCCCGATCCCGGCCAGCAGGCGCGCGGCGTCCGAATCGGCGGCCAGGCCATTCAGCACCACGTGCAGCGTAAACCCGGTGCAGCGCGGCGGCAGCAGCGTGCGCAGGGCCGTGGTGTCGAGGTCGAGGAAGCTGAACTTCTCGGGATAGCAGAAGTATTCGCTCAGCAGGCGCAGCGCAGGATGCGAGCGCGCCGGGAAGGGAATCATGGCGTCGGCCTCGTCGAAGCCGGTCAGCGCCAGCGGCACGGCCGGCAAGGGCAGCCAGGCAGCCTCGCCGCCGGCCTGGACGAAGGCGCAGCTGGCCTTCAGGAACAGCGCGTCGATCAGGGCCGCGCGCGTGGACGCTTCGCCGTCGACGAACAGGCGCAGGCGCGGCGGCAGGATATCCGCCAGCGGGCGCGGTCCCGGGGTGTCGATGACGATCCCGATCACACTGGCGGCGCCGCGCGGCAGGCGCAGCGAGCGCGGGCTTGTGGCGAGCGGCGCAAAGCCCAGCTGCGCCACCCGTAGCGGCGCCAGCAGGACGTCGTAGACGGTGCGGAACTGGCACACGCTGTCGTCGCGGGCGCTGGTGCGCAGCATGGTCCCGCGCGGCAGCAGGAGCGGGGCATCGGGCCGTTCGGCATCGCCGCGGCCGCCGACCTGGACGATGGTATGCGAAGGCATGGGCCGCAGGTAGTGCGGATACAGGCTTTCCAATAGCGATTCGGTAAACTTGGGATAGTCGTCGTCGAGGCGTTTGCGGATCCGCGCGCTCATCAGGGCCACCGACTGGATCAGCCGGGCGACGCTGGGGTCTTCGTAGGTCTCGCCGGCCAGGTGCAGCTCGCTGGCCGGTTTCGGATAGCGGGCGCGGAATTCGCGCGCGAACTGTCCGAACAGGCCCAACTCTTCTTCGTAATAGCGCAGGAGCTCATCCATTCATGGATAGTCCCACCCACGCCGCAGAAGTATCTTGAGTACAATCAATACCGACCAATCACCCCGAGGGAGACGACAATGACCGACCTGAGCAAGTTCCCAATCACCCGCAAATGGCCCGCCCGGCATCCCGAGCGCCTGCAGCTGTATTCGCTGCCGACGCCGAACGGGGTGAAAGCCGCGATCATGCTCGAGGAGATCGGCCTGCCCTATGAGGTGCATCGCGTCGCCTTCGACAAGAACGACCAGCTGTCGCCGGAATTCCTGTCGCTGAACCCGAACAACAAGATTCCCGCCATCCTCGATCCCGACGGTCCGGACGGCCAGCCGCTGCCGCTGTGGGAATCCGGCGCCATCCTGCTCTATCTGGCAGAAAAGACCGGCAAGCTGCTCCCAAGCGATCCGGCGCTGCGTTACCAGACCATCCAGTGGCTGATGTTCCAGATGGGCGGCATCGGCCCGATGTTCGGCCAGGTCGGCTTCTTCMACAAGTTCGCCGGCAAGGACTACGAGGACAAGCGCCCGCGCGACCGCTACGCGGCCGAATCGAAGCGCCTGCTCGGCGTGCTGGACCGGCACCTGGAGGGCCGCAGCTGGATCATGGGCGACGAGTACACGATCGCCGACATCGCCACCTTCCCGTGGGTGAACAACCTGATCGGTTTCTACGGCGCGCGCGAGCTGGTCGGCTTCGACGAGTTCAGGAACGTCGCGCGGGTGCTGGCCGCCTTCGTGGCGCGGCCGGCGGTGGCGCGCGGCCTGCAGATTCCGCCGGCGCCGGCGGCCTAGGCTTTGACGGCGAGCGTACGCAGGTCGGCCACGACCTCGTCGCCGAAGCTTTTGCCGAGCAGGTAGTCGACCAGCTGCTCGGCGCATTCGTCGGGGTCGAGCAGGGTCCCGGTCTCCTTGAGGTCGACGAAGCGCTGGCGCATCGGGAAGCGCTCTTCGGGGGTGCCGCGGATCTCGGCCTGCATGCCGGTGTCGATCACGCCCGGCGCCAGGCTGCAGATCTGGACGTCCTGCTCGGYGTCCATCAGCACCGCGCGCGCGTGGTGGTCGAGGGCCGCCTTGGTGGCGCAGTACACGCTCCAGCCCGGATAGGCATGGCGCCCGGCGCCGCTGGAGATGTGCATGATGCGCTTCTGGCCGCCGTCGCTGGCGCGCACCACCGCCGCCGCCAGCGCCATCGGCGCGGCCACGTTCAGGGTCACCGCGCGCAGCACCGCGCGCGGATCCTGGGCTTCGAGAGGGCCGACCGGACTCACCATTCCCGCATTGTTGAGGAGCAGTACGGCGCCGGTGCCGTCCAGGTAATCGCTCAGGTCCTTGCGGTCGAGCCAGTCGACCAGCGCGGGGCCGTCGGCGAGGTCGAGTTCGACCTCCTCGAACAGCTCGGGCCAGCTTTGCGCCAGCTCGTCGGAGCGGGTGCGGGCCAGGCCCAGCACCGGTACGCCGCGCGCCAGCAGGTTGCGCGCCAGTGCCGCGCCTAGGCCTTTCGTATGGCCGGTAACGATCGCTTTCATCTCAGTCTCCATCTCCGCGTGCGGGGCACCGTTATGGATGTTATCGCAAGCAGGCCCGTAAGATAAAGTCAATCGTGTAGATGGCGCACCCTTGCCTCTGCTCCAGTTCGGTTCGCATGGCAGAATGGCCTCGACAGCACCCGATTCACCAAGCGAGGCCGAATGCAAATTCCAGACATCCCCGTCGACGAAGCACGCCGCCTGACCGCCCTGCACGCCACCCGCCTACTGGGCAGCGCGCCCGAAGAAGCCTTCGACCGCATCACACGCATGGCGGCGCGCCTGCTGAATGCGCCGACCGCGCTGGTGTCGCTGGTCGACAAGGATGTCCAGTGGTTCAAATCCCGCTGCGGCTTCGAAGCCACCGAGACCGCACGCGACATCTCCTTCTGCGGCCACACCATCCTCGAACACGAGCCGCTGGTGGTGGACGACGCGACCAAAGACCCGCGCTTTCGCGACAATCCGCTGGTGACCGGCGAGCCGCATGTGCGCTTCTACGTCGGGGTACCGCTGTACTCGGTCGAGCGCATGCCGATCGGCACCCTGTGCGTGCTCGACACCAAACCGCGCCGACTGAACGCCGGCGATCTCGACCTGCTGCGCGATCTCGCGCGCATGGTCGAGCAGCTGATCCACCACCGCCAGCTCGCCAGCGCGGCCCAGGCCCTGTACGCGCACGTGCCGCAGGACGGCGCCGACCCCGAGCTGAGCGCGGCCGCCGGCCAGGTCGAATTCCTGCTCAATCACGACCAGCTGACCGGGCTGTCGAACCGGCAGGCGCTGGCGCGCATCATCGCCCAGGGCCTCGACGACTGGCGCAGCCAGGGCACGCAGACCCTGGTGGCCTCGATCAACCTCGACAAGTTCAAGCGCCTGAACGAAGCCCTCGGCCACCATGCCGGCGACCAGGCGCTGGTGTCGGTCACCTGGAGCCTGCAGGGCGTGCTGCGGCCCGGCGACCTGCTGGCGCGGGTCGGCAACGACGAATTCGTGGTGCTGCTGCCCGGCCTCGGCGACGACAGCGTGGCGCGCGACCGCCTGCGCCAGCTGGCCCAGGCGGTGCACCGCGAGTTCAAGAACCCGGGCGGCGGCGCGATTCCCCTCACCTGCAGCATCGGCTACGCGATCTTCCCCCACGACGGCGACCATGCCGACGCCCTGCTCGGCAACGCCGCCCTCGCCATGCGCCGCGCCAAGCTGCTGGGCGGCGGCCAGATCCAGCATTTCTCGGAAGAGCTCAAGCAGGCATTCAACCGCAAGCTGACGCTGGAAAGCCAGCTGCGCGCCGCCCTCGACCACCAGGAGCTGTTCCTGCTGTACCAGCCGAAGATCGCGCTGAAGGACGGCTCGGTGGCCGGGCTGGAAGTGCTGCTGCGCTGGCGCCACCCGACCCACGGCCTGATCTCGCCCGTCGAATTCATTCCGGTGGCCGAAGAGGCAGGGCTGATCGTCGAGATCGGCGAATGGGTGCTGAAAAGCGCCGCCGACCAGTGCCGGGCCTGGCGCGCCGCCGGCCTGCCCGGGGTGCCGGTGGCGGTCAACCTGTCGGCGCGCCAGTTCCACCGCACCGACATCGTCGGCTGTGTCGACACCGTGGTGCGCGATGCCGAACTGCAGCCGGGCGACCTGGAACTGGAACTCACCGAGAGCACCTCGGTGCAGAACCCGGAACGCAGCGCCGAGCTGATGGCGCGCCTGCGCGGACTCGGCGTGAGCCTCAGCATCGACGACTTCGGCACCGGCTATTCGAGCCTCAGCTACCTGAAGCGCCTGCCGGTCGACAAGCTGAAGATCGACCGCTCCTTCGTCCAGGACATGCACGAGAGCGTGGAATCGATGGCGATGGTGAAGGCCATCATCGCCATGGCCCACAGCCTGCACCTGGAAGTGATCGCCGAGGGCGTCGAGCTGCAGGAACAGCTCGATGGCCTGCGCGCCGCCGGCTGCGACCAGATCCAGGGTTTTTATTACAGCAAACCGCTGAGCGCCGAGGACTGCGCCGCCTATCTGCGGGAACATGCCGTGCGGCGCCACTGACGCTGATGGACGAATGTTTGCCTGATGCTGTCAAAAGTTTTACAATTTCAGTACGGCAACTAATCCAAACCACACGTATGCGGTATTCGCAGAACCACAAGGCCGAGACGCGCCGGCGCATCCTCGACGAAGCCGCGCGCCGCTTCCGCCGCGACGGTATCGACGGCACCGGCCTGGTGCCCCTGATGAAGGCGCTGGGCATGACCCATGGCGGCTTCTATGCCCACTTCGCGTCGAAGGAAGCGCTGGTCGAGGCCTCGCTCGAAGCGGCGGTCGAGCAGGCCAGGGAAACGTGGCAGGATCCGCCGTCGCCGGAGGGGTTGCGCGCCTTCCTGGCCAGCTACCTGTCGCCGCGCCACCGCGACGATCCGGGCGCYGGCTGCCCCCTGCCCAGCCTGTGCGCCGAACTCGGCCTGCGCGGCCAGCCCAGCGCCACCACCGACGGCCTGGCCCTGAACATGGCGAAGCGGCTGGAGGACTGCAAGCTCGGCCCCGCCGTCGACGACCAGGGCCTGGTGGCGCTGGCCGCACTGGTTGGCGCGCTGACGCTGTCGCGCGCGGTGGCGGATCCGGCGCTGTCGGAACGCATTCTTGGTGCCGTGCAGGCCGCGCTCAAGCCGCCGCTGTCGTAAGGTCATCCCCGCCTGCGCGGGCACGACGGCGACTGATCACGGATAGCGCACCGGCCGCCCGGGCAGATCCGGCAGCGGAATGAACTCGGTCTCGCCCGGCACCTTCGGGAAGCGCATCTCGCGCCAGTCTTCCTTGGCCTGCTCGATGCGGTCGGCCGAGCTGGAGACGAAGTTCCAGGTCAGGTAACGCGGACCATCCATCGGCTCGCCGCCCAGCAGCATCACGCGCGCACCGGCGCCATTGCCGGCGGCGAGGGTCACCGCCGCGCCGGGCTTCAGCACCAGCAGCTGGCCGGGACCGAAGCTGCCGTCGCGGCCGAGGTCGAGCGTCCCTTCCACCACGTACAGCGCCTGTTCCGCATATTCGGCCGGCATGCCGATGCGGGCGCCGGGCTGCAGGGCCAGGTCGACGTAGAACAGCGGCGATTCGACCGGCACCGGAGCGCGTTTGCCGAAGTATTCGCCGGCGATGATGCGGGCACTGGCGCCGTCGCCGTCGATGACCGGCAGTTCGCCGGCGCCGATGTGCGAAAAGCTCGGATCGTTCTCTTCCTTCGCCTTCGGCAGCGCGACCCAGCATTGCAGGCCATGCAGGGTCGAGCCCTGGGCGCGCACCAGCGGGCCGGTGCGTTCCGAGTGGACGATGCCCTTCCCGGCCGTCATCCAGTTCACCGCGCCGGGCCGGATGTCCTGCACCGTGCCGAGGCTGTCGCGGTGCGAGATCTCGCCTTCCAGCAGATAGGTCACGGTGGACAGGCCGATGTGCGGGTGCGGACGGACGTCGATGCCGGTGCCGGCGTCGAACACGTGGGGGCCCATCTGGTCGAGGAAGACGAAGGGGCCGACCATGCGGCGGTCGCGGTGCGGCAGCGCGCGCCTGACTTCGAAACCGCCGCCCAGGTCGTGGGTGCGCGGCACCACGATGGTTTCCAGCATGCTGTCAGCGTCATGTTGGTCGAGTTCCATTTAGATTGCCTCCGTGGTGATCTGGATCTGCCCGGACAGGGTCTTGTGGACCGGGCACTTGTTGGCGATGTCCGTCAGGCGCTGCTTTTCTTCCTCGCTCAAGGCGCCGACGTAATGGATGCTGCGGTGCAGGGTGTAGGCCTCGCCTTCCTGGCCGTGCCTGATGCTGACCCGCACCTCGTCCAGTGCGTAGCCTTTGCGCTTGGCGTACAGGCTGACGGTCAGGGTGGTGCAGGCCGCCAGCGCCGCGGCCAGCAGGTCGTGCGGTTCCGGGCCGCTGTCTTCGCCGCCGAGTGCCGGCGGCAGGTCCGTCAGGAGCCGGTGCGGCCCGATCTCGATGACCTGCTGCAGCGGTCCCTGGCCGCGGTGCGTCGTCACTTCCATGATGATCCCCTTCGTGTTTTCGATCGATTGTACGCGATGCGCGGACCTGATCAGGCCGCGCGGGTGCGCAGGATGCCGACGCCGGCCTTCGCCTGGACGCGCTGGCGTTCGATATCGAAGATCACCAGCATCGCGCCCAGGATCGCCACGTTCTTCAGGAAGTGGTTCAGCTGGTTCTGGAACTCGGCCGCGCCGGCGCCCCAGAAAGCGTGGAAGATCAAGGTGACCGGCACCAGGAACAGGGCCAGTCCGAGGCTGGCCCAGCGCGCCTGGAAGCCCGTCACCAGGGCCAGGCCGCCGCCGACTTCGAGGGCGACGGTGGCGGCCAGCAACAGGCTGGCGAATGGCAGGCCCATGCTGGCCATCCAGCCGGCCACGCCCGCAAAGCCGAGGATCTTGCCGATGCCTGACACGATGAACAGGGAGCCGACGAGGGCGCGGCCGACGGGGTAGAGTTTGCTGGTTTCCATGATGTTCTCCTTCTGTGCGGGTTGTCGATGGAAGCCATTATGGACACCCGGCCGGCGGAAGAAAAACGAGTTATTTCCCCGTCTATCATCGATATTTTCGATGCTACACATAGGCCAGCAGCCGGCCGCAGGCGATCACTGCCAGCCACAGCAGCAGCGACAGCGCCGCGTGCAGGCGGGCGCGCAGCGGCGCCCCGCCGGGCCAGCCGTCGCCCACGCGCCAGGGACCGAGGTGAAAGGCCAGCGCGTTCAGGCCGGCCACGACGATCAGCACCAGCTTCAGCAGGAACACCCGGTTGGCGGCCAGGTCCGGCGCCTCGGCGGCGAACAGCAGCAGGCCGCTCGGCAGCACCACCAGCATGCCGCCCGCCGACCACGGCAGCAGGTAGCGCGCCAGCGCGCGCAGCGGCAGCTCGCGGCCGAGGCCGAGCACGCGCAGATCGAACATCGCCAGCGCGCCGACCAGCACGGTAAAGCCGATGATGTGAAGGATTTCGATGCCGGGATACAGCCAGGCGCTGGCGCGCATCGCCGCCGCCGGCGGCGTGGCGGCCAGCCAGACGGTCCAGGCCGCCGCACCGGCCGGAATGTCGAGCCCGGCGCCGGGCGGCATCAGCGCAGCTCGGTGGTCTTGCCGCCGATGGTGATGCGCTCGGCGCGCATCTCATCAAGCCTGGTGCGGTGCGGATACCCGTAGACGCTGGCGCTGGCGCCGGCGGCCAGCCTGTCCTTGGGCAATCCGTGGCTTTCCATGCGGCCCGGCGGCGCCAGCACCACCAGCCAGGTCTTGCCGGCGCTCTTGAGACGGATCCAGCCGTGCGGCTGCACATAGCCGGCTTCCTGGATGATGCCGTTGAGCTGCAGCGGTTTGTCGGTGTCGTACTCGCTCCAGCCGTGGTGGGCCGAAGCGGTGGCGGCCGCGGCGAAGGCGGCGAGCAGGAACCAGCGTTTCATGTGGCGGACTCCTTCGGGAAGGAGTCGATTCTACGCCTGTCCCGCTCAATTCCGTCAAGCGCCGGCGCCGAAAGCGAGCTCGGAGTCCTTGATGTCGGCGATCGGCCCCAGGATGGCGCCGTCGAAGGACCGCGGCGCATGCCCTTGCTCGAAGACGCGGGGCATGTCCGGGTTCGCCAGTGCGCCCCGGCCCAGTGCAACGACGTCCGCGCCCAGCCCCAGCACCTGTTCCGCGCGCTCGATGCCGTGCAGGGAACCGTTGGCGATGATGGTCACGCCCGGTGCGAAGCGGCGCGCCAGGGCGACCAGGCTCTCGCCGCCGCCTTCGAACGCCGGCTGCCAGGCCTCGAATTCGGTCACATGGATGAAATCGGCGCCGGCACGGGCCAGCGTGCCGAAGATGACCTCCGCATCGGCGTCGCGGCCCGGCCACTTGGCCGTGAAGTCGTTGACCTTGCCCTGCGAGAGTCGGATGCCCACGGGAACCTCGCCGCCGACCGCGTCCTTCACCGCTTTCACGATCTCTTCCAGCAGGCGCACCCTGCCCTCCACGCTGCCGCCCCAGCGGTCCGTACGCAAGTTGGTGTGGGCCGTCAGGAACTGGTCCAGCAGGTAGCCGTTCGCGCCATGGATCTCGATGCCGTCGAAGCCGGACACGCGCACCGCGCGGATCGCCGACTGGACGAAGCCATCGATGGCCTCGGCGATCTCCTGTTCGCCGATTTCGGCCGGCACCGGGTAGCGCCCCTCGCCATAGTAGAAGGCCATCTGCTCTCCGGCGGGCTGCACCGCGGACGGCGCGACGGTATGGCTGCGGAAGGGATTGCCCTGGCTGAGGGCGCCCGCATGCATCAGCTGCGCGAACACCAGCGCACCATGCCGCTGGATTTCGCTCGTGATCGATGCCCAGGCCTGGGCCTGGACGTCGTCGGCAATGCCGGGCTGGTTCCGGTAGCCCTGCGCGAATGCCTTGTCGGTGTACAACCCTTCGGTGATCACCAGGCCGAAGCCGCCCCTGGCAAACCTGGCGTAGTAGTCGCGCATCGCCGGGGTCGGGACGCCGGCCCCGGTCGCCGTCACCCTGGTCATCGGCGCCACGGCCAGCCTGTTCCTCAAAGTCCGGCCTTTCATAACGTAATTCGATAGAATCTCGGTCTGATGATTGTTCATGTCTGTTCGCTTTCGAAGAAGGCATGCCACGGCTGCGGCATCACAGTCGCATGATATGAACGGGAATGCGATTCGAACAGCCTGGCGCGCGTGAAGGCGCCTTATCGAAAAAGGTTAAGATGCAGATACCGGATATTCGAGTTTTTCTCGCCGCCGTGAGCGCCGGCAGCTTGTCCGCTGCGGGACGGCAACTCGGCATCGGCCCGATGCAGGTGTCGCGCCGCCTTGCCGTGCTCGAAGACGAGCTGGGCGTCAGGCTGCTGCACCGCACGACCCGCGCCATTTCACTGACCGCCGAGGGCGAGGCCTTTTTGCCGTTTGCAAACACGATGGCGGATGCCGAAGAGAGCGCCCGCTGCGAACTGCGCCCCTCGTCGGCCGCCGTTTCGGGCGTGCTCAGGCTGACCGCCCCGAGCGTCTTCGGCCAGACGATCGTGCTGCCCGTGCTGGCGGCGCTGCTGGAGAGGCATCCCGAACTGCGCGTCGACCTCGACCTGTCCGACCGCGTCGTCGACATCGTCGGCCAGGGCCTCGACCTCGCGCTGCGCGTGGCGACGCTGGAGGACTCGGAACTCGTGGCCAGGCGCATCGTCGGCAACCCGCGCGTGATCTGCGCCTCGCCGCGTTACCTGCAGCGCCACGGCATGCCCGTCCGGCTTGCCGACCTGGACGCGCATCAATGCATCGTCCTGCATGCCATTCCGCGCTGGCCGCTGATCGTCGACGGCGGGCTGCAGCGCAGGCGGGTGAATGCGCGCGTCACGACCAGCAATGTGGATGCCGCGCGGACCGCCGCCATGCAGGGGCTGGGCCTGGCAATGCTCGCCTACTGGGACGTGCACCGGCAACTCAGCGAGGGCGAACTGCTCAGCGTGACGCTGGAAGATGCTAGGATGGAAGACCTGTCGGTGTGGGCCGTGATGCCGACCCGGCGCTACCTGCCTACCCGGGTCAAGGTCTTCCTCGACGCCCTGGAACAGGAGCTCGCAGCCATCCCAAGGACCGTATGACACCGCAATCCACTCCTGGCCTCCAGGCCCGCAACTTCGGCATCGACTGCCTGCGCGGCCTCGCCATCCTGCTCGTGATCGTGCACCACCTGGCCCTGCCCTTCCGCCTGCCGCTGGGCCCGAGCCTGCTGAAGGACTACCTGCCCAAGCGCCTGCTGAACGCCGTCAGCTTCAACGGCTACGAAGCGGTGTTCATCTTCTTCGTCATCTCCGGCTTCCTGATTGCGGGCCGCATCCTCGAGCGCGACGGGAGCCTCGGCCGGGTCGACCTGCGGCGCTTCTACCGCGCCCGCGCGCGGCGCATCCTGCCGCTGCTGTTCCTGACCCTGGCCGTGCTGGCGGCGCTGGCCCTGGCCGGCGTGACCGGCTTCGCCCCCGACGAAGGCAGGCAGAGCGTGGGCGGCCTGCTCGGATCGAGCCTGAGCTTCACCTTCAACTGGTACGAAGGCCGCACCGGTTGGGCGCCGGCCGGCTGGGACGTGTTGTGGTCGCTGTCGATCGAGGAAGTGTTCTATCTCGGCTTTCCGCTGCTGTGCCTGTGGCTGCCGCGGCGCCTGCTGGTCGGATTGCTGCTGGCTTGGGCGCTGCTCTTGAACCCGTTGCGCTCGCTGGTGCCGGCCGCGGACGAAGTCTGGCGGGAAAAGGCCTACCTGCCCGGGATGGCGGCGATCGCCTGGGGCGTGCTGGCGGCCCTGCTGGCCCGGCGCTGGCGGCCGACGCCACGCGAGGCCCGCGCGCTGGCCCTGTTCGGCGGCTTCTGCATCCTGATGGTCCTGGGCTGGGGCGAGCTGGTGCACCGTCACCTGTTCAAGTCCGGTATGGTCGGACTGGTGCTGGGCGCGGCGGCGCTGCTGCTGGCCTTCCACGCGCATCCGCCGGCCCCGCGCCTTGGCCTGGGCTGGCTGGCGCGCATGGGCAGCTTGAGCTACGAGCTCTACCTGTCCCACATGTTCGTCGTGCTGGCCGCGGTCGGGCTGTACCGTGCGATGCTGGGCAAGGAGCAGGCCTGGACCTTCAGCCTCTACCTGCCGGTGCTGCTGCTCTGCTTCGGCCTGGCCCTGGTGCTGGAAAAGTTCACCGGCCGCTTCGTCCGCAAGGGGGCTTGCGTCGACGAGGCGGCCAAGCGAGAATTGGCGGTTCAACAATAACAATCCTCGGGGACAGCACATGGACCACGCCACGCCGGGCGCCACCCTCCAGCTCAGCAAGCACCGCATCGAAGCCCTGGTCGACGGTATCTTCGCCGTCGCCATGACCCTGCTCGTGATCGACCTGCGCCTGCCCGAGCACCTGCGGGCGACGAGCGACGCCCAGTTGCGCGAGGCCCTGGTCGAGCTGCTGCCGAACCTGTATTCCTGGCTGGTCAGCTTCATCGTGCTGGGGATCTTCTGGGTCGCCAACCACCGCGTCTACAGCCATGTACGGCATGTCGACGGCGGCCTGGTGTGGCGCACCATCCTGATGCTGGGCGGCGCCAGCCTGCTGCCCTTCGCGTCGGCCGTCAACGGCCATTTCTTCTCGCAGCTGGCGCAGGGCGTCTACTCCGGTGTGATGATCCTGATCGCCTGCGGCTCGCTGCTGGTGGCGCGCCACATCCACCGCAATCCGCAGCTGTGCGCCCACCCGATGGATGAAGCCACCTATGTGGCCATCTGCACCCGGCTGGCCGCCCTCGGCGTGATCGCCCTGCTGGCGGTGGCGCTGGCCGGCCTGTTCCCGGGCTCGGCCAACTGCGCCTTCGTGCTGGGCTTTACGCTGCGCCCGCTGGGCAATGCGGTGGCGCGCCGGGTCGCTCCACAAGCCGAACAGGCCGCGCCGGCGGACGCGGCGTCCTGATCACCTGGCGCTGTCGATCCAGCGCTGCACCTGGGCTTCGAGGATGGGCAGCGGCAGGGTGCCGTCGCCCAGCACGACCTCGTGGAACTTCGCATAGCTGAACTTCGGCCCCAGCGCCTGCTGCGCCCGCGCGCGCAGCTCCAGGATCTTCAGTGCGCCAATCTTGTAGGCCAGGGCCTGGCCCGGCCAGACCATGTAGCGCTCGATCTGGTTGGCGGCCTGGGCCTCGTTGTAGCCGAGGTTTTCCATCGCATAGGCGATCGCCTTTTCGCGCGACCAGCCCTGGGCGTGCATGCCGGTGTCGACCACCAGGCGCACCGCGCGCAGCAGCTCGTCGTTCAGGTGGCCGTAGTAATAGGCGGGATCGTCGTAGAAGCCGAACTCGCGGCCTAAAGTCTCGCAATACAGCGCCCAGCCCTCGGCATAGGCGGCCGCGCTCGGATGCTCGGTGAAGAACTTGCGGAAGTCCGGCAGCGGCAATTCCTTCAGCAGCGCGGCGTGGAAGTGGTGGCCAGGCACGCCTTCGTGCAGCAGCAAGGTGGCCATGCCCACCGTGTCGTAGTCCTTCGGATCGTTCACCACCGCCCAGAACACGCCCGGATGCGAGCCGTCCGCCGCCACCGGCGTGTAATGGTCGGAGGCGGTGGCGCGGGTCAGCTCGGGTTCGAGCTGGATGTCGAGCCTGGCCTTCGGCAGCAGGGTGAAGTACTGCGGCAGCCTGGCCTCGACCTGGCCGTAGATCTGGCGGTAGCGCTCCAGCACCTGCTGCTCGCTGGTAAAGGGTTTGAATTTCGCCTGCGCCGCCACCCATTGCGGGAAGTCCTTCAGCGGGCCCTGGTAGCCGAGCTTCGGCGCGACCTTCGCCATCTCGCCCTGGATGCGCGCGACTTCTTTCAGGCCCAGCTCATGGATCCGGGCCGGCGGCAGGTCGAGGTTGGTGTTGTTCCTGATGCGGGCCTGGTACCAGGCGGCGCCGTCCGGCAGCGCGCCATAGCCGGCCGTGCTGCGGCCAGCCGGCAGGTAGTCCTTCTCGAGGAAGGCGCACAGGCGCTCGAGCGCCTGGCCGATCCTGACGGCGGCCTGGCGGTAGCCGGCGCCCAGCTCGCGCTTGTCCTTGTCCGCAAAAGCGCCCGGGAAGCGCGTGGCCGGCGAGTAGAACACGCTGGTCTCTGGCGTCTTGCTGCGCAGCTGCTGGAACTGCGGCAGCATGCGGGTCGTGACGATCTTCGGCTGCACCACACCGGTACGGATGCCCTCCTTCATGTTGACGATCGCCTGGTCGATCCAGGCCGGCAGCTGCTCGAGGCGGCGCAGGTAGGCGCGGTATTGCGCCGGCGTCTCCAGAGGCTGCGAACCGGTACCGCTCGCGTAATTGGCCAGGTTGCTGGGCAGGTTGTCGAAGTGGTTCAGCGGCAGCAGGTGTTCCGGGAAGCGTTCGAGGTCGAGCTGGGCCTGGATCTCGGCGGCCAGGATGTCGTAGTTCAGCCTGGCCTTGTCCGACAGGCGCGTGCGGTCGATGGCCTTCAACTGCGTCAGGTAGCCGTGGTTTGCGGCCTGGTAGCGCTTGATCACCTTCGGATCGATCGCCATGCCGAGCTGGTCGTCGTAGCGGCTGTCGCCGTTGGCGGTGGCATACAGCATCGGATCGAAGCGCGCGCGGGTGTCGTAGAACTTCGCGGCGATGCTGTCGACCTTGCGCGCGGCCGCCTGCTCGCCCGCGGAGACCGGCGCGGCCGCGGCATGGACGAAGGTGGCGGGAACGCCGGCGGCGAGGATGGCGGCGGCCAGGCTGGCAGCGCGCAGGGATCGGGAAGATGGATACATGGCTTTTACTTGAATAAAAAATAATAATTATTTGACAAAACTGTCGATTTTGTTCAATGTATTTACACGCAAATAGAGGATTCCGGAAGCTCTTCAACCGAGAGAGAGGGAAGCATGTTCAAGCATTGGTTTCGCCGCCGCAAGTCGTCAGCGCCAGGATCCTCAACGGTAGCTTCGCCTGAAAAAATTCCGCATGCATTTTCTGTCTATCTCGATATGGTCAGGTTGATTGCGGCCGTCAACGTGGTCCTGTTCCACACCTGGCCCCGGTTTTATCCTGATAGTTCCATCAGGTTTCCTGGTCACGAAGCCGTTGTCGTCTTTTTTGTGCTCTCCGGCTACGTTATCGCCTACGCCGCTTCGCGTCCCGGCATCACGTTTTCCATCTATCTGCAACACCGTATCGCCCGTATCGTACCAGTCGCCTGGGCAGCGCTGGCGCTTGGGCTCGCGCTGTCGCTTGAAAAGGGAGAGCCCGCGTTCTGGCCCACGCTAAGGAACATGGTCTTCCTCGGGCAGTCCGGCCTGTGGTGGACGGAAGCGCCACTGAATCCTCCATTCTGGTCGCTGAATTACGAAGTCTGGTATTACGTGATTTTTGCAGCCTGGCTTTATTCTCCGAAGCGCTATCGCAACTGGCTGGTGGCTGCGGCCATGTTGATCGCGGGTCCGAAAATCCTGCTCCTGTTTCCGATATGGCTGATGGGCGTCCGGCTTTACCGCCGCATGCCGGCGCTGAGTCAGCGGCGGGCATGGACATGGTATGTCGCGAGCCTGTGCGTGGCCGCACTGCTATTCTGGTTCAATATTGCCGATTTGCTTCGCGCCTGGCTTTACGCCGTATGCCCGCCAGCGTGGCGCTTGCATTACTCCACCAAATTCGTTTATGACATCCTGCTTGGCCTGCTTGTCACCGTCCATCTTGCAGCCGCCGCCGCAATTGCCCCGGCATTCGGATGGATGAAAAAGATGGAGAAACCGATCCGCTACCTCGCCGGATTCTCGTTCTCGATCTACGTCTTCCACGAACCACTTGGCGACCGTTTATCTCCAGGCATGCCCCCGGTACTTTTTTATGCGGAACTGGCCGCCTGCCTTTTCATACTCGGACAGTTGACCGAGCGCCGCGTCGGCTTCTTCCGCCGCCTGGGCATGCGGTTCAGCCAGCAATCTACCGGCGTCATACGCCTCAGGCCTTGAACCGGCGGAAAGCGCGCGCCACGGCGGCGTGGGCATCCTGCTCGACGACGCTGTTGTGCGCCGTGATGACGCGGGTGAAGGGCCACTGCAGGATCACGCGGGCGCTGCCGGCGGCCAGCATGCGGTCGCGCGTGACCAGGCGCACCGTGCGCGGCACGTCGAGGTGGCCGCGCACCCCGGTCAGGCGCGCATACAGCGCCGTCCGCCAATCCAGTTCGCCGCACCAGCACTGCAGGACGTCGGTCATGATCAGCGTGGCCGAGGCCTTGTGGAACCACACCACCTCGTTCACGAAAGGCATGCCGCGGATGCAGACCTGGTCGAGATCCTGCTGCCACTCCGGCTCGACCGTGTCTTTCAGCTCGATCATGCCCGCCAGGTCGGGGCGCTTGGCGGCCAGGCCGGGCGCGCCGTACAGGGCCGCCTGCGGGAACATCCTTTGGGCGTGCCTGGCGAACAGGTGATGCGCGCGGTTCGGGGCGACGATGAAGGCGACCGTGCCGAGACTGCGCAACTGCCCGGCCACGGCCTCGTCGAAGCGGACCGGCGAATGGAGCCACAGGCGGCCGTCCCTGAAGCGGACCACCGTCATGCGGGACGAGACCGGCAGGCCGGCGGCGCGGAAGCCGCGTTCCATATGCCAGAGATCCGGGGCGATTTGTTTGAGCATGGCCCTATTGTAAAATAGTTACATGCTAAGAATCAGCCTCGACGCCCTCCTCACCGTGGACACCATCGCCCGCCGCGGCAGCTTTTCCGCCGCCGCCAAGGAATTGTTCCGCGTACCTTCGACGATCTCCTATACGGTATCCAAGCTCGAGGAAGACCTCGGCGTGCAGCTGTTCGAGCGCTTCGGCCCGCGCGTCGTGCTCACGCCCGCCGGCGAGGAACTGCTGAAGGAAGGCCGCTACCTGCTGAAGGCGGCCGGCGACCTGGAGAGCCGGGTGCGCCGCGTCGCCTCCGGCTGGGAGACCGAATTCACGATCGGCATCGACTCGGCGCTGTCGCCGCTCGGCCTGAACGAGGATATCCGCGCCTTCTATGAAGTGGCGGACCAGACCCGGCTGCGCATCGTCAAGGAAGCCCTGTCCGGCACCTGGGAAAGCCTGCTCGACCGCCGCGTCGACTTCCTGGCCGGCGCCGCCGGCGAAGGGCCGTCCGGTGGCGGCTACACGGCCGAGCCGATCGGCAGGCTCTCCTTCGTGTTCGCGGTGGCGCCCTCGCATCCGCTGGCCGCCGTGCGCCACCGCCTGGGCAAGGCCGAGCTGAGCGAGCACCGCGCGGTATCGGTGGCGGACTCGGTACGCCTGCTGCAGGCACGCACCGTGGGCCTGCTGTTCGGCCAGGACACCCTGACCGTGCCGGACATGCAAACCAAATACGACTTCCAGCTGGCCGGCCTCGGCTTCGGCTTCCTGCCCGAAGCCTGGGCCAGGCCGGCGATCGAGGCCGGCCGCCTGGTCGAGAAGGAGGTCGAGGAGCCGCGGCCGGACGAGACCCTGTTCATGGCCTGGCGCACCGGCGAGGAAGGCGCGGCCCTGAAATGGTGGCGCGAGCGCCTGCGCGACGCATCGCCGGTGCAGCGCATGCTGGCCATGAACTGTCCAGTGGAACGTCCACTGCCCGGCTGATACCGCTCGGCAGGGCGCGCGCCGCGCAGGTCACGGTCCTGTCATAATCGGACTCTACACTTCGTTGCCACGAGTGAAATATTCGAGCCCAATGGACATGAAGTCAAAACCGGATGAGGCGCTGGTCGCGCCCATCGCCGACAGCCCGGCCCTGTTCCTGAACCGGGAGATATCGCTGCTGGAATTCAACCGGCGCGTGCTGGCACAGGCCGAGGATCCTTCGGTGCCCCTGCTCGAGCGCCTGCGCTTCCTGTGCATCGTCAGCAGCAACCTCGACGAATTCTTCGAGGTACGGGTCGCCAGCCTGCTGGCCCAGCACCGCCACCAGGCCGGCATCGACGACAGCGGCAGCGTCAACCTGGACGGCGTCAGCGAGGAATGCCGCAAGATCATCGCGCGCCAGTACGCGCTGCTGAACGACGAGATCCTGCCGCGCCTGTCCGAGAACGGCATCCACCTGCTGCGCCGCTCCGACCGCAACGCCGCCCAGAAAGCCTGGGTCAAGCAGTACTTCGACAAGGAAGTGCGTCCGCTGCTGACGCCGATCGGCCTCGATCCGGCCCACCCCTTCCCGCGCGTGATCAACAAGAGCCTCAACTTCATTGTCGAACTGGCCGGCAAGGACGCCTTCGGGCGCGGTACCGGCATCGCGATCATGAAGGCGCCGCGCGTGCTGCCGCGCGTGATCCGCCTGCCGGACGAGCTGTCCGACAAGCCGGGCGCCTCCTACTGCCTGCTGTCCTCGGTGATCCAGGCCCACATGGCCGACCTGTTCACCGGGCGCGAAGTGGTCTCGTATTCGCAGTTCCGCGTCACCCGCAACAGCGACCTGTGGGTCGACGAGGAAGAGGTCAAGAACCTGCGCCAGGCCCTGCAGAGCGAGCTACACAGCCGCAACTACGGCTTCGCGGTGCGCCTGGAAGTGGGCCGCGGCTGTCCGCCGCACCTGGCCGACTTCCTGCTCGACCAGTTCTCGATCGACCGTTCGCGCCTGTTCGCCGTCGACGGCCCGGTCAACATGGGCCGCCTGCTGGAGATCGTCAACACCAATGCGCGGCCCGAACTGAAGTTCGCGCCCTTCGTGCCGGGCTTTCCGGCCAAGCTGGTCAACCGCCAGGACATCTTCAACGTGCTGGGCCGCCAGGACGTGCTGCTGCACCACCCCTTCCAGTCCTTCGAACCGGTGATCGACTTCATCCGCTGCGCGGCCGCCGACCCCAACGTGGTGGCGATCAAGCAGACCATCTACCGCGCCGGGGAAAATTCCGAGCTGATGGACGCGCTGATCGCAGCCACGCTGCGCGGCAAGGAAGTCACCGTCATCGTCGAGCTGATGGCGCGCTTCGACGAGGAAGCCAACATCAACTGGGCCGAGCGCCTGGAAGAAGCCGGGGCCCAGGTCGTCTACGGCGTGGTCGGCCTGAAGACCCACGCCAAGCTGGCCCTGGTGCTGCGCCGCGAACCGCAGGGCCTGCGCCGCTACGCCCACCTCGGCACCGGCAACTACAACCCGACCACGGCCAAGCACTACACCGACTTCGGCCTGCTGACGTCGAGCGAGGACATCACCGCCGACGTCAACGAGGTCTTCATCCACCTCACCAGCATGACGCGCCCGACCCAGCTCTCGAGCATCTGGCTGGCGCCCTTCTCGCTGCAGAAAGAAATCGTGAAGGCGATCCGCCAGGAAGCCGCGATCGCGCGCGAAGGCAAGCCGGCGCGCATCATCGCCAAGATGAATTCCCTGACCGACGAGTCGGTGATCCGCGCCTTGTATGACGCCTCGAACGACGGCGTGCGCATCGACCTGATCGTGCGCGGCGCCTGCTCGCTGCGGCCCGGCGTGCCCGGCCTGTCGGAGAACATCCGGGTGCGTTCGATCGTCGGCCGCTTCCTCGAGCACAGCCGGATTTTCTACTTCCGCAACAAGCTGCAGCACGACGTCTACCTGAGCAGCGCCGACTGGATGAACCGCAACCTGTTCCGCCGTGTCGAAATCGCCTTCCCGGTCCGCTCGCCGGCCCTCAAGAAACGGGTGATCCGCGAAGGCCTGCAGGTCTACCTGAAGGACAACGTCAACACCTGGGAACTCGGCAGCGACGGCCACTACCGCCGCCGCAAGCCGCGCGGCAGCCAGGCGGCGTACAGCGCCCAGCAGCAGCTGATGGAGACCCTGGGCATGGGCACGGCCGACCAGCACGACAAGGAACTCAACCTGGAGATGACAGAACATGGAACTGATCCTGTGGCGGCACGCCGAGGCTGAAGCGCACAAGCCGGACGAGGCGGCCGACCAGCTGCGCGTGCTGACGCCCAAGGGCGCGCGCCACGCCTCGCGCGTCGGCGCCTGGCTCGACCGCCAGCTGCCGGCCCAGTGCCGCATCCTGTCCAGCCCCGCCACCCGCTGCGTTCAGACCGCCGAGGGACTAGGCCGCAAGTTCCAGACCGTCGACGCCCTCAACACCGACTCGACGCCGCAAACCATCCTGGAAGCGAGCGGCTGGCCGAATGCGCGCCTGCCGGTGGTCATCGTCGGCCACAGTCCGCTGCTGGGCCAGGTGGCCTCGCTGATCTTTTGCGGCGAGCCGCACGAGTGGAAGATCCGCAAGGCCAGCGTGTTCTGGATTGCGCACAAGGGCGAGGCGGATCCGGCGCCTTTCGTGCGGCTGGCAGTGGGGCCGGACCTGGTCGGGAAGCTGCGCTGAGCACCTTGTTCGCCGGCGGGGCCGTTCAGGCCCCGGCTTGCCGTGGGTCTTGATTGCACTGTCGGTTAGTTGCAGATCTTTCGCCCGCCGCTCTCACTTCAGGCTTTGCAGCGCCCGCGCCAGGCCGGGATAGCGGAACACGAAACCTTCCCGCTCCAGCCGCGCGGGCACCACCCGCTGCCCCTCCAGCAGCAGGTCGGCCTGCTCGCCCAGCGCCAGCCGCATCGGCCAGCCCGGCGTCGGCATCAGCGCGGGGCGGTGCCAGATGCGCGCCGCGATGCGGCTGAACTCCGCCTGGCTCACGCACTCGGGCGCCGTGAAATTGGTGGCGCCGCGCCGCCCCTCGCCGCCGCCGGCCTTGGCGGCCTGCCGCCAGCGATGCGCGATGGCCCGCACCAGGTCGTCCACATGGATCCACGAAAGCCACTGGCGCCCGCCGCCCAGGCTGCCGCCCAGCCCCATCCGGATCGGCAGCAGCAGCATCGGCAGCGCCCCGCCCTTGCCCAGCACCAGGCCGAAGCGCATGCACTCGACCTGCACGCCATACCGCGCGGCTTCACCCGCCGCCTCTTCCCATTCGCGGCACAGGTCCGACATGAACATCGGCTGCGGCGGCGCGCTCTCGTCGAGGGCGGTCTGGTCGCCGATCTTCTGGATGCCGTAGTAGCCGATCGCGGACGCCGACAGGAACACGAAAGGCTTGTGCTCCGCTCGCGCGATCCAGTCGACCACGCCCCGGGTGAGCCCGATGCGGCTGCGGCGCAGCGCTTCCTTGCGCTTGCCGCTCCAGCGCGGCCCGAGGATGCGGGCGCCGGCCAGGTTGACGACCACCTCGACCCTGGTCGCCGGGTCCAGCCCGTCCATCGAGGCGATGCAGCGCACCCTGCCGCCGAAGAGCCGCACGGCCTGCTCCGGCTGCCGGGTCAGGGCGATCACCTGGTGGCCGTCGCGCAGCAGCGCATCCACCAGGTGCCGGCCGACGAAGCCGGTGGCGCCGGTCACCAGCACGGTGCGCTTGGTCTCGTCGAACACGATGATCGGCGATGCCTGGATGTCGGTGGCGGCTTTCATGTGCTCTCCTTGTCGTTGGGGCCGAGGAAGCGGGCGACCTTGCCGCCCATTTTCAGCATGCGCTGCAGGGTCTGCGGCGACAGGTGCCTGTAATCGTCGAAGCCGGCGCTGAGCATCTCGAGGAAGTCGAGCGTGGTCTGCATGCGGGCCAGGGCGGCGGCGTCGAGTTCGCGGTCCTGCGTGCCTTCGATCGCGCACTCTCGCAGCACGCTCAGGGTCGGGTCGATCTCGCGGCGCTTGCGCTCCTCGACGATGACCCGGAAGATTTCCCAGACGTCCTGCAGGGCCGTGAAGTGGTCGCGGCGGTCGCCCAGCACGTGGGACACGCGCACCAGCTTCCAGCTCTGCAGCTCCTTCAGGCTGTTGCTGACGTTCGAGCGCGCCACGCCCAGGGTGTCGACGATGTCGTCGGCGGTCAGCGGCCGCCCCGCCAGGAACAGCAGCGCATGGATCTGGGCGACGGTGCGGTTGACGCCCCAGCGGGTGCCCATCTCGCCCCAGTGGAGGATGAATTTCTGCGCGGTCGGGCTGTTCAGCATGGTTTTCTCTGGCTTCTGTTAATACAGAAATTAAAGAACATACTGAAACCGTTGTCAAACTGTTTTTGGAAATAGTGTCGGGCCGACACGTAAATAGTGCACAATGCTTTACCTGCCAAGCGTATCTACCGATGACATCTACCCTCCCGACTTTCCAGGCGCTTGCCTGCGACGATCCCGGCGTCTATCGCACGCTCCTGGAATCGACCAAGGCCATCCCGTGGCGCATCGACTGGACCACGATGCGCTTCACCTACATAGGCCCCCAGATCGAGGAACTGCTGGGCTGGAGCCCGTCGAGCTGGCTGACCGTGAACGATTGGGCCGATCGCATCCACGAGGAGGATCGCGAAAAGACAGTCGCTTTCTGTGTGGCGCAGTCGCAGCGGGGCGTGGACCACGAGGCCGACTACCGGGCCCTGACGCGTCATGGCGACCATGTCTGGATCCGCGACGTGGTGCACGTGGTACGCCGGCCGGACGGCAGCGTCGATTCCCTGGTCGGCTTCATGTTCGACATCACCGCACGCAAGCAGGCCGAGGACAAGATCCTTCAACTACAGCGTGAGCTGGAGGTCCTGTCCTACCGCGACAGCCTGACCGGCATCGCCAACCGGCGCATGTTCGATACCGTCTATGCCGTCGAATGGGCAAAAGCCTGCGAAACCGGCGAAGCGCTGTCGCTCGTCATCATCGACGTCGATTATTTCAAGCAATACAACGATCACTATGGCCACGTGCATGGCGATGAATGCCTGCGGCGCGTGGCCCAGGCAATGGAAGCCGGCGCTTCGCTTCCGGGCGAATTGTGCGCCCGCCTCGGCGGCGAAGAATTCGTGCTGCTGCTGCCGGCGACCGGCCAGCAAGCCGCCCTCGACAAGGCGGAACGCTGCCGCAAACTGCTGAAGCAGAAGGAAATTCCACATGCCCGCTCGGGTGTCGGGCGGCTGGTGACCGTCAGCATGGGCGTCGGCACCATCGTTCCCGGCCCCAAGGACGACCCGAACGTATTCCTCGACCGCATCGACCGGCGCCTCTATCAGGCGAAGTCCGCGGGGCGCGACCGGATCTGCGACGCCGAGGCCTGATCGCCCCGCGATGCGTTTCCCATAGAACCTTACAACATCGAAAAGGAATTAACCGGTGAACGTTGACGTTCGCCGTCGTGCCACCGTTGGTGCGCGGGAAGCCGAGAGGGGGTTTGACATGCGTACGACATTGGCATTGACGCTGGCGCTGCTGCTGGGTGGCTGCACAACGCAAGCGGACCGGGCCGCGCAACAGCAGCGCGAAGTGGACGAGATGATCGCGGTGTACGGTCCGGCGTGCGAAAGACTGGGAAATGCGCGCGACTCCGAGCAGTGGCGCTCATGTATCCTCACGATGGACACCAAGCACGCCATCGAGCGCTACCGGACTTCGCCGACGACAACGACCTGCTTCGGCCATCGCGGCTTCTTTAACTGTTCGACCTTCTAGACCTGCGCCACCTGGAAGCCGACCCCGACCTCGCCCCAGGCCACGACTTCCTTCTCGAACCAGGCCGCCACCGTCGGATGCTGCTTCAGCCAGCCGCGCGGCGTATCGATCTCGATGCGGTTCTTCATGCGCAGCTTCAGGCCGTCGACGTCGGCGTCCACGCGCGCGTGCATGAACACGGCCGCCAGCCGGATCGCCAGCACCGCGCGCGCCAGGTCGGGTGTGCCCAGCGCCTCCCTCACCTTGCGCAGATTGCCCTTCTGGGCCAGCACGATGGTGCTCAGCAGGCGCTGCTCGCGGTTGGTGAAGCCCGGCAGGTCGGCATGCTCGACGATGTAGGCGGCGTGCTTGTGGGCGCCGGTGTGGGAGATCGCCAGCCCCACTTCGTGCAGCATGCAGCTCCACAGCAGCTGGCGGCGCGTGGCATCGTCGGCCGGACCCAGCCTGTCGTAAAGCTGGCGCGCGATCGAGGCGGTGCGCAGGGCGCGCTGCTCGTCGACGCCGAAGCGGCGCATGCAGTCCTGGATCGCGCTGTCGCGGCGGTCGCTGCGGCGGGCGCGCAGGTCGAGGTCGGACAGCACGCCCAGGCGCAGGCCGGCATTGATGGCGTTCATCGCGCGCACCCCGAATTCCTCCATCGCGCCCAGCAGCACGCTGAGGCCGCCGGCCATCACGATCACGCGCTCGCGCTTGATGCCGGGCAGGTCGAAGGCGTCGGCGTGGCCGGCTTCGATCAGCCGGTCGCGCAGCACCAGCATGCTGTCGAAGGACATGCTGCCGTCGCCGAGGCGGTTGCGGGTGATGACCTCGTTGATCGCGCGGATCGTGCCGGACGAGCCGTGCACGGCTTGCCAGCCGTGGGCGCGGTACTGGGCGGCGGCGTCCTCGAAGCGGGCGCGGGCACCGTTGACGGCGGCTTCGAAGGAGGCGGCGTCGATGCGCCCGCCGGGGAAATAGGTGGCGCTCTGCGGATGGGTGCCGATGCTGAAGGATTCGACCAGCTGGATCTCGTCGCCGCGGCCGGCGATCACCTCGGTCGAGCCGCCGCCGACGTCGATCACCAGGCGCTGCTCGCCCGGCCGGCCGAGCGCGCAGGACACGCCCATGTAGATCAGCCGGCCCTCCTCCTCGCCCGAGATCACTTCGATCGGATGGCCGATCGCCGCTTCCAGGCGCGGCAGCAGGGCCTCGGCATTGGTGGCCACGCGCATGGTGTTGGTGGCAACCACCCGCACCGCGTCCAGCTTGTGCTGACGCAGGATGGCGCCGAGGCCGCGCAGGCTGCGCACCGCCGTTTCCATGGCCTCGCTGCTCAGCGCCCCGTCGGGCTGCAGGCCGGCCGCGAGGCGGATCGGGTCGCGCGCGGTGCGCACGATGTGCATCTGGCCGGCGATCGGTTCGCCGATGTGGAGGCGGAAGCTGTTGGAGCCCAGGTCGACGGCTGCGTACATGAAATTGAGATAGGTCCGGGGTGGCGTTGTGTGCAGTATAGCCGCCATGGACGCCGGACCCGTTTCCATCTCACTTCAGTGCTTCGTCCAGCACCCTGCCCTCGGCGCCGGCCGGGGCACGCAGGCGCAGCAGGTGGGCCAGGGTCGGCGCGATGTCGACCACCTCGGCATACTGCGGCGCGGCGCCGCTGCGGATCCAGGGGCGGCCCATCAGCACCAGCGGCACCTGGGTGTCATAGGCGTAGGGCGTGCCGTGGGTGGCCCCGCTGTCGCCGCTGCCGAACGACGAGTAGGCGGTCGGCACCAGCACCAGGTCGCCGGACAGCTCGCGGTTCCAGGCCCGCTGCATCAGCAGCGCCAGCCGCGACTTGCCTGCCACGCCCTGCTCCAGCTGGCTGCGGGTGAAGACTTCGGCGATGCCGGGCTGGCCCAGCAGCCAGCGGGCGGCGGCGTCCTCGACCTCCCGGCGCGGCAGCTTGTGGCGCTCGATCGCGTCATAGTCGAGGTAGACCTCGGGCGCGTAGGCATGCTTCACCAGGCCGGCGATGCCGAAGCGCTTGCCCAGCTCGGCCTCGAGACCGGCGACGAGCGGCTTCTGGTCGATGCGGCGGGCGTCGATGTGGCGGCTCCTGGAGAACTCGGCGGTATTCGCGAAACCGTGGTCGGCGGTCAGCACCACCAGCACCTGGTCCTTGCCGACGCGCTGGTCGAGGTAGCGGAAGAACTTGCCGAGCATGCGGTCGAGCTGCTGCAGGTGGTCGTGCGACATCCGGCTTTCCGGGCCATAGGCGTGGTTCACGTAGTCGTGGCCGGACAGGCTGACGCCCAGCAGGTCGGTGGCGCCGCTGGCATTGCCGCCGAGCTGCTCGCCCTCGATCGCGGCCTGGGCGAATTCCAGGGTCAGCTCGTCGATGGCCGGGCTGGCCTTCAGGCGCGTGTAGTAATCGGCCCCCGGTTCGCCGCTCTCGCTGTAGAAGGTGAAGGAAAAGCGGTTCGGGCTCTTCAGGCTCGGCTCGGGGTCCGGCGCATCGTCGACGTAGGCGCCGGCGGGAAGCAGCGGCTTCCAGGACTTCGCGTAATAGCGGTCCTGGGGCCTGGCCTGGTTGAAGCGTTCGGCCCAGGCCGGGTGCTGCTGCATGTAATAGGTGCTGGACGCGAAGTCGCCGGTCTTGTCCATGAACATATAGGCGGTACCGGTCTTGCCGGCCAGGAGGATGGCGCCGCGGTCCTTGCCGGACACCGCCACCACCTTGCTGCGATTGCCCGAGGCGTAGCGCAGCTGGTCGCCGAGGGTGTCGACGCGCAGCCTGGCCGGCGAGGTGCCGTCATGCTCGCCGGTCTCTTCGCCGATGTATTTGTAATTCGCATCCTCGGTGCAGTAGACCAGGCGGCCGCTGGCGTCGATCCAGTTGTTGCCGATGATGCCGTGGCGGTAGGGATAGGCGCCGCTCAATACCGCCGAGTGGCCGACCGCCGTCACCGTCACGCCGTGGGCCTGGTGGGCGTTGGTGAATTGGGTGCCCTGCTCCAGCAGGCGGCGCAGGCCGCCGTCCGGCGCGAACTGGCCGCGGTAGCGCTGCAGCTGCTCGGCAGGCAGGCCGTCGATCACCATTACCAGCACCAGTTTGGGCGGCGGGGTGTCGCGGACCGGGGCGGCGGCGGCATCGAAGGAAGCGCCAGCCAGTGCGGCGGTGCAGGAAACGAGTAGGGAGAAGCGCTTGATGGATGGCATGCGCGCATTGTAGGAAGCCAATGTGTCAATTTGATGACATTCCCATCACACCAGCGGCGACACGGTGCTGCCGCCGAGTTGCTTGTTCGCCGCATACCGGGGTGATGCTCAGCTCCAGCGCCCAGGCCAGCGGCAGCGTCACCGACATCGACCTGCACGAGTACGCGCGCGCCCGGAGCGAGACGAAGGTCAAGCTGGCGTTCGCGGACGGCAGGGTGAGCTAATGGTCGAACGGCCTGACTTCGGAGGCGTCCACCAGCGACCCAAGTCAGCCGCTTCGCTTCGACGGCCAGCAAAACTTCGACGTCAGCTTCCTCAACGACAGCGACGCCACCGCCTCCGGCTATCTGGTTGCCGATGCCTTCGTCTGGACCTCGACGCCCGCCCTGCCCGTGCCCGAACCGTCGATGGCCTGGATGCTGGGGCCTGGCCTGCTGGTGCCGGGCCGGCGTGGACGCGGTAAACGTCCGGGGCCGGTCCCTGCGCTGTGACAGTCCGCGCATTTTGCGCGGTCCCATGCCGCTAGAATGGCCGGATGAGCATTCCACTTCCACGACGGACGGCCTACGGCCTGGGCCTCAGCCTGCTGGCGCATGCCGCGGTGCTGGCCTGGCTCGTGCAGATGGCGCCGCGGGTGCCGCCCGACGATGCGCCGGTGGCGAGCATGCAGCTCACCCTGCTGCGCTTGGCGCCGCCGCGCACCGAGGCCTTGCCGCCGCCGCAGCCGCCGCAGCCGCCGCAATCGTCCCGCGCGAGGACCGCGAGTCCTGCCGCCGCCCAGGCAAAACGCGCGGCGCCGGCGTCTGAAGCAGCCAAGGCCGCCGGGCCGCCGCCCGTCATCATGCTGGCGCCGCAGGATGAAGCCGTGGCCGCGGAGAGCGCCCCGGCGCACAGCGCCGCCGCCGTCAGCTTCGACCTGCAGGCCGCACGCGGCGCCGCACGCGCCTATGTGAAGGGCGAAGGCGCCGGCAGCGGCGGCGCCGACGGCCGCGGACGTCCGATGCGCGCCACCCGCGACGAAAAGCTGGGCGAGGCGATCGAGCGCGCCAAGCCGGCCGACTGCCGCAACGCCTACGCCGGCCTGGGCGTGCTGGCCGTGATCCCGCTGGCCGCCAGCGCCGTCACCGGCAAGGGCTGCAAGTGGTGAACGCGTAGCGATCGCCTAACCGCGGTGCACGTCGCGCCAGGCCAGCATCTCCGGCAGGCGCTCCTCTTTCTCGGGGTCGAAGCCGCAACGGTCCTCGAAGCGGGCAGGGTTCTCGTCGGTCCCGAACGGGCCAGCCGGGCCCCGCAGGGGGGCAGGTCGTTGGCGGCGAAGATGCTGGAGGAAGGCCTATGTGAGCCATTTCGATTTCGTGATGGTCGCCACGATTCCGTCTTTCCTGGCCTGCTGGTTCGCACCCGTCCACCACGACGACGGCAGCGGGTCCGCGGAGGGATTCAGATCGGATCCGTCGCCAGCTTCGAGCGCCGCACCGGCGCCCTGATGCCGTAAAACCGCGCCGACTGGCGCACCAGCTGTTCGAACCAGGGCGGTGCGTCGGGCGCGATCACGATGCTGCGCAGCAGCCGGGACGGGTCGATAGGTACTACGATTCCGGAGTTAAATGACTCCGGAATCGGATCGCGCCCTGTACGATCGATAATGAACCGCACTTCCTTTTCGTACTCGTAGGCCTTGGTCTTGTAGGCGAAGATGCGCGCATAGGCGGGCGAGACATCCAGCTTGAGATCGCGCCAGTGCTTGACGTACTCGACCCGCTCGATCGCGATATCGTGTTCGTTGTCCACGCCGCGCAGGGTGTCCGCCAGCTGGCCGACCGTGCTGGTCAGCGCCACCGCGCATCCCGACTTGCCGTACAGCGCCCACATGGCGGCGCTGTCGTCCTGGTTGCGGTGCCAGCAATTGATGAAAACGGACTCGCGCATGCGCCGCTTGAACAGGGTCGCATTCTCGAAAAAATCGAAGAGTTTGGCGGCGTCCAGATAGCGCCACAGCACGGTGTCCGGCCTCAATTGATCGTTGATCCTGGGTTCGACAAAGTTTCTTGCTTCGAGGGTGTCGCCGGGTCATTCTGTTTCGTATCACGGATAGGTTTGTACGATTGTAGTTCGGCGGGCGCTGCTTCCGGCGGCAAGGCCGTCGTCTCCAGTGCGCTTGTAGGAATGCAGGAAGGAATAAGGATTGATGGCGCCGCCCGCCGTATAGATGCCGTAATGCAGGTGGGGCGGCGTGGTGATGGCGTTGCCGGTGTTGCCGACATAGCCGACGATCCTGCCGGCATCGATCCGCATGCMGGGATGCACGTCGCCATAGCTGTCCAGGTGGGCGTAGTAATGGCGCTGGCCGCCCGGTCCCAGCACCCACACGACCTGGCCGCCGAGCCGGTTGGTGCCGACCCGCATCACGATGCCTTCGGTGGCCGACAGCACCGGCGTGCCCCGCCTGGCGAAGATGTCGATGCCTTCGTGCCTGCGGCCCTCGCTGCGCGCACCGCCCCAGGTATCGACCAGGCGCGAGGACCGCACGCCCGCGACCGGCACCGGCAGCGTGGCCGGCGTGGGCATGGCGCCGAGGCGGATGGCATAAGCGATGTTTTCCAGCCAGGGCAGCGTCACGCCTTCGAGAGCGATCAGGCCAATGGCAAGGACAGGGGCAAGGACCAGGCGCCGGACGAAGGTAGGCATGCAGGCCAAATGGGGCCGGGCGGCCGGATTCCCAGCGGTGCGGGCGCCGCCTGCCGCATGCCTGTGCAAGAATGAAAGGCCCAACATCGATACGTACGGCGATGACTCAGACCGTTTCCACCATCGGCCACTCGAACCGCTCGATCGAGGAATTCGTCGAGCTGCTGAAGCGCAACCATATCGCCTGCGTGCTCGATATCCGCACGGTGCCGAAGTCGCGCCATAACCCGCAGTTCGGCCAGGACCAGTTGCCCGGATCGCTGGCCGCGGCCGGCATCGAATACCGCTACCTGGCCGGGCTGGGCGGGCTGAGGCGGCCGCGTCCTGATTCGCCGAATGCCGGCTGGCGCAACACTTCCTTTCGCGGCTACGCCGACTACATGCAGACCGAGGAGTTCGCGCGCAACCTCGATAGCGTCATCGAACTGGCGCAAGACCGGCGTTGCGCCCTGATGTGCGCCGAAGCCGTGCCGTGGCGCTGCCACCGCTCGCTGGTGGCCGACGCGCTGTTGGTGCGCGGCATTCCGGTCGAGGAAATCATCGGTCCGCAAACGCCGCGCCCGCACAAGCTCACGCCCTTCGCCCACGTGGATGGCCTGCACATCACCTACCCGTCCGACACCCAGCGCCAGGACGAGGCGCAGGGCGATCTTTTCTAAAAGGGTGTAGACAACATTTCCCGTCCAGGTCGGCGGCGATGGCAGAGCGGCTGCGATTCGGCGCGGCATCCCGGCCGAGCTCGACCAATTGAACTTTTGAACACGCCTTACGTTCTAAGCACGGAAACGCTCAGTTCAATGAACGGCAGGAGGAATGCAAATGGCAAACACCATCAAGCTGAACGTCAATGACAGCGCTCAGGTTCAGTTGCCCCAAAAGGTCTCGGTCCTGACCGCCGAGCCCAATGTCTGGTTGCTCATCTATTCCGGCATCGCTGTGCAAAGGCAACGCGCCGAGGGGAGCTCCGGTTTCCTGGGCATAGGCGCACACACGTCGGAGACCGACGCTGTCGTTGAGGTGACGATCGATCGGATCTCTGGCGTTCTGCTACAGGCAGCGACGAGCGCAAGCATGGCCAACATCCTCGAGGAGGAGACCTGGGGACAGTGGATCATCTCGTCGACCGGCCTTTCCATTCGCGACAACGGTGATCTCGTCCTCACGGTGAACACCTCGGTGACAGGCGAAGGCGATGCCGAGTTCTGGTCCTTCTACTACAACGTGAGCGCCAAGCTTGTCCTGGATGAAGCCAGCATCAGCGGGAACATCCGGTGGTCCAAGAACCTGGCCACGCCACACGCCTCGACGCACTTTTCAATCAGCGCCGATACCAAGGTGACGGTCGCCATCCCCGGGCAGTTCCCGTTCGACAAAGTCACCGTAGAGGCCGTCGGCCTCGAAGGAAGCGTCAACGCAGCCGACCCCAACTTCTATATTGTCCCGTATACGATTAAAGGCGCGCTGCTCGGCAAGAGCTTGACCGTTGCCGTGTCGCCGATACCTGCTGCCTTCACCCCGGGCCCGGCGTTTGGGTTCGGCGAGCTCGTGGTGACCCAGACAGGTGGCGCCAGCCCGATCCAACTCACCCCAGCGAATCGCCACATAAGCGGCGTTGACTTCGAGATGCAATTCCTGCCCGCGCCGAAATAGCAAGGCGAAAGAACGGGAGGTTCAGGCGGGCATTGCTTTCGTTTACACCCTCTAATGTTCAGTCCGGCATCGCCCGCAGGTTGGCGCGCACCCGCGCCAGCAGGTCCCGCAGCGCGTCCTGCTCTCCTGCCGTGAAGCCCTGCAAGGCCTGCTCCTTCAGCCGGCCGTCATTGCTGTGCAGGGCGGCGTGCACGGCGCGGCCTTCGGCGGACAGGCTCAAACGCGAACTGCGGCGGTCCGCCTCGTCGGCCTGGACTTCCAGCAGGCCGCGCTCGCGCAGCGCGCGGATCTGGCGCGCCACCTGGGCCTTGTCGCGGCCGGAATGCGCCACCAGTTCGCTCTGGGTGGCGCCGGGATGGCGGGCGAAGAAGCCGAGCGCCTTCACCTCCATGTGGGCGAGGTCGTTGGGCCCATCGCGCAGGCTGCGCTGCTGGGCCGAGCGGTAGAGATGCATGATCGCATGCATGGTCTCGAGCACGTCGTCGACCGGACGTCCCGCATGTTGGTTGACTTGATCAACTTGTTTCGGCATAATGGATGACATTATCAACTAATTTTCGGAGTGAGGATGACTGACGTTCACACCCAGGATCCGGCGCCGCTGATTCAGCGCGTACGCCACGAACTCAAGCTGCGCAAACTGGAAGTCAGCAACATCGACACCCTGTCCCCCGGCTTCCTCGGCATCACCTTCACGGGCGAGGCGCTGGCCGACTTCAGCTCGCTCTCCTTCGACGATCACGTCAAGCTCATGTTCGGTGAGGACGATGAACAGGTTCGGCGCGACTATACCCCACGCCGCTTCAGCCGGGAAGCGCGGGAACTGGTGATCGAATTCGCCGTCCACGGCCACGGCAAGGCTTCCGACTGGGCGCGCAATGCAAGCATCGGCGACCGCCTGCTGGTCGGCGGACCGCGCGGCTCGATGATCGTCCCGCTGGAGCTGGACTGGCATCTGCTGGTGGGCGACGATACCGCCCTGCCGGCGATCTCGCGCCGCCTGGAAGAATTGCCGGAAGGCAGCCGCGCCTTCGTGTTCGTGATGGCCGGCGAGGCCGACCGCCGCAAATTCGCCGGCCAAGCCAAGCTCGAGCTGCACTGGGCTGCCACGAACGAGGAATTACTGGCGGCGCTGGAGCAACTGAGTTTGCCGGCCGCGCAGACCGGCTTCGCCTGGGGCGGCGGCGAAGCCTCCCTGATGGCGCGGGTGCGCCAGATGCTCGTCGACAAGGGTGTGCCGAAACAGCATATGCGGGTGTCTAGCTACTGGAAACGTGGCGTGGCCGACCATCATCACGAGGAACTGAGTTAAGCCACCCATTCCGCTCCAGCACAAAGCGGTCGAAATCGCTGGCCAGGAAGAGCCGGCCCTCATACACCTCCCGCGCTTCCCGCTCCAGGTCGGCCATCGTCAGCCCGCCTCGCGTTGACTCCTCCTTGCTTTGCTGGTAGCGCGGGCTGAAATGGGTCAGCACCAGGTTCGGCACCCCGGCCCGGCTTGCTGCCAGCGCCGTCATGCGGGCGGAACTGTGCTGGGGCCCCGGCCCGACCTTCCGCAAGACCTCTTCCGTATAGGTCGCCTCGTGGATCAGCACCTCGGCGTCAACCGCCTCATCGACCAGCAGGCCTGGACTGTCGTTGTCGCCGCCGACGATCAGCTTCCTCGGCTTGCGGCCCGGCAGCAGCCAGTCGCGCGGGTCGAGGACGCGGCAGTCGTCCAGCACCACCTGGCGGCCGTGCTGCAGCTCGCCCCAGGCGGCGCCGCGCGCCACCCCGCCCGCCTCCAGCTTGGCCGTGTCCAGCTTGCGCTCGACCTCCCGCTCCGTGAAGCTGTAGGCCCATGAAGGCATGCGGTGCGACAGCGGCGTCGCCACCACCCGCAGGTCGGGCAGCACGTCGATCTCGTCGCCCCGGGTGACGTCGACGTAATCGACCGCGAACGGCAGGCCCAGCTCGGTGGTCGCCATCACGCCCTCCAGGAAAGGCCGCAACTGCGGCGGCCCGACCAGGGCCAGCGGCGCGGTCCGGTTCAGCATGCCGGCGCTGGCCAGCAGTCCGGGCAGGCCGTAGCAGTGGTCGCCGTGCATGTGGGTGATGAAGATGGCGCGCAGTTCGTGCAGCGACCAGCTGGTGCGCAGGATGCGGTGCTGGGTGCCTTCGCCGCAATCGACTAGCGACCAATGGCGCGCCGCGCGCGCGCCGCCCAGCGAGCGCAGCGCCAGCGCCGTCACGTTGCGGGTCCTGCTCGGGGTGCCGGATGAGGTGCCGAGGAACTGGAATTCCATGCCTTGCCTTCCTGTGATGGTATGGAGCGCATTATCGGGCCGTTTCGCCCCTCCCGCGGCCAGTTTCGCGCCGCCAAAACCGGGCTTCGTCATTTCGCGCTTGCCCGCGCCGCCCGCTCTGGCGACAATTCGATGAATATTAGCAATCAGGAAAGCCGATGCGCACTCTTTCTCCTACGACCGGTCCGGGCCCGGCGCCACGCCGCCCCCTGCTCGCCTTTGCCGGCATCTTCGGCCTAACGGTGCTCATCAGCGGCTGGGCAGCGGTCCTGATGACGCTGGCGGCGGGCCGTCCGGATCAGCTGTACACCGAACTGGTCGTCTCGCTCTGCATCGGCATGGTCGCCCTGGTGGTGGTGCTGGGCGCGCGGCGGGTTTTCTGGCGCGACTCGGCGCGGCACAGCCGCTGGCGCTTTGTCCTGCTGGCCCTGCTGGTGCCGGCGGCGCCGGTCGTGCACTACCTGGGCCTGAGCATCGGCAGCCTGATCCTCGGCCTCGACATGCCCGACCTCGCCCACTACTTCACGGTACCGCGCTTCAGCATGGTCCTGTTCACCATGCTCAGCTCCTTCGGCCTGCTCGGCATCGTCGTCGCCCGCGAACGCATGGACCGCATCAAGCTCGAACGCAGCGAAGCCCATGCGCGCGCCGAGACCGTCGAGCGCCAGGCCCTGCAGGCCCAGCTGCGCCTGCTGCAGGCCCAGATCGAGCCGCACATGCTGTTCAACACCCTGGCCAACCTGCAGGGCCTGATCGCCATCGACCCGCAGCGCGCCGGCCAGATGCTGGACCAGCTGATCCAGTACCTGCGCGCCACCCTCAGCGTGTCGCGTGACGAGACCACCACACTGGAGCAGGAATTCACCGCCCAGCAAGCCTATCTCGGCCTGATGCAGGTGCGCATGGGCGCCCGCCTGGCCTACCGCTGCAGCCTGCCGGAGGAGCTGCGCACGGTGCGCCTGCCGACCATGCTGCTGCAGCCGCTGGTGGAGAACGCGATCGTCCACGGTCTCGAGCCGAAGGTGGACGGCGGCACGGTCACGATCGCCGCCGCGCGCAACGGCGACCTGCTGGAGATCAGCGTGTGCGACACTGGCCTGGGCCTCGGCAGCGCCCCATCCCGCAAGGGATGCGGCGTCGGCGTGGCCACCACCCGCGAGCGCCTGCAGGTGCTGTACGGCCCGCGCGCGAATATCGAACTTTCCCCGGCCGCGCCCCAGGGCACGGTCGCCCGCATCCACCTTCCCCTGGAGTTTCCATGACCGCATCGATGGCCGCAGCCCGGCCTGTCCGCGCCCTGATCGCCGAAGACGAACCCATACTCGCCGCCATCCTCGCCCAGTCGCTGCAGCGCCTGTGGCCCGGACTCGAGATCCTCGGGCCCGCGCCGAACGGCCTGGCGGCGGTGGAGCAGGCGCTGGAACTGCGTCCGGACGTGCTCTTCCTCGACATCAAGATGCCCGGCCAGACCGGCCTCGAAGCCGCCGAGGAGCTGGCCGAGCGGTGGGACGGCGCCCAGCCCTTCCCGGAGGTCGTGTTCGTGACCGCCTACGACGACTATGCGCTGAAGGCCTTCGAGCAGGCCGCCGCCGACTATGTGCTGAAACCCGTCAGCGACGAGCGCCTGCGCCGCACCGTCGAACGTCTGCGCCAGCGCCTGGGCAGCGCCGGCGGACCGGCCCACGACGGCGGCATGGCGGCCCTGGTCGAGCAGATGCGCGCCCTGCTGCCCCAGGCCGCGGCGCCGGAGCGCCTGAGCATGATCCGCGCCGCGGTCGGCAATGTGGTGCGCATGATCCCGGTGCAGGACGTGGTCTACTTCCAGGCCCTGGACAAGTACGTGACCGTCGCCACCGCCGACAGCGAAGCCCTGATCCGCCTGCCGCTCAAGGAATTGCTGTCCCAGCTCGACCCCGCCCTGTTCTGCCAGGTCAGCCGCGGCGCCATCGTCAACATGAAGCAGGTGGCCAGCGCCAGCCGCGACGAGATGGGCAAGCTGACCCTGGCCCTGCACGGCCGCAGCGACCGCCTGAAGGTCAGCCCCCTGTTCGCCCACCTGTTCAGGCAAATGTAGCAGCTCTCAGTCCTCGATCTCGTCGGGCGATGTCTCCGGCGCCGCCAGCACGTCCTCGATGGCGGCGTCCGGCGCCACATTGGTCACCTGCAGCACGTTCGAGGCGATGTTCACGAAGGCCGGCGCCGCCACCTGTCCGCCGTAGTGGTAGCGACCCGAAGGCTCGTCGATCATCACCGCCACGATGAAGCGCGGCGCCGACATCGGCACGATGCCGACGAAGGAGGCGATGTACTTGCGCGGGAAGACATAGCGCCCGTTCTCGGCCTTGTAGGCGGTGCCGGTCTTGCCGCCGACCCGGTAGCCGGGAATGCGCCCGTTCTTCGCGGTGCCCTGCACCACCACGTTCTCCAGCATCTCGCGCATCGTGCGCGCGGTGGCCGGCGAGATCACCCGGGTGCCGGCCGGCGTTCCCGTGCTCTTCTCCAGGGTCAGCGGGACCACCTTGCCGTCGTTGGTGAAGATCGTGTAGGCGCGCGCCAGCTGCAGCAGCGAGACCGCGATGCCGTTCCCGTAGCTCATGGTGGCCTGCTCGATCGGGCGCCAGGAGCGGTAGGGCCGCACCCGTCCGGCCGCGGCGCCGGGAAAGCCCAGCTGCGGCTGCTGGCCGAAACCGAGGCTGGTGAACATCTCCCACATATCCTTCGCCGGCAGGCCCAGGGCCAGCTTGGCGGTGCCGATGTTCGAGGAATAGCGCAGCACGTCGCTGACGCTGATGATGCCGTGGGCGCTGGTGTCCGAGATCGGCGCGCCGTTGATCACGTAGCGTCCCGGCCCGGTATCGATCATGGTGTCCGCGCTCACCTTGCCGCGGTCGATCGCCAGCGCCACCGTGAAGGGCTTGAGCACCGAACCGGGTTCGTAGATGTCGGTGATGGCGCGGTTGCGCAGCGCCGGGCCCTTGAGCGCGCCGGCGTCGTTGGGGTCGTAGCTCGGGTAATTGGCGAGCGCCAGGATTTCCCCGGTATGCGCATCGACCACGATGGCGCCGCCCGCCTTGGCCTGGAACTTCTCGACCGCCTCCTTCAACTGCTTCGAAGCGACGTACTGGACCACGCTGCTGATCGACAGCACCGAATCCTTGCCCGGCTGCGGCCTGAGGTCGGTGCCGACGTCCTCGACGATATTCCCGAGACGATCCTTGATGACGCGCCGGTGCCCGGACGCGCCCTCTAGCCGGGTCTGGTGGGCCAGTTCGATGCCTTCGAGTCCCCTGCCCTCGCGGCCGACGAAGCCGACCACGTGGCTTGCCATGTCGCCCTGCGGATAAACACGGCGGAAGCCGTCGGTAAAGCCGATCCCGCGGATCTTCATGGCGCCGAGCTGCCGGGCGACGGCGGGGTCGACCTGGTTCTTCAGGTAGACGAAGTTCTTCGCGGTCGCGATGCGCTTGGCGATCTCCGCCTCTTGCAACTGCAGCACCCCGGCCAGGCGGCGCAGGGTGTCGGGTTCGGCCTCCCGCAGGTCTTCCGGAATCGCCCATACCGTCACCGCCGGCACCGAGGTCGCGAGGGTATGGCCGGCGCGGTCGACGATGCGGCCGCGGGTTCCCGGCAAGTCGAGGGTCCGCGCATAGCGGTAGGCGCCCTGCTTCTGCAGGAACTCACCGGACCAGACCTGCAGCCAGACGGCGCGTCCGGCCAGGCCCAGGAAGGCGCACAGCAGCACGCATTGCACCACGCTGGAGCGCCAGCGCGGCAGGCTTTCGGCCAGCAGGGGGTTGGCGGCGAAGGGCCGGCCATTGCGTGCCGCCACGCGGCTTTTTCGGGTGAATCTTCCGATCATTCTTGTTCTTTCAGGGGGCAGCCCGGTACCCGTTGTGAATCGAAGGCAGGTAATGTAACGTAGTGCATTGCGGAGGTTTGGCGCACATCGGATATGAAACATCGACAAACGGACATCTCATCGGCCGACATCCAGGAATTGCAGGCCCTGCGGACCCTGCTGCGGCCGGTCTACGGCCACCTGCACGGCCTGCCGAACCGCGCGATCGGACAGCGCCACCGCCATCCCTGGGCCCAGTTCTCGTATGCCGTGCGCGGCGTGCTGGAAGTGATCACCGACAGCGCGCGCTACATGGCGCCGCCGCTGCACGCCGTATGGGTGCCGGCCGGCGCGCCGCATGCCGTGCAGCGCTTCGAGGGAACGGAGATCCGCAGCCTGTACGTCGATCCGGCGGCCATCGCCGAAGCCGGCGGAGAATGCCGGGTGGTGACGGTCACGCCCCTGCTGCGGGAGTTGATCCGCGGCTTCAGCGAATACCCGGTCGAGTACGACGAGGCCGGCGAGCAGGGCCGCCTGGTGGCGGTTCTGCTCGACCAGCTGGCGCGCGCGCCGCAGGCCGGCCTGGCGCTGCCATGGCCCGGCGACGCGCGCCTGCGCAAGATCTGCCGCGAGCTCGAAGCGCATCCGGACAGCGCGCGCACGCTGTCCGAACACGCGGCGCGCCTCGGCGTCTCGGAAAAGACCCTGAGCCGCCTGTTCCTGCAGCAGACGGGCCTGAGCTTCCGCGCCTGGCGCCAGCGCCTGCGCATCCTGGCCGCCCTGCCCATGCTGGAACGCGGCCACCGCGTCACCGACGTTGCCGTCGCCTGCGGCTACGACAGCATGTCGGCCTTCATCGCCGCCTTCCGCTGGTTCACCGGCGTGACGCCGGGCGAGTTCTTCCCGCGCGATCAATAGCTCACACAAACATCGAGGCGGCGACGCTGCCGAGCACGATGACGGCGCCGGCACCGGCCATGAACCGGCTGTCGCGGTGGTTGAGGCTGCGGAATTCCTGCCAGGCCACGGCCAACAGGCAGACGCCGATGAGGGAGATGCCGTAGACGATGTTTTCCATTCATATTCTCCTTGTGGTGGTGATCATCAAGAGGTCGCTCGCGGTCTTGCCGATCAGGTCGCGGGCGCGGGACTGCCAGCACCATTCATCGACCAGCCAGCGCTGGCTGCCGGACAGGATGACGAGGTCGGCGCCGACGGCGTTCACGTAGTTCGTGACCGACAGCCCGGTGGGGCGCGGCAGCAGGGCCAGGGTCAGCTTCCAGCTTTCCGGCTTCAGTTCTTCCAGGGTTCTGGCGTAGGCCGTCTTCACCTCGCGTTCGAGGGTCTGGCGGCAGGCGTCGATGGCGTCGTCGCGCACGCCCGCCGTGCGCATATGGCCCTCGCCCGGGACCTTATAGGTATGGACGATGGTGATCCGCACGCCGGGCAGCAGGCGCGCCGCCACCCTCAGGGTCTGCAGCGACTCGCAGGAGAAGTCGCTGGCGAAGACCGCGTGCCTGTAGGGACGCTGGGCTTCCTGGCGGACCAGCAGGGTCGGGCACAGGCAGCTGCGCGACAGGTCGCGCATCAGGTTGAAGTTGTGCAGCACCGGCCACCAGGGGTGGGCCTGCCACGCGATCGCGATCAGTCCGGGAGCGGCCTGGCCCGCGCGCCGGATCGTCGATTCGAACAGGCTGCCGAATTCGAAGGTGGCCGAGCAGCGCATGCCGAAGCGGATCAGCGCGTTCGCGGAGGCTGTCTTGACGTCGTTCATGCAGCGCGCCAGGGACACGTGCTTTACGTCGCCGCCCTCCTGTTCGGCGGGCGGAATCACGGACAGGAATTCCATGCTCCGGCTGTTCAGGGCCTGGGCCAGCATCGCCGCGCGCTGGGCGGCGTGGGCAAGCGGATTGGGGTACAGGGAGGCAAGCAGGATGGAGGTCGACACATCATTTCTCCTCTGCCAGTCGTTCCAGCGCGCGGCGGCGGCCGGAGATGCGGATTTCGTCGTCGGTACCGACCAGCAGGTCGCAGGGCGGCCGGCTGATCATCCTGAGGGCCGAGTCGAACAACCCCGGCCATCCGCGCGCATGGCGGAAGCGCCGGCCGATCACGACCAGGTCGGCGCCGCTTTCCTCCGCGAAGTCGTCCACCACCCGGTGCGGCGGGCCATAGCGCACCTCGCTGGACAGGCACAGGCCGCTGTGGCCGGCGAGGCTGTCGACCAGGGTCTGCAGGTATTGCCGGGCCGCCACGCGCGCCCGCTCGCGGTACAGCGAGACCAGGCGCGGCTCCAGCTCCAGCTCCCGCATCAGGTTCTCGTCCGGCAGGCGGTAGGCGTGCAGGAAGATGAAGTGGGCCGAGGGCGCGAGCTGGAAGGCGGTCCTGGCCGCCGCGATCGACTCCGGCGAAAAATCGGTGGCGATCACGACCTTCCGGTATTCCCCGGTGGTTTCCGGTTTCACCAGCAGCACCGGCAGGCGGCTGCGCCGCATCACCTTCACCGCGCACGAGGGCAGCAGCCACTCGAGCAGGAAGTGCCGCGGGCTGGCGGCAAACAGCATCAGGTCCGCCTTCTTCTGGCCGGCGATGCGCAGCACCCGCGCGGCCGCGCCGCCATGGTCCGCGTTACCGGTCTCGCGCAACGCGACGCGCTCGACGGCATGCGGCACCAGGTGGAACGCCAGCCGGCCGGCGCGCTGCACCAGCCGGCATGGCTGCCGGCCGTGGTCGGCGACCAGCAGGATTCTTTGGATGTGCGGAGCGTTCATGCAATAGCCCTCCCCGGCCGGCATGGCGCTGGCCGACGTCAACGAAATGAATGGACTGCGCGAATGCCCGGCGCGCGAAGGCGCAGCGGCTCGTCAGGCAGTTCGTGTGAGGATGCTCGGGAGACGCTGAACGGCGATGCGTTCAGGTCTCGCCGAGCTCAGGAGAGGCAGGCGAGATCTCGAGTGGACAGATGCACGGGACGCGCGTGGAACACGCTGAGTCCGCGAGACAAAAGGCACTGAGCAAATTTGGTGAAAACTACGGCGACCATGCGCGACGCTTCCTTGCTATGGTTCGATGGACTAGAATCAGTATATACGACTTGGGTTTTTCGTCAACTCAGCCCGGTTCAGCTGCTGCCGCGCCAGTGGAGTCCGAAGATGATTCGTCGAATGCGCTTGCTGGCCATGGCGGCCCTGGCCGTCCTGCTGGTCCTGGCCCTGCCGCCCGCCGCACGTGGCGCCGCGGGCGTCGGCGTGCTGACCGTCGATGGCGTGATCGGCCCGCCGAATGCCGACTACGTGGTACATGGCATCGCCCGCGCCGCCAGCATCAGGCAGCAGCTCGTAATCATCAGGATGGACACGCCGGGCGGCCTCGATACCGCGATGCGCGCGGTGATCAAGGCCATCCTGGGTTCGCCGGTGCCGGTGGTCGCCTGGGTCGCCCCGAGCGGCGCCCGCGCCGCCAGCGCCGGCACCTACATCCTCTACGCCAGCCACGTCGCGGCGATGGCGCCGGGCACCAACCTGGGCGCGGCGACGCCGGTCGAGATCGGCATCAAGCCGCCGCCGCCCGAAGAAGGGCAAAAGAAACCCGACGATGCGGCCGAAGGTTCGGCAATGGCGCGCAAACAGGTCAACGATGCCGCTGCCTATCTGCGCGGCCTGGCCCAGTTGCGCGGCCGCAATGCCGACTGGGCCGAGCGCGCCGTGCGCGAAGCCGTCAGCCTGAGCGCCGAGGAAGCCTTGAAGCAGCACGTGATCGAGATCGTCGCGCCGGACTTGCCGAGCCTGCTGGCCCAGCTCGACGGCAGGACCGTCACCGTACTGGGCCAGGCGCGCCGCCTCGATACGAAAAACGTGGTGCCGGCCGAGTTCGCGCCGGACTGGCGAACCCAGTTGCTGGCGGCGATCACCCATCCGAGTGTGGCCCTGCTCCTGATGACCATCGGAATCTACGGCCTGGTGTTCGAATTCATGAATCCGGGTTTCGTGGCGCCGGGCGTGATCGGCGCGATCTGCCTGCTGCTGGCGCTGTACGCCCTGCAGCTGCTGCCGGTGAACTATGCGGGCCTGGCGCTGGTCCTGCTCGGCCTGATGCTGATGCTGGCCGAGGCCTTCCTGCCCAGCTTCGGCGTGATCGGCCTCGGCGGCATCGTCGCCTTCGTCGCCGGCGCGCTGATGCTGGTCGATACCGACGTCCCCGGCTTCGGCATCCCGCCTGGCCTGATCGGCACCCTCGGGGTAGCCAGCGCCCTGCTGCTGATCGGCACTGCCCGCCTCGCGCTGGCGAGCCGCAGGCGTCCACCGGCCAGCGGCGCCGCCACCCTGATCGGCGCCACCGCCAGGGTCGAGCGCATCGCCGAGGATGGCGGCAGCCGCGCAGCGTGGGTCCGCATCGAAGGAGAACTGTGGCAGGCGGCCAGCGGCCTGCCGCTCAACCTGTCGCAGACGGTCAGGGTCGTGGGCCGGCGCGGCCTGACATTGGATGTCGTCCCGGTCGATCCTTCCCCAGGAGCCTAAATCATGTTCAACGTCGGCATCGGCGTCGCCGCCCTCATCGTCCTGCTGTTCCCCTTGCTGGCCTCGGCAATCCGGGTGCTGCGCGAATACGAACGCGGGGTCGTGTTCCAGCTCGGGCGCTTCTGGGGCGTGAAAGGCCCCGGCCTGATCATCCTCATCCCGCTGTTCCAGCAGATGGTGCGCGTCGACCTGCGGACCATCGTGCTCGACGTGCCGACCCAGGACGTGATCTCGCGCGACAACGTCTCGGTCAAGATGAACGCGGTGATCTATTTTCGGGTGATCGATCCGGAAAAGGCGATCATCCAGGTGGCCAACTTCCTGGAAGCGACCAGCCAGCTGGCCCAGACCACCCTGCGCTCGGTGCTCGGCAAGCACGAACTGGACGAGATGCTGGCGGAGCGCGAGCGCCTGAACCTCGACATCCAGCAGGTGCTCGACGCCCAGACCGACGCCTGGGGCATCAAGGTCTCGAACGTCGAGATCAAGCACATCGACCTCGACGAATCGATGGTGCGCGCCATCGCCCGCCAGGCCGAGGCCGAGCGCGAGCGGCGCGCCAAGGTGATCCACGCCGAAGGCGAGCTGCAGGCCTCGCAAAAACTGAAGGAGGCCGCCTTCGTGCTGGCCCAGCAGCCGGGCGCGATGCAGCTGCGCTATATGCAGACCCTGGGCGCGATTGCGGGCGACAAGTCGTCGACCATCGTGTTTCCCATGCCGATCGAGCTGCTGGCCGGGGCAAGGGATGCGCTGCGAGGTGAAAGACCTCAGGCCTGACGCCGCAGCTCCACCACCTGGCCGTCGCGGTAGCGCGGGTACAGCTCGGCCCACTGCGCCTCCAGTTTGCCCATGGCCGCCTGCTTGATGTGGCCATAGCCGCGCACCTGGTCCGGCAGCGCCGCCAGCTTGAGCGCCGCTTCCTTGTTGTCGGCGCGCAGGCCGGTGGACAGCTCGCGCACGAACGCCAGGTAGCGGTTGCGCAGCGCGCGTTCCTCCTTGCGTTCGCGGGTGTAGCCGAAGGGGTCGAAGGCCGTGCCGCGCAGTCCCTTGAAGTGGGCCAGCACGGCAAAGGCCGGCAGCAGCCAGGCGCCGAACCTCATCTTGGCCGGCACATCGGAGCCCGGCTTCTTGCGCGCCAGCAGCGGCGGCGCCAGGTGGAAGGCCAGCTTGTAGTCGCCGTCGAACTGGCTGGCGATCTGCTCGCGGAAGGCCGGGTCGCTGTGCAGGCGCGCCACTTCGTATTCGTCCTTGTAGGCCATCACCTTGAACAGGTTGCGCGCCACTGTCTTGGCGAGCTGCCTGCGCGAGCCGCTGCCCTCCACGGCCAGCTCGCGCTGCTCGACGGCGGCCACCGCCTCCCGGTACAGCCGGGCGTATCCTTCGTCCTGGTAGCCGGCCAGCCAGTCGGTGCGGAAGGCAACGATTTCCTCCAGCGATTTCGGCGCCGCGAACTGGATCACCTGGGCCGGCTGCCCCATGCGATCGAGCGCCTGCGGATCGGCGGCCAGCAGGCGGCCGAGGGTGAAGGCGCGCTTGTTCATGTCCACCGCCACGCCGTTCAGTTCGATTGCCCGCATCAGCGCCGGCAGACCCACCGGCACCAGGCCCTGCTGCCAGGCATAGCCCATCAGCAGGACGTTGCTGCCGACCGGATCGCCGAGGAAGCGCGAGGCCGTCGCCTGGGCATTCAGGCGCAGCATGTTCTCGTCGCCGGCCGCCGCGCCCAGCCTGGCCAGCAGGCCTTCGCGGTCGACCTGGGCATCGCGGTCGCGGGTGAAGTCGGCGGTCGGGATCTCGTATTCGTTGGCCACCACCCTGGTGTGGCCGTGACGGATGACGGCCAGGCCGTCCGGCATGCCCGCCACCACGAGGTCGCAGGCGAACACCGCGTCGGCCTGGCGCAGGTCGATGCGGACCTGGTGCAGGCGCTCCGGGCTTGATGCCACCCGCACGTGGGACAGCACCGCGCCGCCCTTCTGCGCAAAGCCCATGAAGTCCAGGGTGGAGGCGCCCTTGCCTTCCAGGTGGGCCGCCATCGTGATCAGGGCGCCCACGGTGACGACGCCGGTGCCGCCGACGCCGGCCACCAGGATCTCGAAAGGCTTGGCCAGCGCCGGGCCGCTCGGCTCCGGATACGCCGCCAGCGCACGTTCCAGGTCGGCCAGCGAGAGCTTCTGGCCGGCCGGCTTGCGCAGCGATCCGCCCAGCACCGAGACGAAGCTCGGGCAGAAACCCTCGACGCAGGAATAATCCTTGTTGCAGGACGACTGCTCGATCTGGCGCTTGCGCCCCAGTTCCGTCTCCAGCGGCAGGATCGACAGGCAGTTCGACTGCACGCCGCAATCGCCGCAGCCTTCGCAGACGGCCGGGTTGATGACCATGCGCCGCGCCGGGTCCGGGAACACGATATTGTCCGGCTTGTTCTTCTTGCGGCGGCGGCGCTTCTCGGCGGCGCAGGTCTGGTCGTACACCAGCACCGTCACGCCGGGAATCTCGCGCAGCTGGCGCTGGATTGCATCGAGTTCGCCGCGATGGTGCACGGTCACGCCTTCCGGCAGCGTCACACCGTCGTAGTTGTCCGGGTAGTCCGTCACCACCACGGCCATCTTGACGCCCTCGCTGATCACCTGCTGCAGGATCTGCGGCACCGACAGGGTGCCGTCCACCGGCTGGCCGCCGGTCATCGCCACCGCATCGTTGTAGAGGATCTTGTAGGTGATGTTGACGCCGGCCGCCACGCTCTGGCGGATCGCCAGCGAGCCCGAATGGTAGAAGGTGCCGTCGCCCAGGTTCTGGAAGATGTGCTTCTCCGCCACGAAGCGCGAGGTGCCGGCCCAGCTGATGCCCTCGCCGCCCATCTGCGAGAGGTAGTAGGTGTCGCGCTTCATCCAGGTCGCCATGAAATGGCAGCCGATGCCGGCCAGGGCGCGGCTGCCTTCCGGCACGCGGGTCGAGGTATTGTGCGGGCAGCCCGAGCAGAAATAGGGCGTGCGGCGCACGCCGTCGGCGGGATTGAAAGGCAGTTCGGCGGCGCAGAAGTCCGGGAGGAAGCGGTTCAGGTCCAGCGCCGGGAAGCGCGTGCCCAACCAGCGCACGAGCACCGGCGCGATGCGCGAAGGACGCAGCTCGCCCAGCGCGGACAGCATCGGCGCGCCGTCGCGGTCGGTCTTGCCGACCACCGCCGGCCGCTGTTCGGGCGCCAGGTTGTAGAACAGGTTCTTGACCTGCTGCTCGATCACCGGGCCCTTCTCTTCGACCACCAGGATCTCGTCCAGGCCCTCGGCAAAGCTGGACAGGCGGCTCGCTTCGAGCGGATAGGTCAGGCCCGGCTTGTACAGCCGCACGCCCAGTTCCGCCAGCCGCTCGACGGACAGCTCCATGCGTTCCAGCGCCTCGACCAGGTCGAGATAGGCCTTGCCGGCGCCGATGATGCCGACGCGGGCGCCGGGCGCCGGCACCACCAGGCGGTCGATCGAGTTCGCGCGCGCAAACGCCTGCACCGCTTCCAGCTTGGCCGCCACGCGCTGTTCCAGCGCCAGTCCCGGCAGGTCCGGCCAGCGGTTGTGCAGGCCGTCCGGCGGCGGCGTGTAATCGGTGGGCGTGACGAAGCGAGGCATGGCCGGCAGCTCGACCACCGCGCCGCCCTCCACCGTTTCCGAGATCGCCTTGAAGCCGCACCATGCGCCCGTATAGCGCGACAGTGCCCAGCCGTACAGGCCGAACTCCAGGTATTCCTGGATGTTGGCCGGATTAATCACCGGCATGCCCCAGGCGATCAGCGCCTGCTCGCTCTGGTGCGGCATCGACGAGGACACGCAGCCGTGGTCGTCGCCCAGGATGGCCAGCACGCCGCCATGCGGCGACGAACCATAGACGTGGCCATGCTTGAGGGCGTCGCCGGCGCGGTCGACACCGGGTCCTTTACCGTACCACATGCCGAACACGCCATCGACCTTGCGGGTCGGATTGGCCTCGACCTGCTGCGATCCCATCACGGCGGTGGCGCCCAGCTCCTCGTTAATCGCGGGCAGGAATTCGACCTGGTGCGCCTGCAGCAGCTTCTTCGCGCGCCACAGTTCCTGGTCGACGGCGCCCAGCGGCGAGCCGCGGTAGCCGCTGACGAAGCCGGCCGTCGTGAGGCCCTGGGCTTCGTCGAAGCGCTTCTGCATGCACAGCAGGCGGACCAAGGCCTGGGTGCCGGTCAGGAAGACCCGGCCGCGCTCGCGGGTCAGGTTGTCGTCGAGTGCGTAGTCGGGGTCTGCCAGCCCGACGGTCGCGGGGAGCGTCATGTCGTTCATATAACTAGGATAGACCGCGCAACGAGAAAGATTTTTTCTATCTGTTCATGTTTCGGGACTAGAATTGCAAGATCTTGTCTGATTCCCCCAAAAAACATGAAAGATCATTCGATCGATGTAGCATCCATGAAAATTCTCGCCGAGCTGCAGAAGGATGGCAGGATCTCGTCGAACGAGCTGGCCGAGAAGATCGGCATGTCGGCCAGCCCATGCTGGCGGCGCCAGAAGGAGCTGGAGGACAAGGGCTACATCGTGCGCTACACCGCCCTCCTCGACCGCCGCAAGCTGGGCCTGGCCGTGGTCTGCCTGCTGCACGTGTCGCTGCTGCGCCATGCCGAGGGCGTGGTCGAACAGTTCGAGCAGGCCATGCGCCTGCGGCCGGAAGTGGTGGAGTGCTACGAGACCACCGG
>NZ_JBFTMX010000008.1:0-160082 GCF_056397205.1 Massilia sp. 05N420
CCCTCGATGTCGTGGTGTTTAGACACTTCCACTTTGGCACATCGATGCCGTTTTCGGGTGGGGGCGTCCATCCCATTGCTAAGTGTTGAATCTGCCCAGCGCCGCTCTCAAAAAGGCGTCTGGACTGGCAATGCGCTGGCCATCCAGCGCCCCGCGCCAGCCGAAGTAGTGGTCCAGGTAACGGCCGCCGATTGCAGCAGGTCGAGCAGGCGGTCACGCTGGCGCCGGATCAGGCTGGACAGGCGTTGCAGGAACTGTTCGAACTGCCGTGCTTGCATGCTGCCTCCGTCAACGGTTCAGGTCGACATTGGACCGCAGGCTTGCAGAAAAGATTCCACACTTGGCGCGAACAGCGCCAATCAATTCGTAGTGCGTCCGATGCCCGCTTTTACGGCGCTGAATCGGCAGATTTCGTCGAGCTATACGGCTACCTCCGCTTGATCGCCTGTGCCACGTGAGAAAGATGGACAAGATTTAATAATGCGCGTGGCGTCATTCGATAACATGTCGATGTCAGCTAGGCCTGACAGGGAACATTCGGTTCTCACTCTCCCACGTTCGCCGGTGGACTTGTCTGCCGGCTTTTTTTTTGTTCGAAAAAAAGCCCGCATTGCGCGGGCTTCGCTGGAATCGAAACGGCAGCTTTACTGAGTAATCGGAGCGGCAGGCGCCGGGGTGACGGCAGGAGCCGGAGTGGCGTCCTGTACCGGCGTCGTGCTTGCAGCCGGAGCCGGGGTTTGAGCGGGAGCGGTAGCCGCTGCCGCGTCCGGTGCGGCAGGAGCAGCCGACGCCGGCGTCGTGACAGCGGTCTCCTGCTTGTCCTTCATCGTGTCGGTCTTCGCGACATGCTTGGCCTTGTTCTTTGCATGTTTGGCGCTGGTCTTCGCATCCTTGGCATGCGCCTTGGCCGCCTTCGCATCGTCATGTGCCTCTTTCGCGTCGGCTTGCGCTGCCTGTGCTTCCACATGCACCGGCTTGGTGGCGGCTTTCGATGCCTTCAGGTCGGCATTGTTGACCAGTACGGCCTGCTTGGAGGCCGGGGCCGCGGCCGGGGCCGGGGCCGGTGTCTGGGCAAACGCCGCGGTGGCGAACAGGGCGGAGATCACAGCGGCAATGGTTTTTTTCATGATAAAGATCCTCAGCTGTTTGTTGGTCGATGTGCTCGTAAAACGCAGCCTCTGCCCTAGGTGTTGACCTACTTTACAAACGCTTACGCTGCTGACAGATACTTACATGCTTTGCAACAGCGCCATCGCCAGCCCTGTTCGCCCCCCGCTCAGAACTTGTAGTTCAGCCCGACATTCACGAAACGCCCGACCGCTCCTGCCTGGTGCAGCGCCGGATTGTAGAAGGTCGACGGCGAGCTGCCGTAGGTCTGGAAGTCCAGCGGCGGCGGGCTGTTGAACAGGTTCAGCACCGAGGCGTGCAGGCTGAGCTTCTCCGACAGGCGGTACTCGCCATAGACGTCGACCGAGGTGAACGCACGGACCCGGCAGAATTCCGTATTCGGCGTCGCGAACACGAAGGAGATCGCGTCCGCGCAGGTGGCGGCATTGGTCGACGAGGGGTCGGTCACGGAGAAGCTGCTGACCCAGTTCACCGTGGTCGACACGGTCAGCGGGCCCTTGTCCCAGCCGATCTTGAGCTGGGCCCGGTCGCGCGGGTTGCCGGTATCGCCGGAGGTGGCCGACGGGCCGTGGGTGCCGGCCAGCTGGATCGCCTCGGCGCCGGTGGTACCCTGCTTGTACGAGATCATGTGGGTCGCGGTCAGCTGGGCGCTGAGTTTGCCGCCCGCCAGCGGCCAGTTCATGCGCGCGTCGAGGTCGATGCCGTTGGTCATCGTGTACAGCGCATTCTCGTAGGGATACGGTGCGAACAGCGCATTGCCGACCGGCGGCGTGACGGTCGAGAGGCTGCCGTCCGGGTTCACGAAGGGCTGGGCGATCGGCACGCCGCGCACCAGGAAGGGCGTCGCGTCGTAGGCCGGGTCGTTGATCGCACTGATGATCTGGTTGTCGATGCGGATGTGGTAGTAGTCCAGCGACACATTCAGGTTGCGGACCGGCTCCAGGATCAGGCCGAAGGTATAGGACTTCGATTTTTCCGATTTCAGGTTCTTGCCCGGGGTCTGGACGCCCGCGATCGACACATTGCATTGCTGCGGGAAGTTGCCGGGCGTCGTGGTGGGATCGACGCCCGTGTTCGCACACAGGACCGGATCCGGCTGGGTATTCGCGAAGAAATAGTTGCCGGTGTTGCCGATCTCGGCCGGATTCGGCGCACGGAAGCCCTCGGTATAGGTGCCGCGCAACGTCACCTGGCTGAGCGGCGACCATTTGAAGCCCGCCTTGGGCGTGACGGCCTTGTCGATGCCCATCACCTTGTCGTAGCGCACCGAGGCATCGAGCTCGAGGTTCTTCAGGATCGGCGCCACGATCTCGCCATAGCCGGCGGCAATGTTCTGGGTGCCGATGGCCCAGGCGTTATTGCCGATCTGGGCGCCATTGGCAACGGTGGGCGGCGCCTGGGCGTCGAGGGCGCGGTGCGTATATTCGAGGCCCAGGTTCAGGGCCAGCGCGCCGCCCTTCAGCGTCATCAGCTCGTGGCCGGCGGACACGCGCACGAACTGCAGCTTGCTGGTGGCCTTCGCATGCTGCATCGGGGCGATGAAGTCGCGCTGGGCCTGGGTATTGCCGCTGGCGGCGTCCCCGATCAGGTAGGGATGGACAGGATCGTTGAAGGCCGCTTGCAGGTTGGTGATGTTGAAGCCGTTGTTGATGTCCTGCCGGACCTTGCTCTCGCTGGCGCCGAGCGCGGCCGTCAGGTCCCAGCCGGCAAGGCTGCCGGCCAGGTCGGCGCCCAGGCGCCAGGTATCGGACTTCACGCCGGCGCGGCTGCCGCCCAGTTCGGGAAAGTTGTATTGCAGGACCTGGGGCCGCCCGGTCGTGTTGCCGGGATAGGTGGCGGGCACCGTGATCAGGACCGGCGCGCCCGGCGGCGTTGCCTCCGGAGGAATGCCCGGCCCATAGGCCAGCGCCGACAGTCCGGCCAGCCCGAGCGTGCTTGCATAGCGGTTCACCTGCTCCGCCTCCGAGCGGAAATACGAGCCCTTCAGGTTCACTTGCCAGTCGCTGCCCAGTTTCTGGACATAGGAACCGAGCAGGTTGATGTTCTTGGTGCTCGGTTGCAGCTGCAGGCCGCGGTCGCGGTAGGCGCACTGGCCGGCATTGAACTGGGCGCTGGTGCAGCCCGGCAGGTTGGTGACGGCGCCGGTGTCCGGATCGATCAGGTAGCCGGTAATGCTGGCCGGCTGGAAGCCATTGGCGGCGGTCGGCACGCCGCGGGTCAGGTTCTTGCCGCCGAAGGCCGTCCAGTCGGTATTCGTGAACGCCCGGTTGCGGTTGCTCGCCAGGATCTCGTTCTGGTGGCGGTATTCGAGCGCGATGTACGCGCTGTGGCCGTCGCGGTCGAGATCGCCCCAGCCGTGGATGCCCGAGGCGTGGGCGGTGACGCCGTCGCCGCGCCAGGCCTGGCCGGCCTCGGCGGTCAGCTCGCTGCCCGAGTATTGCTTCTTCAGGATCACGTTGACCACGCCGGCCACCGCATCCGAACCGTAGATCGAGGAAGCGCCGTCCTTCAGCACCTCGATGCGATCGATCGCCTCCATCGGGATCTGGCTGATGTCGACGAAGCTGCGCTGGCCGTCGTCCGACAGCGCATAGGGCGCCATGCGCTGGCCGTCGATCAGCACCAGGGTCRCGCCGACCGTCAGGCCGCGCAGGGAGATGCCGGAGGCGCCGGCCGCGAAGGCGCCGCTGAAGGATTGCGACAGCGTGCCCTGGCCGTTGGCGGTGATGTTGCGCAGCACCTCGGAAACGGAGGTGTAGCCCGTCTGCTTGAGCTCCTTGGCGCTGATGATCTGGACCGGGCTGGGCGTTTCGACGTCGGTGCGGCGGATGCGCGAGCCCGTCACCTCCACACGCTGAACCTGCTGGTTGGCGGCCGGCGTTTTGGTCGTGTCGGTCGTGGTCGAGGTGGTGGAATCCTGGGCGATGGCAGCCAGCGGAATGGCCGCCAGGCTGGCCAGGGCAAAACGAACCGCAAGGGTAAGCGGCTTTTGCAGGAAAACCGAATGCGATGTAGCCATGGGAATAGGTCTCCGTGATAGGAATTCGTCGAGTACCTGGCTAGCGGCCTTCTTCTTTTTCCCCGGCAGTCAGGCCGATCCATCAAAGCACCGGCGTATTTTGGTGTCAATTGAACGCGAATCAGTTACATCTTTGTGTGGCATTTTTGGTCACAAATTGCACCTTGTCTCTCGTTCCCCCATCGGTGGGGCTGCACGGCGTTGGGCGTGCTCACTAGACTTTCGCCTTCCCTTTGTGCAGCCGACCGGATCCGCCATGACCATCCTGATCAAGCTCCTGATTGCCGCCTTCCTCGCCTTCGGCGCCGCCTCGCCCGCCCCCGCCTCGCCCGCCCCCGCCGCGCAAGCCACCGCGCCCAGGCAGGCAAGCCCGCAACCCGCCGGCAGCGCCGACGCGGCCTCGAACCGGACGGTGTACAAGGCAATGCTGGACGAGACCCGGAAGATCAACGAGATCTGCGCGCGCGACCATTTCGGCAAGGCCTGCATCGCGGCGCAGGAAGAATTCCAGCGCAAGTTCCTGAAGCAGGTGCCCAAGTTCGACGCCGCCAACATAGCCATCGGCGCCGGCGGGCCGGAAAAACAGGCAAAGTAGGCAAAGTAGGCCCGCACGGCCGGCCATCCGGGCCCCGGCTGCAAAAAATGAAATAATGGCGGCATTGCCATTTCAATCAAGCTGCACAATGCCCGCTACCGCATGCTTCACCGGAGTGCCACGATGACCACGACCATGCAAACCATCGGCCTGGTCCTGTTCGTCGTGGCCCTGCTGCACACCTTCTCCACCCACATGTTCGAAGTGCTGGCGCACCGCCATCCGCGCCATGCCGGGCTGTTCCACCTGCTGGGCGAAGTCGAGGTCGTGTTCGGCTTCTGGGCCTTCGTGCTGATGGGTTTCATGGCCCTGGTCGAGGGCAGCACGGCGGCGGTCGACTATGCCGAGTCGCGCCACTACACCGAGCCGCTGTTCGTGTTCGTCGTGATGGTGGTGGCCGCCTCGCGTCCCGTGCTGGAAGCGGCGCGCGCTTTGCTGCGCATCCTCGCGGGGTTGATCTCTTCCTTGGCGCCGGTGCGCAAAGAGGTGGCCCAGGCCTGGCTGGCCCTGGCCCTGGTGCCGCTGTGCGGCTCCCTGATCACCGAGCCGGCCGCGATGACCCTGGCCGCCCTGATGCTGGCCCCGGCCGTGTTCCGCCAGGGCATGCCCGAATGGCTCAAGTACGGCGCGCTGGGCGTGCTGTTCGTGAACGTCTCGATCGGCGGCACCCTGACCTCGTACGCGGCGCCGCCGGTGCTGATGGTGGCCGGCACCTGGGGCTGGGACAGCGCCTGGATGCTGACCCACATCGGCTGGCGCGCCCTGGTCGCGGTGGTGTTCAACGCCACCGTCATCACCTTCCTGCTGCGGTCCCACCTGCGCCAGCTCGATACCTCCGTCGACGGCGAAACGGCGCCGGTACCGCCGCTGGTCTCGCTGATCCACCTGGCCTTCCTGGCCGCGGTGGTGCTGCTGGCCCACCATCCGGTGCTGTTCATGGGCCTGTTCCTGCTCTTCCTCGGTTTTACCCAGGCCTATAACCGCTACCAGTCGCCGCTGATCCTGAAGGAAGGCTTGCTGGTCGGTTTTTTCCTGGCGGGCCTGGTAGTGCTGGGCGGCATGCAGCAGTGGTGGCTGCAGCCGGCCGTCGCCAGCCTCGGCCCGACCGCCCTGTTCTTCGGCGCCCTGGGCCTGACGGCCGTCACCGACAACGCCGCCCTGACCTACCTGGGCTCGCTGATCACCGGCCTGTCCGATCACGAAAAATACATGCTGGTGGCCGGCGCGGTGGGCGGCGGCGGCCTGACGGTGATCGCCAACGCCCCGAATCCGGCCGGCGCCGCCCTGCTGCGCCACGGCTTCGCCGACGAGTCGATCGGCGCGGTCTGGCTGTTCCTGGGCGCCCTCGGTCCCACCTGTGCGGCGGCCATCATGTTCTTGTTGTAACGTAAAGCTTCGGACAACAAGGAAAAGCGATGGACAACGATCTGATGGTCAGCAAGACGGGCACCATCGAGCGCTGCATCAAGCGTGCCCGCGACGAGTACGAGAAGGACCCGACGACCTTTGTCGGCGACATCACGCGCCAGGACGCCGCCACGCTGAACGTGATCCGCGCCTGGGAAGCGGCGGTGGAGATGGGCGACTACGTGCTCGCCCATTACGGCCTCGGCACGCCGCGGGACGAACGCGAAGTGATCTCGCTGCTGGAACAAGGGGGCTGGATCGATCCCGCTCTGGGCGAGGACCTGAAGCGCACCGGCGAATTCTGCCGCGCCGAATGGGACTACCAGGCGGCACCGCTGCCGGCCCTGGTCACCATCATCAAGCGTGGACTCGACGATTTCGACGCCTATGCGAGCGCCCTGCTCGGCAGGGCCGCCGGCACGCCGGAACCCGCCGCGCCGCCGCAAACCACGGGCAATTCCGCCCTCTGACTCTGCCGCGCCTGGCCATCCATTTTTTGGCTAACTGGTATCATGCGCGCTTTCATGGACCGGACAACACAAGAACATGAGCCAACCGACCAACCTGCCCTCCTTCTGGAGCCGGCTTTCCCTCGCCTTCGGCGCCTTCTTCAAGACCCTGGGCGACGCCGAATTCGCCGCGCGCGTGCGCGATGACCAGATCGGCCCGATCGCCGCACCGACGCCTGCGCCTGCGCCTGCGCCTGCGCCCGCACCGACACCGGCCGCCGCACCGCTGCGCGTGGCCACGCCCGACGCCGCCCTGCAACTGCTGTCCCTGCTGCAGCGCGAGGCGCGCCTGATCGACTTCGCCAACGAGAACATCACCGTCTACAGCGACGCCGACATCGGCGCCGCCGCCCGCGTCGTGCACGAAGGCTGCGCCCGCGTGCTGCGCGAGCACTTCACGATCGAACCGGTGCGCAGCGAGCTGGAAGGCGCGCGCGTCACCCTGCAGGAAGGCTTCGACGCCGCCAGCGTGCGCCTGACCGGCAACGTGGTCGGCAAGGCGCCGTTCACCGGCACCCTGAGCCACCGCGGCTGGCGCGCCGCCAAGGTGACCCTGCCGCAACTCGCCGACAAGCACGACGCCAGCATCCTCGCTCCGGCGGAGGTGGAACTGTGAGCGCCAACATGGAAACCGCGCGCTATGCCATCGGCATCGACCTCGGCACCACCCACAGCGCCCTGTCCTGGGTCGACCTGCAGGCCAGCGACGGCGAAAAGGCCGACCAGGGCGTGCTGCCGATCCCGCAACTGAGCGGTCCCGGCACCGTCGAGGCGCTGCCGCTGCTGCCCTCCTTCATGTACCTGCCGCACCCGGACGAACTGGCGCCGGGCGAGCTGGCCCTGCCCTGGACCGATGGCCAGGCCGCGCCCGCTTCTTTATCCATCATCGGCGAAATGGCCCGTAGTCGCGGCGCCGGCACCCCGATCCGCCTGGTCTCCTCGGCCAAGAGCTGGCTGAGCCACCCGGGCGTGGACCGCCGCGCCGCCATCCTGCCGACGGATGCCCCGGAAGAAGTCGGGCGCGTGTCGCCGCTGGCGGCCTCGACCCGCTACCTGGAACACATCCGCAATGCCTGGAATGCCGCGCATCCGGAAGCGCCCTTCGACCAGCAGGCCGTCACCGTGACGATCCCGGCCTCCTTCGATCCCGGCGCGCGCGAGCTGACCGCGGAAGCCGCGCGCCATGCCGGCTACGGCAGCCCGACCCTGCTGGAAGAGCCGCAGGCGGCCCTGTACAGCTGGATCGAAGGCAGCGGCGGACGCTGGCGCAAGCAGGTGAAAGCCGGCGACATCGTGCTGGTGGTCGACGTCGGCGGCGGCACCAGCGACTTCTCGCTGATCGCCATCCTCGAGCGCGACGGCAACCTGGAGCCGCACCGCGTCGCGGTCGGCGACCACATCCTGCTGGGCGGCGACAATATGGACCTCGCGCTGGCGCACCTGGTGGCGCGCAAGCTGCAGGCGAACGGCACCCAGCTCGACGCCTGGCAGATGCGCGCCCTCACCTACGCCTGCCGCGGCGCCAAGGAACACCTGCTGGCCGATGCGAATGCCACCACCTGGCCGATCGTGGTGCCGAGCCGCGGCTCGAAGCTGATCGGCGGTTCGATCCGCACCGAACTCACGCGCGACGAAGTCACCACCTTCATCACCGACGGCTTCTTCCCGAAGGTCGAAGCATCAAGCAGACCGGCCACCCGCGCCCGCGCCGGCCTGACCCAGATCGGCCTGCCGTATGCGCAGGACGCCGCGGTGACCCGCCACCTGGCCGCCTTCCTGGCCCGCCAGGCCGGCGCCACCGCGGAGCTGGAAGGCTTCAATGGGCAGGTCAACCCGGAACATAGCTTCCTGCACCCGACCGCGGTGCTGTTCAATGGCGGCGTGTTCAAGTCCGAGATCCTGTCCCAGCGCGTGATGGACACCATCAACGACTGGCTGTACATGGAAGGCGCGGAACCGGCGCGCATGCTGGAAGGCGCCGACCTCGACCTGGCGGTCGCCCGCGGCGCGGCCTACTACGGCTACGCGCGCCGCGGCGGCGGCGTGCGCATCCGCGGCGGCACGGCCCGTTCCTACTACGTGGGCGTGGAATCCTCGATGCCGGCCATCCCCGGCATGGAGCCGCCGATCACGGCCCTGTGCGTGGCGCCCTTCGGCATGGAAGAAGGCAGCGAGCTGGAACTGCCGGGCCAGGAGTTCGGCCTGGTGGTGGGCGAGCCGGTGCACTTCCGCTTCTTCGGTTCGACGGTGCGCCGCCAGGACCGTATCGGCGAAGTGCTCGAGTTCTGGGGCCCGGACGAGCTGCAGGAGCTGAACGAGATCCAGGCCGAGCTGCCGGCGGAAGGCCGTACGCCGGGCGACGTCGCCCAGGTCAAGCTGCACGCGCTCGCTACCGAGGCCGGCACGCTGGAGCTGATCGCGGTGTCGCGCGAAGGCCAGCGCTGGAAGGTCGAGTTCGACGTCCGCGCCACCGAGCAGCAGTAAAAAGTGAGTGTGAACGGCGCCGTGGGCACATCGGCAGCAGCGCCGGCCTGGCTGGTCGGCATCGACCTGGGCACCACCAACACGGTGCTGGCCTATGCGGCACCTGGGACGCAGCAGGTCGACACCTTTGCCATCGACCAGCTGGTGGCGCCGGGCGAAGTCGCAGCAGGCCAACTGCTGGCGTCAAGCCGCTACCACCCGGCCGCGGGCGAACTGCCGGCCGGCGCCCTGCAACTGCCCTGGCAGGCCACCGACCCGGCCGGGGTGCCGGATGCCGTGGTCGGCCGGCTTGCCCGCCTGCTGGGCGCCCACACTCCTGGTCGCTTAGTTGCATCTGCGAAGAGCTGGCTGTCCCACCAAGGCGTCGACCGCACCGCGCCCATCCTGCCCTGGGGCGCGCCGGACGAGGTGCCCAAGGTCTCCCCTTTGGCGGCCAGCGCCGGCTACCTCGCCTACCTGCGCGCGGCCTGGAATACACGCCATCCCCGGCAGCCGCTGGAAAACCAGGACCTGGTCCTGACCGTACCCGCCTCCTTCGACGAGGGCGCGCGCGCGCTCACGCTGGAAGCGGCGCGCCTGGCCGGCCTGCCCTCCTTGCGCCTGCTGGAAGAGCCGCAGGCCGCCCTGTACGACTGGCTGCACCGCCACCGTGACACCCTGGCCGCCGAACTGGCGGACACGCGCCTGGTGCTGGTGGCCGACGTCGGCGGCGGCACCACCGACTTCAGCCTGGTCAAGGTGGCGCTGGAGGATGGAACGCCCAGGCTGACCCGTATCGGCGTCGGCAACCACCTGATCCTGGGCGGGGACAATATGGACCTCGCCCTCGCCCACCTGATCGAATCGAGGCTGGCGGCGCAGGATGGCCAGCAAGGCCAGCCTTCACGCCTGTCCGCCGCCCGCCTGGCCCAGCTGACCGAACGCTGCCGCGCGGCCAAGGAACAGTTGCTGGCCCCCGATGCGCCGGACCAGGTGAGCGTGACCCTGCTGGGCGCCGGCGCCCGCCTGATCGGCGCCAGCCGCAGCGCCCCGCTCACGCGCGAGGACGTCGAGCGCATCGTGCTGGACGGCTTCTTCCCGCTCAACGAGGCGCGGGAAGGCGCGCACCGGGCACGCGCCGGCATCGTCGAATTCGGCCTGCCCTATGCCAGCGATGCGGCCATCACGCGCCACCTTGCCGACTTCCTGCGCCAGCACGCCAGGGCAGCGCGCGAAGCCCTCGGCATCGGCGACGACGGCAGCCTGCCGGTCCCGGACATGCCGGTCCCGGACACGCTGCTGCTGAACGGCGGCGTATTCCGCGGCGCCGCACTCGCACGGCGGCTGGCCGACACCCTGTCCACCTGGCGCGGCGCCGGCATCCGCGTGCTGCACAACGCCGACCCCGACGTCGCCGTGGCGCGCGGCGCGGTCGCCTATTCGCTGGCGCGCCAGGGCCTGGCCCCGGGCATCGAAAGCGGTTCGGCGCGCAGCTATTTCCTGCTGCTGGAAGACTTGCAAACCCGTGCCCAGGCCGGCGGCGCATTGAAGGCCGTCTGCCTGCTGCCGCGCGGCGAAAAGCCCGGCGTCGAAGTGCGCCTGCTCGATCGCAGCTTCGGCCTGCGCCTGGGACGGCCGGTGCGCTTCCACCTGGTGTCGGCGATCGCCGATCCGCAAGGCAGCCGGCCGCAGCCGGGCGAGCTGCTCGAACTGGATCCGCTCGAGGTCGTGCGCCTGCCGGCCATCGCCACCGTGCTGCGCGCAAGGGACGCGGGCGCGAAGACTGAGATGCCGGTCCAGCTGGCGGCTTCGCTGTCGGAGGTCGGCACGCTGGAAGTGCATTGCGTCGCCGAAGATGGCAGCGGCCAGCGCTGGAAGCTCGAGTTCCAGCTGCGCGGGCAGGAAGACGAGGCCCGCGACGCCGGCGCGGACGGCGAGCTGCCGCCGCGACTCGATGAAGCCATCCAGCACATCGACCGCATCTTCGGCGCCCGCAACCAGCAGGTCGAGAGCCGCGAAGTACGCCAGCTGCGCGGCAGCCTCGAACACCTGCTGGGCGGCCGCGAACGCTGGGAGACGCCGCTGCTGCGCCGCCTGTTCGACGCCCTGATGGAGCGCGCGAAGGGCCGTCGCAGATCAAGCGAACACGAACGGGTCTGGCTCAACCTGGCCGGCTGGTGCCTGCGTCCCGGCTTCGGCCACCCGCTCGACGAATGGCGCATCGAGCAGCTGTGGGCCCTGTTCGAGACCGGCGTCCAGTATCACAAGGACAGCCAGGTGCGCGCCGAGTGGTGGACCTTGTGGCGCCGCGTCGCCGGCGGACTCTCCCTTGATGCGCAGCTGCGCCTGCTCGACGACTTCGCCTTCAACCTGCAGGCCGAGCCGGCGGATCGCGCCAGGCGTCCCGTCACCCTGGTCGACGGCAGCGAGGACGACATGCTGCGCCTGGGCGCCTCGCTCGAACGCATCCCCTCCGCCTACAAGGTCGAGATCGGCGACTGGATGCTGGGGAGAATCATGGCGATTCCGGCGATGCCGAAGCCGGACGCGAAAACCGCCGCCACCTATGCGCGCTATCTCTGGGCCCTGGCCAGGGTCGGCGCGCGCCAGTCGCTGCAATCCAGCGCCCACGAAGTCGCGACCATCGAGGCGGCCGGGCGCTGGCTGGAGATCCTGCTGCAGCTCGACTGGAAGCGCATCGAACCGGCCGGCTTCGCCGCCGCCCACATCGCGCGCAAGACCGGCGACCGCTCGCGCGACATTGGCGAGGCCTTGCGCCAGCAGGTACTGCACAAGCTGGCCGCCAGCGGCGCCCCTGCCAGCTGGGCCGCCATGGTGCGCGAGGTCGTGGAACTCGACCAGGCCAGCACCACGCGCATGTTCGGCGATGCGCTGCCGCCGGGCCTGAAGCTGCTGCGCTGAGCCGAACAAATGGCTTCGCACTTGAAAACCATCGCAGCGACATGCGCGATCGCAGCCGCCCTGACCTATTCCTCGCTGGCGGTGCCGGGACGGGTCAGCGCGGTGTGTTCCAATGTCGTCACCCCAAGCTATTGTCCAGTGCTCGCCTATGGCTTTCCGCTGCCCTTCCTCGCGGACAGCCAGGCAGTGTCGCCGGTCGGCTCGGTGGCCCGGGATCCCTTGTCCCTGTTGACCGGCGAGGATGACATTTTGTGGCCACGACTGGGGCTCACGAGCCTGTTCTGGTTGCTGGTGGCGATGATCGGCAGCCTGGCGTGGCGGCGCCGGCGCGCATAGTCCGGTTCTTCAACCGTGCGCCCTCCCCCACGGTGTAGCATGTTCCGCAACCGAGCATGAGAAAGGATCCACCGTGAACCAGCGCTACCAACCGATCACGCGCCTGGGCCTGGGCGGCACCGGGCTGGGCGACATGTACCACACCACCAGCGACGCGGCAGCCATCGCCACCGTCGATGCCGCCTGGGAAGCCGGCATCCGCTACTTCGACACCGCGCCCCACTACGGCGCCGGCCTGTCCGAGCACCGCTTCGGCCAGGCGCTGCGCAAGCGGCCCCGCCATGACTACACGCTGTCGACCAAGGTCGGGCGCCTGCTGGCGCCGCACATGCCCGGCGAAATCGAAGCGCCCTTCGTCGGCGCCCTGCCCTTCAAGCGCGTGATCGACTACACGGCCGACGGCGTGCGCCGTGCGGTCGAAGACAGCCTGCAGCGCCTGGCCCTCGGCCACATCGACATCGCCTACGTGCACGACCTTTCGCCCGACATGTTCGGGAAAGAATTCGAGCATTACTACCGGATCGCCGCCGGCAAGGGCGGCGCCTTCGAAGGCATGCTCAAGCTGCGCGAAGAAGGCTCGATCAAGGCCTGGGGCCTGGGCGTGAACACGGTCGATCCCTGCCTGCGCGCGCTGCGCGATTCCGATCCCGACATCTTCCTGCTGGCCGGCCGCTACACGCTGATGGAAACCACGCCGTTGCAAGATCTGTTCCCGCTGTGCGCCAGGCGCGGCGCCCACGTGGTGCTGGGCGGCCCTTTCAACTCGGGCTTCCTGGCCGGCGGCGAGCATTACGACTACCAGCCGGCCAGGCCGGAACAGCATGCGCACCGCGAACGCCTGCGCCAGGTGGCCAGCCGCCATCACGTCGACCTGCCGGCGGCCGCGCTGCAGTTCGGCGTCGCCCATCCGGTGGTGGCGGCGACCATCCCCGGCGCCAGCAGCCCGGAGCACCTGCGGCGCAATGCCACGCTCATGCACATCGAGATTCCGGCCGCGTTCTGGGAAGCGCTGCGCGCCGAGGGGCTGGTGCCGCCCGAGGCGCCGCTGCCGCCGCGGAAAGCGAGGACCTAGTATCGAACATCTGCTACCCTCCATGGTATCGACATCCTTGAGGGTACACATGGCAACTGAGCTGAGCTTCGTCGAATACGTTCTCGAAACCGTCAGGCTGGGCAGCCGCATGACGTACCGGAAGATGTTCGGCGAATACGCGCTCTACCTGGACGAGAAAGTCGTCGCCTTCGCCTGCGACAACAGCCTCTTCATCAAGCCTTCGCAGGCTGTGGGCAGGCTGGCGCCAGACCTGCCGCAGGGGCCACCCTACCCGGGCACAAAGGACTATCCGATCGCCGACGAGCTGCTCGACGATCCGGATCTGCTGCGCCGCCTGATCGAGGAAACGGCGGCGTTGATGCCGCTGCCGAAGCCGAAGAAAAAGCCGGCCAGGACGGCGGTCGCCGGCTGAGCGGGTTCCCTTATTTGCGGCTTACTTGCGGCTCATGCGCCACAGCTCGTAGCGCTCCTCGCCCGGCTTGACCTGGCCGGCGAAATGCCGGTTCAGGTTGCTGGAGGTGAAGACCAGCCTGCCGTCGGGACCGATCGCCGGCGTGTCCGGCCAGTGCACGCCCTCGTCCGCAGCCAGCAGTTCCATCGATCCGGTGCGCGGATCGTATTCGACGATGCCGTTGCGGCTGACGTCCGTGATGTACAACCGGCCCTCGGCGTCGGTGACGATGCCGTCGGTATTGCCGCCGACCTCGCCCAGGTCGCGTATCGCCCTGGCCAGCGCGGCCTTGCCGGCGCGCGGGTCGCGCAACAGGGCGGTCGGCATGGCGTAGGCATGGGTGCCGGTGGTGACGGTCCAGTACAGGGTCTGCCCGTCCGGCGACAGCGCGATGCCGTTCACTCCCAGCACCAGGGGCTTGCCGGGCCATACCTCTTCGCCATGCGACATCACGTTCACGCCGGGCTGCGGCATCAGGCTGGCATGCCGGTCGAGCAGGCGGCGCGCGCGGCCAGTGCCGAAGTCGACGACGATCAGGCCGGCCTGGTTGGCCGGCGCGCTACGCAGGCCGCTGTCCGAGACGTAGGCGATCCTGCGCGCTTCATCGACCACGATGTCGTTCAGGAAGCTGCCTTTGCGGTCCGCCACCGCGTCCAGCGTAATGGTCTTGACGAGCTTCCCGGTATATAGCTCGAACACCATGATCTTCTGCCCACCCTTGGGTGCGCTCGCCTCGCCGGCGACGAAGCCCTGGTCGAGCGCCCACAGCCAGCCATTGCGTTTATCGATGTAAAAGCCGAGCACGTTACGCAAGTGACTGTCGGGCGCACCGGATACCGCATTCGCCGCGGCCGAGGGAAAGGCCGTCAGCCGCGCCGGCCCGGTGGCGGCGCCCGTATCCAGGATGCTCAGGGTGGCCGGGCTGTCGGCCGATACCAGGCGCGGCGTGCTGACGAAAGCGCGTCCGTGTGCGTCGAAATGGATGCCGGCGATGGGGGCGCCGACCGAACCGGCGAAGGGAGCGCGGTCGCGGCCGCCCGCGGCGGCGTCCCAGCTCACGCCGGCGTAGCTGCGCCAGCGCTCGAGTGCGGGCCGGTCGGCCGCGCTTGCGGCGCCGGACAGGAACAGGGTGGTGGCCGCGGCATAGGCGGCCAGGAAAAAGCGATGCGCTTTCATGATGGCGACTCCTGCGAATTAGAGGATGGAACGGAAGCTGCCGCCTTCGACGCGCACGGCGGCGCCATTCGTTGCGGCGCCGAGCGGGCTGGCCAGCAGGGCCACCATGGCGGCGACCTCGTCGGCCTCGATCATGCGTGCGATCAGGGAGCTCGGGCGATAGGTATCGAAGAAGTGGGTTTCGATCTCGGCATCGCTCATGCCGGGACGCGGCGCGGTCTGGCGCAGGTACTCGACGATGCCGTCCGAGCGGGTGGCCGCGGGCAGCACGCTGTTCACGGTCACGCCGCTGCCGCGCGTGAGTTCGGCCAGGCCGCGCGACACCGCCAACTGGGCCGACTTGCTGACGCCGTAATGGATCATGTCCGGCGGCGTGAAGGCGCCTACTTCACTCGAGATGAAGATCACCCTGCCCCAATTCTTTTCCAGCAGGCGCGGGAAGTAGTGCCGTGCCAGGCGCACGCCCGACATCAGGTTCAGGTCGAGCATGCGCTCCCAGTCCACGTCGCGGATCTCGGCGAAGGGTTTGGCTTCGTAATAGCCGAGGTTGTTGACCAGGATGTCGGTGTCCGGCAGGGCGGCAGTCAATGCCAGCACGCCCTCGGCGGTAGCGAGATCGGCCACCAGGGTCGTGACCGTGGCGCCGGGCGCGGCGGCGCCGATCTGCGCCGCCGCGGCATCGAGCTTGTCCTGGCTGCGTCCGGTTATGCTGACCTTCCCCCCTTCCTTTGCCAGCGTGCGGGCAATGGCCAGGCCGATACCGGCGGTCGCTCCCGTCACGAGAGCGGTCTTGCCATTCAATTGCAGATCCATGTGCTTCTCCAATGCTGTGTTCAGGTCCACAACCTTATTCCCACCCACAAGCGAGATAAACTACGCAAAAAGCAAATTATTTGTTCTCAGGAGGATAAAATCAGCCGCCAATTCGATTACCTGGACGACCTCGAAGCCTTTCTCGCGGTGGCCGATCACGGCTCGTTCACGGCCGGCGCCGTGGCCCTGTCGACCACGGCCTCGGTACTGAGCCGTGCCGTGACGCGGCTGGAACACCGGCTCGGCGGACAGCTGCTGCGCCGCTCGACCCGCAAGGTGACCTTGACCGAGGCCGGCCGCCAATACCTGGAGCAGGCGCGCGCCGCCTTCACGCTGCTGGGCGACGCCGAGCGCGAGATCCAGGGCCAGGCCGACGCCATGACGGGCCGGGTGCGCATGAGCGTGCCCACCACCTGGGGCCATCACCGCCTGCCGGCGCTGCTGGCCCGTTTCACGCGCGCCTATCCGCAGGTGCGGGTCGAGCTGAACATCACGAACCGCAATGTGGACCTGGTCGCCGAGGGCTTCGACCTGGCGATCCGGCTCGGCCACCTGCCGGACAGCGGCCTGGTGGCGCGCAAGCTGGCGGACGAGCCGCTATGCCTGGTAGCCTCGCCGGACTACCTGCGCCGCGCGGGGACGCCCCAGACCCTGGGCGCGCTGCAAGGGCACGCCTGCCTGCCCTTCATCCTGCCGCGCACCGGCCGCATCGCGCCATGGGTGTTCAGGGATGGCGGCCGGGACATCGAGTGGACGGCGCCGTCCACCATCGCGGTGTCGGACGACGTGCTGGGCGTGGTGTCGCTGGCGGTGGCGGGCATCGGCATCGCCCAGAGCTATGACTTCATCGTGGCCCCGCACCTGGAGAGCGGACGCCTGGTGGAACTGCTGCCGCAACTGCGCGGCCGCTCCCGTCCCTTCTCGGTCGTGTACGCGCCGCACCGGCGCCAGTCGGCCGCCACCCGCGCCATGATCGCCATCCTGACGGGCGCGGACGGCTCCGGTCCCGCACCGTAGCCATTGTCGGCAAACTCGCCCGATTTGCGGCATCATCGTCCTCCTCGATAGCACGCAAACAAGGAGAAATCGATGACCAGCAGCTCGAACCCCTTCTCGACCTACGTCCCGCCACGGGTCTGGTCGCCCGCCACACCATCGGGCGGCGCCTTCGCCAACATCAACCGCCCGATCGCCGGCGCCACCCATGAGCAGGAGCTGCCGGTCGGCAAGCATCCGCTGCAGCTGTATTCGCTGGGTACGCCGAACGGCCAGAAGGTCACGATCATGCTCGAGGAGCTGCTGGCCGCCGGCCACGCCGGCGCCGAATACGACGCCTGGCTCATCAAAATCAACGAGGGCGCCCAGTTCGGCAGCGGCTTCGTCGGGATCAACCCGAACTCGAAGATCCCGGCCCTGGTCGACCGCAGCGGCGACAAACCCGTGCGCGTGTTCGAATCCGGCTCGATCCTGGTCTACCTGGCGGAAAAATTCGACGCCTTCCTGCCGAAGGAATTGCCGGCCCGCGCCGAGACCTTCAACTGGCTGATGTGGCAGATGGGTTCCGCGCCTTTCGTGGGCGGCGGCTTCGGCCACTTCTACGCCTATGCGCCGGAAAAGCTGGAGTATCCGATCAACCGCTATGCGATGGAAACCAAGCGCCAGCTCGACGTGCTCGACCGCCTGCTGGCCGAGCGCCGCTTCGTTGCCGGCGACGAGTACACGATTGCCGACATGGCGATCTGGCCCTGGTATGGCGGCATGGTGATGGGCGAGCTGTACGAGGCGGCCGAATTCCTGTCCGTGCACAACTACCAGCAGGTGCGGCGCTGGGCCGACGAGGTCGGCGCGCGCCCGGCCGTGATCCGCGGCCGCAAGGTCAACCGCGTGCGCGGCAAGCCCGAGGAACAGGTGGCCGAGCGCCACGACGCCGCCGATCTCGACTGATTTCTTGCCTGGCGTCTATCGGACGCGCCTCGAGGCCGTTTGCGGCTAGTATCTGTTCAGTTTCCAGCCGCATGGACGAACCCTCATGGACGATTCCGACCGCAAGGACGGGCGCGGGGTCCAGCCCTCGCGCCGCCGCTTCGTAGGCACCATGGCCGCCGGCCTCGCTGCGGCGCCGGCCGCTGCCCGTTCCCTGACGCCGCCTCCCTATCCCGGTCCGCCCGTCCCGCGCCAGAAGCAGGACTGGCCCGGCCTGGCCGGCCGCAATGCCGTCGCGCTGCCGGGCGACATCCGCGACGAAGCCTTCTGCAAGAAGATGGTGGAGCAGGCCGTGCGCCAGCTGGGCGGGCTCGACATCCTGGTCGACAATGCGGCGCGCCAGCAGTCGATCGATTCCATCCTCGAGCTCACCACGATGGAGCTGGACTGGCATTTCAAGACCAATCTGTACGCCCTGTTCCGGATCACCAGGGCGGCGCTGCCGCACCTGCCGCAGGGCGCCAGCATCATCACCACGGCGTCGGTGCAGGCTTACGACCCCTCGCCCAAGCTGCTGGCCTATTCGCAAACCAAGGCGGCCCGGGTGGCCTTCACGAAATCGCTGGCCAAGCAGCTGGCGGACAAGGGCATTCGCGTGAACGCGGTGGCGCCCGGGCCGGTCTGGACGCCGCTGCAGGTGTACGGGCTGGCCGGCGGCGCGGGGAATCCCTGACCGCCAGAGGAGAGCAGCCGGCACAATTGATCGTCATCAAACGCGCGGGGTACGCGCCTTTTACCCTGACCGGGTTGCACCGACACCAACCCAATACCAGCAGGAGAACCGTCATGAGTTATGCAGACCGCGACAAGTACGGCATGTACAAGGACACCGGCCACGCCGGTCCCGGCCCCGCCCTGATGGGGGCGGACACCCTGCTCGGCGACGGCGTCGTCAACGGCGCCAACGAGGATCTGGGCGACATCAAGGAGATCATGCTCGACATGAACACCGGCCAGGTCGCCTACGCCGTGCTGGCCTTCGGCGGCTTCCTCGGCATGGGCGAGAAGCTGTTCGCCGTGCCCTGGCAGGCCCTGCACCTGGACACCGTCAACCACCGCTTCGTGCTCGACGTCGAGAAGGAGCGCCTGAAAACCGCCCCGGGCTTCGACAAGGATGCCTGGCCCGACATGGCCGACGTCCAGTGGGCCAGCCAGGTCCACAGCTTCTACGGCACCGACCCGGACCGCGGCGGCCCGCCGAGCATGGGTCCTGACGTGGCGATGCGCGGCATGCCGGGCGGCGCCGGCTCGGTGTCCGGCATGGGCGCGGGCATGGGCGGCCTGGGCGCCGGCCATGCGGGCGGCGTCCAGACCGGCGCGGGCGTGGCCTCGGGCGTGGGCGGCGGCGCGGGTGGCGGCGACCTCGGCTCGGGCAGCGGCATCAGCACCGATCCGCGCGCCGGCAATCAGGGCGGCGACGACGACCTGAGCCACATCCGCGGCAGCAATATCGGCTGAGGCCCGTCGTCAGGAGCCACTTTGCGAAACGGAATGCGAGACGACTTCAACCATCACAACTTGCCGGGCCAGCGCTGATGCCGATGTGGCCGCTGTCCCTCCTGGTCCTGCTTCCGTTCATCGGCGCCTTCGTGGCCGTGTGCATGCCGGAAGGCTCGCGCACGCGCCCGGCGGCGGTGGCCGGGCTGGCGACCCTGGCCGCGCTGCTGCTGGCCGTTTCACGGTTCGGGCAAGTCCGCACCGGCGAGGTCCTGCGTGCGCGCGCCGCCTGGCTGCCCGAGGCCGGCCTCGACCTCGTCTGGCGGATGGACGGGCTGGCCTGGCTGTTCAGCGTGATCGTGCTGGGCGTGGGCCTGCTGGTGCTGGTCTATGCGCGCTACTACATGTCGCGCAGCGATCCGCTGGGCCGCTTCTTCGCCTACATGCTGGCCTTCATGGGCTCGATGCTGGGCGTGGTCTTGTCCGGCAATATCATCCAGCTGGTCGTGTTCTGGGAGCTGACCAGCCTCACGTCCTTCCTCCTGATCGGCTACTGGCACCAGCGTAACGATGCGCGGCGCGGCGCCCGCATGGCCTTTACCGTGACCACGGCGGGCGGGCTGTGCCTGCTGGCCGGCATGCTGACGCTCGGCCACATGGCCGGCAGCTACGAGCTCGATGCGGTGCTGAAGGCGGCCGACCGGATCCAGGCCCACCGTCTCTACCCGACCGCGCTGGTGCTGATCGCGCTCGGCGCGCTGACCAAGAGCGCGCAGTTCCCCTTCCACTTCTGGCTGCCGCACGCGATGGCCGCGCCGACCCCGGTCTCGGCCTACCTGCATTCCGCGACCATGGTCAAGGCCGGCGTGTTCCTGCTGATGCGCCTGTGGCCGGTGCTCTCGGGCACCCAGGAATGGACCTGGATCGTCGGCGGCGCCGGCGTCTGCACCCTGCTGCTGGGGGCCTTCTACGCCATCTTCCAGCACGACATGAAAGGCCTGCTGGCGTATTCGACCATCAGCCACCTGGGCCTGATCACCGTCCTGCTGGGCATCGGCACCCAGCTGTCGGTGGTGGCGGCGATCTTCCACACCATGAACCATGCGGTGTTCAAGGCGTCGCTGTTCATGGCGGTCGGCATCATCGACCACGAGACCGGCACCCGCGACATGCGCATCCTGCGCGGGCTCGGGAAGGTCATGCCGTTCACCGCGGCGCTGGCCGTGGTCGCCAGCGCCGCCATGGCCGGGGTGCCGCTGCTGAACGGCTTCCTGTCGAAGGAGATGTTCTTTGCCGAGGCGGCGCTGGCCGGCGGCACCGAGGACTGGTCGATGGCGGTGGCGGCCACCCTGATGGGGATCTTCAGCGTCGCCTACTCGCTGCGTTTCATCGGCGTGTTCTTCGGCCCGCTCGCGCATGACATCCCGAACCGCCCGGCCCACCAGATCCACGAGCCGCCGCGCTGGATGCGTTTCCCGGTCGAGTGCCTGGTCCTGCTGTGCATCGCCGTCGGCGTGCTGCCGGCGCGCACGGTCGGCGCGGTGCTGGCGGTGGCCACCCGCGCGGTGCTGGGGCCGAACATGCCGGAATACGACCTCGCCATCTGGCACGGCTTCAACCTGCCGCTGCTGATGAGCTTTGTCGCGCTGGCCGGGGGCTGCGTGTTCTACGTCTTCCTGCGCCGCCGCGCCAATCTGCGCCAGCGCACCGACGTGCCGGTGCTGCACCACCTGAAGGGCGCCCAGGCCTACGAGAACATCATGCAGTGGCTCAGCCTTGCGGCCGCCTGGCTGATCCGCTGGACCGCCACCCGCCGCCTGCAGCCGCAGTTCCGGGTCATCGTGTTCATGCTGGTGGCCGCGCCGCTGCTGCTGGCCCGGCCGCTGCCGGCCTGGAACCCGCCGGACCTGGGCGACTTCGACCCGCGCTTCTCGCTGCTGTGGCTGATCGGCGCCGCCTGCGCGGTGGCGGCGGCCTGGAAGGCCAAGTACCACCGGCTGGCGGCACTGATCATGGTCGGCGGCACCGGCATCGCCACCAGCATCAGCTTCCTGTGGCTGTCGGCGCCGGACCTGGCGCTGACCCAGCTGATGGTGGAAACCGTCACCACGGTGCTGATCCTGCTCGGCCTGCGCTGGCTGCCGCTGCGCCGGGCCCCGCCCGGCCTGCTGGCGCGGCCGCCGGCCTCCACCCAGTTCCGCCGCGCGCGCGACCTGCTGCTGGCGCTGGCCGGCGGCCTCGGACTGGCGGCCATCAGCCACCTCGTGCTGACCCGCCCCGGCGGCCGCAGCATCAGCGATTTCTACGTGCTGCGCGCGCTGCCGGAAGGCGGCGGGGCCAACGTGGTGAACGTGCTGCTGGTCGACTTCCGCGGCTTCGACACGATGGGCGAGATCACCGTGCTGGGCGCGGTGGCGCTGACCGTGTACGCGCTGCTGCGGCGCTTCCGGCCGGCGCCCGAGAGCGTGGTGATCCCGCTGCAGCAGGCCAACGACGCCGACCCGGCGGTGCGCCAGCCGCCGGCGCTGCAGGCCGCCGGCGGCTACCTGATGATCCCCGCCGTCTACATGCGGCTGCTGCTGCCGGTGATGGGCACCATCGCCGCCTATTTCTTCATGCGCGGCCACAACCTGCCGGGCGGCGGCTTCGTCGCCGGCCTGATCTTCGCCACCGCCCTGATCGTGCAGTACATGGTGGCCGGCACCGAATGGGTCGAGGCCCACCTGCGCCTGCGTCCGCACCGCTGGATCGCCTGGGGCCTGGCAACCGCCTGCGGCACCGGCCTGGGCGCCTGGCTGCTCGGCTACCCCTTCCTGACCAGCCATACCGCCCACCTGGCGCTGCCGGTGCTGGGCGAGATCCACGTGCCGAGCGCCTTCGTGTTCGACCTCGGCGTGTTCCTGGTGGTGGTCGGCTCGACCATGCTGATCCTGGTGGCGCTGGCCCACCAGTCGCTGCGCAGCCACCGGCTCCCGCCCGGCGCCGCACGCGCCGCGGCACCGTCGGCGCTGCCGCCGGCCAAGGAGATCCAGTAATGGAAGCCGTCATCTCGCTGGCGATCGGCATCGTCTTCGGCGCGGGCATCTGGCTGGTGCTGCGGCCGCGCAGCTTCCAGGTGCTGTGCGGGCTGATGCTGATGTCCTATGCCGTCAACCTGTTCATCTTCGTCATGGGCCGGCTGTGGATCGACCGCCCGCCGCTCATTCCTTCCGATCTGCCAGCAGGCAGCGCGCCCGATCCGGCCGCGCTGGCCGACCCGCTGCCCCAGGCCCTGGTGCTGACCGCGATCGTGATCGGCTTCGCCACCACCGCGCTCTACCTGGTGGTGATGATCGGTTCGCGCGGCCTGACCGGCACCGACCACGTCGACGGCAGGGAGCCCGAGCCATGAAGGCGCTGGACCACCTGCTGCTGGTGCCGATCCTGCTGCCGCTGCTGTGCGGCGCGGTGCTGACGCCGCTGACCCAGGGCTGGCACCGGCTCAAGTTCGCGCTCGGCTACGCTTCGGTGCTGGGCATGCTGGCGACGGCGCTGGCGCTGGCCGCGCTGGCCGACGGCGGCTACTGGGAGGACGGCATCGGCGTCTACCTGGCCGCCAACTGGGCGGCGCCGTTCGGGATCGCCCTGGTGGCCGACCGCCTGGCTGCGCTGATGCTGCTGCTCACCGCGTTGCTGGGCCTCGCCGCCCTGCACTTCGCCAGGCAGCGCTGGGGCCGGATCGGAGCGCACTTCCATACGCTGTTCCAGTTCCTGCTGATGGGGATCAACGGCGCCTTCCTGACGCACGACCTGTTCAACCTCTTCGTGTTCTTCGAGGTGATGCTGGCGGCGTCCTACGGCCTGGTGCTGCACGGGTATAACGCCGAACGGCTGCGCGCCAGCATGCAGTACATCGCCGTCAACCTGGCCGCCTCGCTGCTGTTCCTGCTCGGCGCAGCGCTGATCTATGCCGCCGCCGGCACCCTGAACATGGCCGACCTGGCCGCCCGCGTGGCCGCCATGCCGCCCGCGGACCGCGGCCTGCTCGAGCTCGGGGCCACCGTGCTGGCGCTGGCCTTCCTGATCAAGAGCGCGATGTGGCCGCTCGGCTTCTGGCTGCCGACCACCTATGCCGCCGCCTCGCCCCCGGTGGCGGCGATGCTGGTGCTGATGACCAAGGTCGGCGCCTACGCCATCCTGCGCCTCTGGCTGCTGCTGTTCCCGATAGCCGAAGGCGCGGCGGCCGGCTTCGGCTCGAATTTCGGCTACCCTGCGCTGCTGTGGGGCGGCATGGCCACCATCGTGTTCGGCGCCGCCGGCATGCTGTCCACGGACAGCGCCGGGCGCCTGGCCGGCTATGGCGCCATCGTCTCGTCCGGGACGCTGCTGGCGGTGATCGGCTACGGCCAGGCCTCGCTGGTGGCGACCGGGCTGTACTACCTGGCCGGCTCGACGCTCGCGATCGCCGCCTTCCTGCTGCTGATCGAACTGATCGAACGGATCCGCACCCCGCGCGCGGCGATGCTGGCATTGACGATGGAGGTCTGGGCGGTCGAGGACAAGCCGGACGAGCCGGAGGGGCGCGGCGTGCCGGCCGCGATGGCCTTCCTGGGGCTCTCCTTCGCCGCCTGCGCGCTGGTGATCGCCGGCCTGCCGCCGCTGTCCGGCTTCGTCGCCAAGTTCAGCCTCTTCCACGCGCTGCTGAATCCACCGGACGGCCCCATTCCGGCCGCCGGCTGGGCGCTGATGACCCTGATCATCGCGGCCGGCCTGGTGGCGGTGCTCTCGATGATGCGCTTCGGCGTACGCACCTTCTGGGCCAGCAGGGTCGATGCGCCGCCCAGGCTGCAGCGCTCGGAAGTCCTGCCGGTGGTCTTCCTGCTCGGGCTAACGGTCTTCATGACGGTCGAAGCCGGACCGATCTTCGGCTACCTGGGCCGCACCAGCGAAGGCATCCACCGGCCGGCGGACTACATCGCCCGGGTGCTGGGCCAGCCGCCGGTGGCATCCGCGGCGGAGGCGAAATGACGCGCTGGCTGCCCTTCCCCCTCGTCTCGCTGGCCCTGTGCGCCCTGTGGCTGCTGCTGAACCAGACCGTGCATCCGGCCCACCTGCTGCTGGGTGCCGCCATCGGCATCGCCGCGCCGCTCCTGAGCCGCAAGCTGCAGCCACTCGGCTACCCGCGCATGCGCACGGCGGCGCAGTGGCGATCCCTGGTGCGCCTGCTGGCCATGGCTTCGGTGGAAGTGGTGCGCTCCTGCTTCGCGGTGTGCCGGATCATCCTGTTCGCCGATTACACGCGGGTCAATTCGCAGTTCATCCGGGTGCCGCTGACCCTGCGCGATCCCTACGGCCTGGCGGCCCTGTCCTGCCTGATCAACATGACGCCCGGTACGGTCTGGGTCGAGATCCTGCCCGAGCGCCACGAACTCGCGCTGCACGTGTTCGACCTGAAGGACACGCAATGGTGGATAACCACCATCAAGACCCGTTACGAACAACCCCTGATCGACATCTTTGAAACGGAGGCTTCCCGTGGCGACCCTGTTTGAACTGGCGGTCGGCTATGCGCTCGTGTGCGTGCTGGCGGCCATGCTGCTGTGCACCGTGCGCCTGCTGGCCGGTCCCTCGGCCCACGACCGCGCGCTGGCGCTCGACACCTTGTGGATGTGCGGGATGCTGCTGGCGCTGGTGCTCGGCATCCGCTACGGCTCCCTGGTGTACTTCGAAGCGGCGATGCTGATCGCGCTGCTGGGCTTCGTCTCGACCGTCGCCCTGGCCAAGTTCCTGATGCGCGGGGAGATCATCGAATGAGCGGCCTGGAACAGCCCCCGTCCTGGGCACTGGCGGGCGCCGCGCTGCTGCTGGTCCTGGGCGCCAGCATCACCCTGATCGGCGCCCTCGGCCTGCTGCGCCTGCGCACCTTCTACCAGCGCATCCACGGGCCGGCGATCACGATCACGCTCGGCGCCGGCTCCGTGCTGCTGGCGTCGATGCTGTACTTCACGGCCGCGCAATCGCGCCTGGTGATGCACGAACTGATCATCGCCGCCTTCCTCTTGATGACGGCGCCGGTGGTCTCGATGATGCTGATGCGCGCCGCCGTCTACCGCGACCTGCGCGCGCGCCGCCAGGACTCCGGCGTGGAAGCCGGCAAGGTGTACGCCGTCGCCCCTGCGCAGCAACTGGCCGCCCCGCCGCCGCCGTCCCCGGATGCGGGTCCGCCATTACCTGGGAGGTAATCGCCACGCGGCACGCTGCCCGGCACACTGGTCTCCATCAACCACCCGCCACAAGGAGATCGCCATGAACCACGCAGCCACCCAGGCCACCATCATCGCCGACCGCTACCTCGCCGTCTGGAACGAACGCGACGACATCACCCGCCGCGCCCGCGTCGCCCAGCTGTTCGCTGCCGACGCCACCTATGCCGACCCGATGATGCACGGCAGCGGCATCGACGGCATCGACAGCATGATCGCCACCGCCCAGCGCCAGTTCCCCGGCCTGCGTTTCAGCCTGCACGGCGCGCCGGACGGCCACGACAACGTGGTGCGCTTCTCGTGGACGCTGGCCGCCGACGGCGCCGCGCCGGTGGCCAGGGGCAGCGACGTCGCCTACATCGACGGGCGCGGCCGCCTGCTGAAGGTCACCGGCTTCCTCGACGCCGTCTGAGGAGACCACCATGAGCCCCCGTGCACGCGTCGCCGGCCCCAACGCCATCGCCACCGCGGATGGGGTCCAGCTGTTCTACCGCGACTGGCCCGGCAGCCGAGCGCAGGCCCAGCCCGTCCTCTTCGTCGGCGGCTGGTCCATGCCCTCGACGTCCTGGGGCTACCAGATGATGGCCCTGCGGCGCCGCGGCCTGCGCTGCATTGCCTTCGACCGCCGCGGCCACGGCCGCTCCGGCGACCCTGGCGGCGGCTACGTTTTCGACACCCTGGCCGGCGACATCGCCGCCGTGATCGACGCCCTCGACCTGCGCGACGTGGTACTGGTCGGCCACTCGATGGGCTGCAACGAGATCGTGCGCTACCTGAGCCGCTTCGGCAGCGCGCGCATCGAGCGCATCGCCCTGCTGGGACCGATGACGCCGGGCGTGACGCTTTCGCCCTCAAATCCGGGCGGGGTCGATCCGGCGCTGCTCGAGCAGTTCCGCAGCCGGCAGCTGCTGCGCGACTACCCGTTGTGGATCGAGGAGAACATCGAGCCTTTCGTGCCGGGCGCGAACGCGACGACCAGGGCCTGGCTGGCCGCGATGGCCCTCGATAATTCGCTGCAGGCCCTGCACGATTGCCACGCCGCGGTCCAGGGCGCCGACATGGTGGACGAGCTGCGCGCCATCGACGTGCCGGTGCTGATCATTGCGGGAGATCGGGACGTCTCGGCGCCGCTCGACCTGACCGCGCGCCGCAGCGCCGCCCTGGTCCCGGACGTGCGCCTGCGGGTGATCGAAGGCGCGGCCCACGGCATGTTCGTGACCCATGTCGAGCGGGTGAACACCGATCTGCTTGAGTTCATTTCCGAGCCCGGTTACATTGGGCGCGACCGACAGGAGCGAGGATGAGCACAGCCACAGCAAACATCGAAGACACCGGCACCGGGGCGGAGTCGACATACTTCAGCGACTTCGCGTCCGCGCTGCGCTACTGGCGCACCCGGCGCGGCGTCAGCCAGCTGCGGCTGTCGACCGACAGCGGGGTCTCGCAGCGCCACCTGAGTTTCCTGGAGAGCGGCCGCTCCCAGCCCAGCCGCGACCTGATCCTGAAGCTCGGCATCGCGCTCGACGTCCCGCTCCGGCAGCGCAATGCAATGCTGCTGGCCGCCGGTTTCGCGCCGGCCTACCAGGAACGCAGCCTGTCCGACCCCGAGCTGGCGAGCGTGATGCAAGCCCTCGAATTCATGCTGCGCCAGCAGGCCCCCTTTCCGGCGCTGGTGGTCGACCGCCTGTGGAACCTGGTGATGTTCAACGAGCCCGCCGCCGGCATGATGAAGTGGCTGCTCGGCATGCCGGAGGAAGCGGTCATCCCGCGCGACGGTTCGGTCAACGTGCTGCGCCTGATGCTGAGCCCCGACGGCCTGCGCCGCCACCTGCTCAACTGGGAAGCGGTGTGCGCCGACAGCCTGCTGTGGATCCAGCGCGAAGCCATGGCCGACGGCCCGGGCAGCGAAGCGACCGCCCTGCTGGCGGAACTCTCCATCCTGCCCGGCATGCCCTCGGCCGGCCACCTGCCCAACCTGGAGCGGAGGGCGCTGCCCTTCCTGCCCCTGCAGATCGCCCGCGACGACATCCGCCTGAACCTGTTCACCACCATCACCACGCTCGGCACGCCGCACGACGTGACGGTGCACGAGCTGCGGCTGGAGTCCTTCTTTCCGGCGGATCCGGAGACGGCGGCCTGGTTCCGCGAGCGTTTCGGCGGCTAGACAGGCCACGGAGGCGCTGCAACTCGCGCCGCCAGGCTGCATTTCGCGCCGGTTCGCCGCAATTCGTCGCATGCCGTCCCGCCTTCTCCACGACCAGGGCAAAGTGTGCTCACCCGATGCACTTTACCCAACGAACCCGAAGGAGCCCATCATGCTGCAGCAGATCCTGATCCACACCCCCGTCTACGTCTGGGCCATCCTGGCCGTGCTGGTCTGGCGCGGCACGGCCGCCCTGCGCGACCGCGAGATGAAAGTCCGCAGCCTGTTCATCGTCCCGGCCGTGATGCTGGCGCTGTCGCTGCAGGACGTCGGCAGCAAGTTCGGCTCGAGCGGCCTGGCCTACGCCGCCTGGGCCGCCGCGGCGGCAATCAGCGCGCTGCTGGTGTGGAAATCCGGCCGCAGCCGCACGGCGCCCGGCTCTGTCCCCGGCAGCGTGATCGTGCGCGGCAGCTGGGTACCGCTGGCCATGATGATGGCGATCTTCTTCACCAAGTACGCGGCCTCGGTGCTGCTGGCGGTGCTGCCGCATGCGCGCCAGGATGCGCTGGTGGCAGCCGGCGTGTGCGCCCTGTTCGGCGTCTTCAACGGCTGCTTCCTGGGCCGCCTGGCGCGCGATGTCGCCGCCGTGCGCGATCAGCGCGGCTTGAACACCGCCCGGAATGCCTTCAACGCGGCCGGATGATAGATGGTGGCATGCGTCTCGCCGGGCCAGGCTTCATAACTGAAGCCGAGGCCCGGCGCCTTTTCCAGACTGTTCTTCAGCGCGGCATCCATGTCGGGCAGGCCGTCGGCGCTGGCCGCGATGTAGAGGGTCTTCTTCACCGCGCCGGACGGCGGCTGCGTGCGCAGGCGCTGGGCCAGCCGGCGGTCGTTCCACCACAGGCTGGGGTCGATGGCGATATAGGTGTCGAACAGGTCGGGCTCCAATGCCAGGGTCTCGACCACGAACAGCCCGGCCAGCGATTCGCCGACGATCGCCCGCTCCCGCGTGACGCGGTAGCGCTTTTCCACTTCCGGCATCAGCTCGGTGCGGATGAAGTTGCGGTAGGCCTGGGAGCCGCCGACCTGGGGTGCGATGCTGCGGTCCTTCGCAACCTCGGTAGGGCCGGTGAGGTCGCGCCGGCGCTGGGTGTTTTCGATTCCCACCAGCAGGAAGGGCCGCACGGTGCCGTTGCCGGCGCCGACCTGCAGCAGGCCGGCCACGTGCAGGAAGTCTTCCAGCATGCCGCCGTCCGGCATGTACAGCACCGGCAGCGGCGTGCCGGCGGGGATGCCGGCCGGGACGTAAACATTGATGCGCCGGGTCTCGCCGAGCGCGGCGGACTGGATGGTCCAGGTGTCGCCGATGGACAGCGGCGCGGCTGCGGACGCGACTGCCGGCGCCGCCACCGCGGTGTTCCAGCAGCCGATCGACAGGCAGACCGCGAAGACGGCGGAAGTGATACGTGACATTGGCATGCTCATTCTTTCTTATGATTGTGACAAAGCGTGGATTTGTTGGGCACCCGCGGCTGCTATTGTCCAGCATGGCCAACAGTATCCACTTTTTTCCCTTGCCCGACCTGCTTCTGACGCTGTATCTGCTGCTCGTCTTCCCTCTTCAACGCCTGTGGCGCAGCCTGCATCCGGCGCCGCGCAAGCCGCCGCTGCCGCCGCTGCGGACCTACTGGAAACAGGCCCGCTTCGTGCTGGTACTGCTTGCCGCGCTGGCTGCGGTCATGTGGACCGGCGGGCATTCGGCGGCAAACCTGGGGCTGGCCTTCCCGCGGACGTCCGCCGCGGCCTGGGGCCTCGCCATCGCCTGCGGCGTGCTGCTGGCCCTGCACCTGGCCGGCAAGCGGATGGAGCGCAGGATGACGCCGGCGCAGCTCGCGGCGCAGGAAGCACGGCTGCAGCAGCTGCCCTTCGTGATGCCGCGCACGGCGCTCGAGACCGCGGCCTACCTGGCCACCTCCGTTCTCATGACCGCGGCCTGGGAGATCCTGTTCCGGGGCTACCTGCTGCTCGTGGTACCGCCGTTCACCGGCCTGCCCGTGGCGCTCGCGCTGGCCGCCATCGCCTACGGCGCGGCGCATGGCTACAAGAATCCGCGCCAGTTCGCCGGCTCGATCGCGGCCTCCTTCGCCTTCGCGATCGGCTATGCGCTCACCAGGAGCCTGTGGTGGCTGATCGTGCTGCACGCGGCCGCGCCGGTCACGATGCTGTTCACCGTGCGAAAAATCCAGGCGCGGGCGGCGCAGGCCGCGGCATCCGCGTCGGCGGCATAGCCGCGCGGCTCAGCGCAGCATCGACTCCCACACCTTCTGCAGGCGCTTGCTGGACACCGGCATCGGCGTCCTCAGCTCCTGCGCGAACAGCGAGACGCGCAGCTCTTCCAGCATCCAGCGGAAGTCCGTCATGCGCGGATCGAGGTTCTTCAGCGGCTGGTTCTTGATGGTGCGCTGGAACTGGGTCGCCGCCGTCTGCCACTCCGCCATCAGCTGGGCGTCGCGCGCCGTATTGGTGCGCAGCTTTTCGAGGCGCACGTTCATCGCCTTCAGGTAGCGCGGGAAGTGGGCCAGCTGGCTGTACTCGGTGTCGGCGATGAAGCGCTTGTGCACCAGTTCCTTCAGTTGCGCCTGCATGTCGGCGGCCACCGCCTGCGGCAGGTTCTGCAGGCGCTTGGGCATGCCGTGGAACTCGGCCAGCACCTGTCCCACCAGGCGCGCGATCTCGTTGATCAGGAGGCCGATGCGGCCCTTGCCCTCGTCCTTGCGCTTGTTGAAGGACGCGGCATCAATCGGCAGAGGATCCTGCAGGCAGGCGATGTCGATGGCCTTGTTGACGATCTGCTCGCGCAGGTCGTCGGACGAACCGACCGACATGAACTGCATGCCCATCTGCTGCAGGCCGGGGATGTTCTTCTCGGCGAACTTGAGCTGGTCCTTGAACTGCAGCGCGAACAGGCGGCGCAGGCCGATGCGGTGGGTGCGCGCGGCCACGTTGGGGTCGTCGAAGACTTCCAGGTCGCAGTGCGTGCCCTTGTCGACCAGGGCCGGGAAGCCGATCAGGGTCAGCTTGCCCTGGTTGATCTCCAGGAGTTCCGGCAGCTCGCCGAAGGTCCAGCTGGTGATGTTGGTAGTGGCCGATGCCGGGGTGCTGGCCGGTGCCGCTGCCGCTGCCGCTTCCTTGCCTTTCGCCGCCGGCGCATTCGCAGCGGCAGCAGGAGCGGAAGCCGTGCCGGACGCCGAGCCGGATGCCGCAGCGGGCTTGCCGAACGCCGCCTGCGCCTTCGCCTGGCCGCTGGCCACGGCCGCCGGCGTGGATTCCGCCATGCGCTGGAAGCTCTGGCGCGCCTGGCTGCCCAGTTCCGCCTGCAGGGTTGCCAGGCTGCGGCCCATGTCGAGCTGGCGGCCATGCTCGTCGACCACCTTGAAGTTCATGAACAGGTGGGCCGGCAGGGTCTCCAGCTTGAAGTCGGTGGTCAGCACGCGCGCACTGGTGTGCTGGTGGATGTCGGCGATCAGCGCATCGATGAGATCTCCTCTGCCGAAGCGCACCGGGTCCTGGTTGCGCTCGAAGAAGCCGGCCGCGTAGTCCGGCAGCGGCACGCAGTGGCGGCGCAGCTTCTGCGGCAGGGATTTCAGCAGCAGCTGCACTTTTTCCTTCAGCATGCCGGGCACCAGCCAGCCCGGACGCGCCGAGGGGATCTGGTTCAGCGCGAACAGCGGCACGGTGAGCGTGACGCCGTCGCGCGGGCTTCCCGGCTCGAAGTGGTAGCTCAGCGACATCTCGATGCCGGTGACGTTCATCGTCTTCGGGAACAGCTCGGTGGTGACGCCGGCCGCCTCGTGGCGCATCAACTCCTCCTTGTTCAGGAAGAGCAGCTTCGGGTTGTCGCGCGACGCGTCCTTGTACCACTTCTCGAAGCCGGCGCCGTTGACGATGTCGCCCGGGATCTCCTTGTCGTAGAAGGCCGCGATCAGCTGGTCGTCGACCAGCACGTCGAGGCGCCGCGACTTGTGCTCGAGGTTCTCGATTTCACGGATCAGCTTGTGGTTGTGGGCGAAGAAGGGCGCACGGGTGTCGTAGTCGCCCGCCACCAGCGCGTCGCGGATCAGGATCTCGCGCGATTCGGCCGGATTGATGTTGGCGTAGTTGATGCGGCGCTGACTGTAGACGACGATGCCGTACAGGGTCGCGCGCTCGCTGGCCGTCACCTGGGCGCTGCGCTTCTCCCAGCGCGGTTCGCCCCACGATTTTTTCAGCAGGTGGCCGCCGATCTTCTCGACCCACTCGGGCTGGATCTGGGCCAGGGTGCGCGCGTACAGGCGCGTGGTCTCGACCAGTTCGGCCGCCATCACCCACTTGCCCGCCTTCTTGCCGAGGTAGGAACCGGGCCAGATGTGGAACTTGATGCCGCGCGCACCGAGGTAAGCCCCGGAGTCGTCTTCCATCTTGTAGCCGATGTTCCCCAGCAGGCCGGTCAGCAGCGCCATGTGCAGCTGATCGTAGGTGGCCGGGGCTTCGTTCATGCGCCAGCCCTGCTCCCTGACGATGGTAAGCAGCTGCGAATGCACGTCGCGCCACTCGCGCAGGCGGACCTGCGAGAGGAAGTTCTCGCGGCAGTTTTCCTGCAGCTGGCGGTTGGTTTTCTTGTGCTCGATGGCCTGCTCGAACCAGCGCCAGATCTTCACGTAGCTGAGGAACTCGCTCTTCTCGTCGGCGAATTTCTTGTGCTTCTCGTCGGCCTGCTGCTGGTATTCCATCGGCCGGTCGCGCGGGTCCTGCACCGACAGCGCCGACGCGATGATCAGCATCTCGGTCAGGCAGTTGTTGTCGACGGCGGCCAGGATCATGCGGCCCACGCGCGGGTCGAGCGGCAGCTTGGCCAGCTTGCGCCCCATGGGGGTGAGTTCGTTGGCATCGTCGACCGCGCCCAGCTCCTGCAACAGCTGGTAACCGTCGGCGATCGCGCGGCCCTGCGGCGACTCCACGAACGGGAAGGTCTCCACGTCCGTCAGGTGCAGCGACTTCATGCGCAGGATGACTGCCGCCAGCGAGGAACGCAGGATCTCCGGCTCCGTGAATTTCGGGCGCTGCAGGAAATCCTGTTCTTCATACAGGCGGATGCAGACGCCGTCGGCAACGCGGCCGCAGCGGCCGGCGCGCTGGTTGGCCGCCGACTGCGCGATCGGCTCGACCTGCAGCTGCTCGACCTTGTTGCGGTAGCTGTAGCGCTTCACGCGCGCCAGGCCGGAGTCGACCACGTAGCGGATGCCGGGCACGGTCAGCGAGGTCTCGGCCACGTTGGTCGCCAGCACGATGCGGCGCGCATTGGTGGTCTTGAAGACGCGATCCTGCTCCTCCACCGACAGGCGGGCGAACAGCGGCAGGATCTCGACGTGCGGCGGATGCTGCTTGCGCAAGGCTTCGGCGCAGTCGCGGATCTCGCGCTCGCCGGGCAGGAAGACCAGCACGTCGCCCTGTCCCAGGCGGCAGAGCTCATCCACGCCGTCGACCACGGCGTCGATCAGGTCGCGCTTGTCGCGCGCGGCCTGGGCCTTCGACACCGACTTGCCCGCATCTTGCCTGCCCTCTGCGGGCGCGCCGGCCGTGACCGGGTCGCGGTCGACCGGGCGGTAGCGCACCTCGACCTTGTACAGGCGGCCGGAGACTTCGATGACCGGCACCGGCTTGCTCTCGCTGCCGAAATGGCGCGCGAAGCGCTCGGCGTCGATGGTCGCCGAGGTGATGATCACCTTCAGGTCCGGGCGGCGCGGCAGGATCTGCTTCAAGTAGCCCAGCAGGAAGTCGATGTTCAGGCTGCGTTCGTGGGCCTCGTCGATGATGATGGTGTCGTAGGCCTTGAGCAGCGGGTCGGTCTGGGTCTCGGCCAGCAGGATACCGTCGGTCATCAGCTTGACCCAGGCGCCAGGCTGCAGGGTGTCGTTGAAGCGCACCTTGTAGCCCACGTGCTCGCCCAGCGGCGTGCCCAGTTCGTGGGCGATGCGCTTGGCGGTGCTTGAAGCCGCGATACGGCGCGGCTGGGTGTGGCCGATCATGCCCTTCTCGCCGCGGCCCAGTTCCAGGCAGATCTTCGGCAGCTGGGTCGTCTTGCCGGAACCGGTTTCGCCGGAGACGATGATGACCTGGTGCTTCTGCAGGGCTTCGGCGATCTCGCGGCGGCGGCCGGAGACCGGCAGGTCTTCGGGGAAGGTGATGACGGGCAGCGGCGTGCGCATCGGCGGCTTGCGTTCGGCGCGCGGCTGCTCGCTGCGTCCCGGCTCCTTGCGTGGCTGCTCCTTGCGTGGCTGCGCACGTTCGCCGTCTTGCGGCGTCGCTGCGGGCGCACGCGCTTTCGCCTGCGCGAGCGCATTCGCCAGCGCACCATCGCGTCCACCTCGCTGGCCCCCACCTTGGCGGCCATCGCCACCACGGCGCTCGCCGGCCTCGCGGTGCACGCGTTCCGGCTTGGCCTGCAGGTCCGGCGTCTTCGTCAGCGGCGCGCGCGTGTCGGCGCCGCCCGCGTCCTGGCGGGACGGGCTTGGATTGCGGTCGGTGGAAGCGGCGCGCGCCGGGCTCGGCGAAGGCTTGTTACTCTGTTCTGACATTGATTTTTACAAGGTATTTGGTGCGCAAGTCGCGCAGCCAATTATAATGCGGCAAATGGAAAACCCTACCCAATTCGTCCAGTGGCTGCGCTCGGTCGCGCCGTATATTCACGCGTTCGGCGGCAAGACTTTCGTCGTCGCCTTCCCAGGTGAGCTGGTCGCCGCCGGCGCCCTGCCCGTGCTGGCCCAGGATCTGTCCCTGCTGGTGGGCCTCGGCATCCGCGTCGTGCTGGTGCACGGCTCGCGGCCCCAGGTCGCCGAGCAGCTCGCCCTGCGTAACGTCGAGGGACGCTTCCACAACGGCGTGCGCATCACCGACGGCGCGGCGATGGAATGCGCGAAGGAAGCGGCCGGCGAACTGCGCCTGGACATCGAGGCTGCCTTCAGCCAGGGTTTGCCGAACACGCCGATGTCGAATGCCCACATCAGCATCGTCTCCGGCAACTTCGTGACCGCGCGTCCGCTGGGCGTGATCGACGGCATCGACTTCGAACTGACCGGCGTCACCCGCAAGATCGCGGCCGAGAAGATCCACCCGATCCTGCAGACCGAGGACAATATCGTGCTGCTGTCGCCGCTCGGCTTCTCGCCGACCGGCGAGGTGTTCAACCTGACCATGGAAGACGTGGCCTCGCAGGCGGCGATCGCCCTGCATGCCGAAAAGCTCATCTTCATCACGGAAACGCCGATGATGCTCGACGCCGCCGGCGCCGAGATCCGCGAACTGTCCTCGCACCAGGCCGAAGCCGTGCTGCAGGCGGGTTTCCTGCCGAACGACGCCTCGTTCTACCTGCAGCATGCGATCAAGGCCTGCAACAGCGGCGTCGACCGCTCCCACATCGTGCCCTTCCAGCTGGACGGCTCGGCCCTGCTCGAACTGTTCACCCACGACGGCGTGGGCACCATGATCAGCCACGAGAACCTGGAGAGCCTGCGCCAGGCCACAATTGAGGACGTCGGTGGAATTATCAAGCTCATCGAGCCGCTGGAAGCCGACGGCACCCTGGTCAAGCGTCCGCGCGAGCTGATCGAACGCGAGATCGACCATTTCTCCGTCATCGAGCACGACGGCGTGATCTTCGGCTGCGCCGCGCTCTACCCCTTCCCCGGCGAGAAGATGGGCGAGATGGCCTGCCTGACCGTGAGCCCGGACGCCCAGACCCAGGGCGACGGCGAACGCATCCTGAAGAACATCGAAAACCGCGCGAGGGCCGCCGGCCTGACCAGGCTGTTCGTGCTGACCACCCGCACCGCGCACTGGTTCAAGAAGCGCGGCTTCGTGCCGGCCACCGTGGACGACCTGCCGAAGGACCGCGCCCACATGTATAACTGGCAGCGCCGGTCGCAGATTTTCATCAAGACCTTATAATTGTCGCTTTCGAATTTCGAACCAGGAGCAAGAACATGGCGCGCACCGTCCACTGCATCAAACTGAACAAGGAAGCCGAAGGCCTGGACTTCCCGCCCTACCCGGGCGAACTGGGCRAGCGGATCTATGAAAGCGTGTCGAAGGAAGCGTGGCAGGGCTGGCTCAAGCACCAGACCATGCTGATCAACGAAAACCGCCTGAACATGGCCGACGCCCGCGCCCGCAAATACCTGGCGACCCAGATGGAGCGCCATTTCTTTGGAGAAGGCGCCGATGAGGCGGCCGGTTACGTGCCGCCGACGGCCTGATCGTCCGCATCGCAGTAAAGAAAATTAACGGCGCCGGATCTGGCGCCGTTGTCGTTTCCGCAAGTCGAAACGCTCAGGGTGAGCTCAAGCCTTGAGCGCCGCCATCACATCCTGCACGACTATCCTGTCGACCCAGTCGCCGCGCTGGGGGGCGGTGATCACGGTGCTGTTGGCCCGGTCGATCGGCGCCCATTCCGGATTGTTCTGCCGCATCAGGGCGATCACCGGCACGTGGACGGCATTCGCCAGGTGCATCACGGCCGTTTCCACCGAGATGACCAGCTCGCACAGGCTCAACACGGCCGGCAGCTGGAAGAAGTTGTCTTCCGCACTGAACAGCCAGGTCCGCTCCAGCCCGGCCGCGGCGAACAGCTCGCGGGCCCGCCCCAGTTCCTCGGGCACCACGTTGACGACGAAGCCGGCGTCGCGCCAGTCCGCCTCGCAGCGCATGGTCCGGATCAGCCCGATGACCCGTTCGAGCGGCCAGCTGCGTTCCACCGACTTGGAAAACGCGTTGACGAAAACCACGCGGGACGGCTTGCCGTCGACGCCCATGAAGCCCCAGTCCGCGAACTGCCTGCGCGCATAGGCCATCCACTTGTCCGCCACCTGGAGCACCGGGAAGCGCGCGGACGGCGGGATCTCCATGCCGAACAGCTGGGTGAACCAGCCGGCGTAGATGTCGCTGATGTGCTGCCCGGCATGGGAAGCCGCCGTGTAGGCCGGAATGAAGGCATCCAGCTTGCGGTAGACGAGGCGCTTGGGCAGGTCGTAGGGCCGCACCCGCTTCTTCTGCCCGACCACGAAGCCCTGCGGGCTGATGCTGCGCGCCAAGCTGGCGTACTTGTGGCGCTCCAGCACGGCGAGCGAGACCACGACCGGATAGTCTTCCCGGCGCGCCGCTTCCAGCGATTCGCGGTAGAGCCGGGGGCTGTAGGTTTCGTCGTAGACCTTGTGGATGCAGGAGCATTCGGCCAGCCAGTCGTACAAGGCATACTTGCGGAGCTGCTCCCATTCCGAAGAACGGGAGGTGCGGCGGCGCTCATCGACCCACAGGTGGATCTTCAGGTGGGGATGGGCCTGGGCGAAGGCCTGGAAGCAGGCCTGCAGGTAAGTGAAGTCGCCGATGGCCAGGTGGGCGATGAACAGGATCTTGTCGGCTTGCCGCAGCAGTGCGGGAGCGACCAGCGGGGCCTGCACGGCCGGAGGAAAAGGACGGACGGCATCGAATCCCGATGGTTGCGGCACAACATAAGGCCCGGCGAAAGCGGGCTTGGCGGCATGCTTGCGCCAGGTATCGAGCCCGATGGATTGTTCACCTGCTGGTTTCATATTCCGACCTTGCACTGAAGACGATGCGGAAATTCTATGGGGAATCAGCCATGCGAAATGCAAATGAACTGTAAGAATTGGTAAAGTTATGTCAAGACGATAGCATGGTGCACTGCACAAGCATGCATGCGCACGATTGGATGAACGAAAAGCACACAAAAGCGCCGAGCGCGCGACGGCGCCCGCACAAACGCGAATCGATGCGGCTGCGTCAGCGTCAGCGTCAGCGCGGCGGCGTCAGCCGTATTCGAAGAAGTCCCCCGCCTTGTCTGGCTTCGACACCAGCAGAACCAGCAGGATCAGCGCCAGCTGGATGGCGAAGGCCAGGCGCGGCGAACCCGCTCGCCTCACAGTTGGCGGCACTGGCGCATTTCGCAACGCGCCATGAACACCTTGCCGTTATCGCATTGCATGCGGTAGACCTCGACCGGCCCCGGCTCGGTGACCAGGGCCGCGCCCTGCCCGCCCGTGCAGGCCTGCTGCCTGGCCAGCTTCTCGACGGTGTTCGACGAGACGCCCAGGCGGAACGGCAGCTTCTGGATCGGCGTGCCGTCCGCGTCGACCGGCCCGGCAGGCCTGGCCGGCACCGCCGCCGCCGCGGATACGGGCGGCATCGGTTTGTGGAACATCGAGCAGCCGCCCAGCAGCGCGGCAAGGAAGATCATGCATGGCAGACGCTTCATGCCGCGCTCCGGATCAGAAGCTCAGGGTCTTGACGCCTTCCGCCATGCCCAGCAGGCAGACGTTGGCGCCGCGCTGGGCAAACAGGCCGACGGCGATCACGCCGACGATCTGGTTGATTTCCGTTTCCAGCGCCACCGGATCGGTAATCGACAGGCCGGCCACGTCGATGATGTGGCCGCCGTTGTCGGTGACGAAGGCTTCATCGCTGCCCGCCTTGGTGCGCAGGCGCGGCTGGCCGCCGAGGGCCGCCAGCTTGCGCATCACCGCCGCGCGCGCCATCGGCACGACTTCGACCGGCAGCGGGAACTTGCCCAGGGTCTGGACCAGCTTGGAGCCGTCGGCGATGCACACGAAGCTCTTCGAGACGGAGGCGACGATCTTCTCGCGCGTCAGGGCCGCGCCGCCGCCCTTGATCATGGCGCCGGAGGCGTCGATCTCGTCGGCGCCGTCGACGTAGACGGAGATCGAGTCGACCTCGTTCAGGTCACGCACTTCGATGCCGTGGCTGCGCAGGCGGGCGGCGGTGGCTTCCGAAGACGCGACCGCGCCCTTGATGCGGTGCTTGATCTTGCCGAGTTCGTCGATGAAGTAATTGGCGGTCGAGCCGGTGCCGACGCCGATGATTTCGCCGTCGACCACATAGTCGATGGCGGCGCGGGCTACCGCCTGCTTGAGTTCGTCCTGAGTCATGATGGTGTTGTTGGTAGGTGAGAAATGCCGCCATTCTACCGGATGCGGGCGAAGCTCAGATCAGCCGCAGCATCGCCGCCTTCAGCACACCCGCCGTCTTGTTGGCCGCGCCCAGCTTGCGCAGCGCGTTATCGATGTGGAAGATTACCGTGCGCTCCGAGATCGCCAGGATCTCGGCGGACTCCGAGGCCGTCTTGCCGTCCGCGGCCCAGCGCAGCACCTCGACCTCGCGCTCGGTCAGCCTGATGGAGGCCGCGCCATCCGGCCTGGCGGCCAGGATGTTCGACAGCGCCGCATGCGCCGCCTGGGCCAGCCAGTGCATCTTCTGCGAGTTCGCCTGGTATTCGCCGTGCCCGATGGGTTCACCCGAACGGGCAAGCGTCAGCAGGCTGGCGACACCCTTGAGGTCGTGCGTCGGCTGGGCCCAGCCGATCTGCAAGCCATGGGCGCGCGCATCTTCCCACAGCGCGCGGCTGGATGCGAACAGCGCCTCCGACCACAGCAGGGACCGGGTCGACGTCATGCCGTGGGCCACGGTGGGATCGTCCTTCATGTAATGCTCGGACTGGTATCTCAGCTGCCAGGCTTGCGGGTAATTGTTCACCATGATGGTGCGCGGGTTCGAGAACGGCAGCGGCAAGCGCATGCCGAACGCGCAGTAATCGAAGCCGAGTTCCTCGGCCGCCTTTGCCAGCAGGTCCAGCAAGGCGGCCTCGCTGCGCGCTTCCGCCAGGCCGTGCAGCCAATCCTGATGTCCATCCATGCCGAACTGCTGCGCCACCCTGCTCTCCAGGTAAGGGAACCGTGATACCTCGAACACGCCGGCCTGCAAGAACTTACAGTGCCTTGCCGGACAGAAGACTGCTAGACTGGCGTGCCATGAATTGTTGCCAACAATAACACAAGAAGCACCCTACCCAGCCGGCATTTTTTCACCCCTGAGGAGACGAGGATGATCAGCAAGAACACGATTTGCCTGTGGTTCGACAAGGATGCACTGGAAGCGGCGCAGTTCTACGCCGCCACCTTTCCGGACAGCGCGGTCACGGCGGTCCATCACGCGCCGGGCGACTACCCTGCCGGCAAACAGGGCAATGTGCTGACGGTCGAGTTCACGGTGGCCGGCATTCCCTGCCTCGGCCTGAACGGCGGTCCGGGCCACCCGCACACGGACGCCTTTTCCTTCCAGATCGCCACCGAAGACCAGGAAGAAACCGATCGCCTGTGGAATGCCATCGTCGGCAACGGCGGCCAGGAAATCGCCTGCGGCTGGTGCAAGGACAAATGGGGCCTGTCGTGGCAGATCACGCCGCGCGTGCTGTCCGAAGCCATCGTCGACCCGGACCCGGCGGCGGCCAAGCGGGCCTTCGAAGCGATGATGGGCATGGTGAAGATCGATGTCGCGGCCATCGAGGCGGCGCGGCGGGGCTGAGGCAGGCCGACTGGAGCTGCTCATGATCGGAAACTGGAAACCCGCGATCCTGCTGGCCGCGCTGGCGGCGACGGCGAATGCGTTTGCACAGCAAATCCCGGCCGCTGAAGCCGCTTTCACGGAATACGTCGCCGCGCAAGTGCGCCTGCAGCCCCTGGCCGGCCAGGCGGTCACGATCAAAGGCCCGCTGACCCTGAAGGTAGGGGATCTGCAGGCCAATCTGGACCGGGTTTTCGGTTTCTGCGGCGCGAATGCCGCAGCCTGCCAGGGCGAGATCGACCGCTACGTGCAGGGCGTCGCGCAAGTCATCAAGGATATGAATGCGCTGCCCCGCAAGGAAGACGTGCGCCTTGCCGTTCGTCCGAGCTCGTACCTGCAGCAGTCGGCCGCGGCCACCGGAAAAACCGTGCGGAGCTGGCCCCTGAGCGGCGGCCTGGTGGTCATGCCCGTGCTGGATTCGCCCCGCACCACCCGTTCCCTGAACGAGGACGACTTCAAGAAACTGGGGTTGAGCGCGGAGCAGGTCCTCCAGCTCGGACGAGACAATCTGGTCCGGACCCTCGCGCCCCTGATGACGCAGGCGCGCGTGGCGAAACACGGCCAGATCGGCGACCTCACCGGCGACGCCTACGAATCCAGCCGCCTGGCCTTGCACGACAGCTGGGCGCCGCTGGCGGAAGCGCAGGGCGGCACCCTGATCGTTGCGGCGCCCGCGCGGGATGTTATTTTTTATGTCGGTGAAGAGTCGCCGCAAGCCATCGACGCCCTGCGCGCCCTGGTAAACGACGTCATGAAAAAGGTGCCGGCGCCGCTCTCGCCGGCGCTGCTGCGCTGGACGAGAACCGGATGGGAGCCGGTTCCCTGACAACCCACCAAGGGAGATACCATGTATCGCTGTCCGCACTGCAGCGACCTGTCGATCTCGGGTGCGACGCAACTGTCTCCGCCATTCGATGGCCGGGTCAAATGCTCTACTTGCGCTGCCGAGCTGAAGGTGAAAATCAAGCTGACCAACTTCATCCTGCCGGCCTATTTCATGAGCCGGAGCTTGATGGGATTGCTCTTTCATATCCATATTGACCTGGATATTTTCTGGGAGATGACGATCGTCCTCATCCTGGCTTTCCTCCAGATCCGTTTAAGCACCTACGAGGAAGTCCGGAAGCCCTGATGCCCCTGAGGGATCGGGCGAGATACAGGAGACACATCGTCGACCAGTTCACCGGCGGCTGCCCCTACCGTGTCGGCCTCTGCCACTGCCTCGACTGCCGCAAGCATCACGGCGCCGTCTTTCACGCATCCGCGATCTTCCCGGAACAGGCGGTGGACATCGAAGGCGAGGCGCGCCTATGGCGGCAGGCATTTCCGCCCGCACTGCGTTTCTTTGGTGTTCGCGAAAAGCGGGTAAGAAATCGAGGTCTACCTGAGGGCGCTGGACAAGCCGGACCAGTTCAGGCCGACCTACGAACTGTGGACCGTCCGCTGCGAATCCTGGCTGCCGCCTTTTCCCCTCGCCAGGCATTACGAATACGACCGCCCGGACGGACGTACCGAAGACTAGTCACTACTCCGGCGGCAGGCAGCCGAACAGGCGCTTGCCCGGCCGCTCGCCATCCCAGATCTGGTGCACGGCGGCGCTGCCGTCGCGCTGCTTTGCCAGGCAAAAGCGCGCCTCGTAGCCCTGGACGGTGCCGCGGAGCTTGCCGGGCCTGGCCTCGATGCGCAGGTAATAGACCTTGCCCGGCTCCAGCGTGGCCGCCCTGGTGCGCGGCAGGGACGCGACCTGCCCGCCGTAGGGCACGCACATCGAGAAACGGAGCGGGAAGGTGCGTTCGGGCGGCATGGTCATCTTCCACAGCGGGCGCTGGCCGTCCGAAACGGTGACGGAGTGGAAGTCCGGCGTTCCTTCGCGGTCTTCGCGCGGACTGATGGTGAAGCACGGACCGCCGCGCGGGCCCTCACGCACCTCGGCCGCGCCGATGCGGGCCGCGGCGTCCGCAGCCGGCACGAGGATACACAGCACGCAGAGAAGGGGTGGGAATCGCATGACGGTCTCGCCTGGGAACGAACGCACGCGGGAAAGCCTACGTTGACGGGCTCGGCTGGGGGTTGATTGGGCACAAGTGGGGTTTGCCTGGGCTAGGGATTACTTATCAAACTTGGGTTCCCGCCTACGCGGGAAGTCATTTCGGGCTGTGCCCGGAATGCGGGCTAAAGCGCGGGCCCGGCCCTTTGGGAGGTTATCGCGGTCCCTCGGGTTGGACAGGAATCCGGCCAGCACATGTTCGTACAACCCCAGCTGATGCGCATGCCTGCGCTGGCGCACAATGCGCGGCAGTTGCAGGAATTTCAGTGCGAAATAATCGGCCAGCAGCTCGCCCTGGGCTTCCATATTGTAGTCGGCCAGGCTGGCGCCATCGCGCAGTTCGTAGTGGTAGGACAGGCCCAGGCGGATCGCGCCGCGCAGGCGGACCGGGTAGCCGAGCTGGTGCTGCCACACGTGCACCATCTCATGCATGAACCAGTGGATGACGGTGGGATTGCCCAAGCTGTAGTCGGGCAGGAAGCAGGAACGGTGGAAGTAGATGCTGCCGTTGGGGGACATCGCGCAGTTCTTCGGCTGCAGCGGCAGGTAGCGGCGGTCGTGGACCCGCACGCGGCCGTAGTCGATGGCGCCGCCGAACAGCAGCGACGCCATCGCGATCTCGCCCGGGGTCAACCCGCGCGCCATGCGGACCCGGACCGGACCTTAAGCAGCGGCGCGCAGGCTCGACGCGGACTTGGCCAGGTCGGTGATCAGGTCCCAGTCGCCGGCCTTCATCGCGTCCGCCGGGGTCAGCCAGGAGCCGCCCACGCAGGCCACGTTCTTCAGCGCCAGGAACTGCGGCGCGGTTTCGATCGAGATGCCGCCGGTCGGGCAGAAGGTCACGTCCGGCAGCGGGCCGCCGATCGCCTTCAGCATGCCGACGCCGCCCGCCGGCACCGCCGGGAACAGCTTCAGCTGCTTGAAGCCGGCTTCGCGCGCCGCCATCACTTCGGACGGGGTCATGCAGCCCGGCAGCAGCGGCAGGCCGCTCTTCTTCGCTGCCTCGATCAGGGCCGGGGTCAGGCCCGGCGACACGCCGAACACTGCACCGGCATCGCGCGAAGCGGCGAATTCTTCCGGCTGGGTCAGGGTGCCGACGCCGACGATCGCGCCTTCGACCTGGGCCATCGCGCGGATCGCCTCCAGGCCGTGCCTGGTGCGCAGGGTCACCTCGAGCACGCGGATGCCGCCGGCGACCAGCGCCTTGGCGAGGGGAACGGCGTGGTCCGGATCATCGATCGCGATCACCGGGATCACGACGGCCGACTTCATGATGTCGAGCAGGCTCATATCAGTACTCATCGTTTGCTTTCACTTGGCGGTGGATTTGCGGAACAGGAAATCTTCGTCGGAACCCGGCATGATCTCACCACTGTCGGTGCCTTCATGCAGAGGGACGGTGGTGTCGATCAGCGACGGCAGCGGGAAGTGGGCGGCGCCCTCCTCGGCTGCGGTGACGGATTTGCGGAACACCTCGAACAGCTCGCGGCCCATGCCGATGTGGCTCCTGCTGAGGTCGGCCGTGGCCATCTTGCGCGATGCCCACACGTCGGCCGGCACCAGCGCCTCGAGCGTGCCGGCGGTCGCATCGACCCGGATGATATCACCGTCGCGCACCAGGCCCAGCGGACCGCCGGCCAGGATTTCCGGCGACACGTGGATCGCCGCCGGCACCTTGCCGGACGCGCCCGACATGCGGCCGTCGGTGACCATCGCCACGTGGTAGCCGGCGTCCTGCAGGTTCGACAGCGCCGGGGTCAGCGCATGCAGTTCCGGCATGCCGTTGGCGCGCGGGCCCTGGAAGCGGATCACGGCGACGAAGTCGGTGTTCAGATGGCCGGCCTTGTACGCATGCATGAAGTCTTCCTGCGAATCGAAGGTCTTGGCCGGCGCCTCGACGATGTGGTGTTCCTTCTTGACGGCCGAGACCTTCATCACGGCACGGCCCAGGTTGCCCTGCACGAGGATCAGGCCGCCATCGGGGCTGAACGGGTTGGTGTGCTTGCGCAGCACGGCCTCGTCGCCGCTCTGTTCCGGCAGGTCTTTCCAGACCACCTGGTCGCCGTCCAGGAAGGGTTCCTTGCAGTGGGCGCGCAGGCCGCGGCCGAGGATGGTGTTGACGTCGTCGTGGGCCAGGCCGGCATCCAGCAGTTCGCGCATCACGAAGGTCGGTCCGCCGGCGGCCTGGAAGTGGTTCACGTCGGCGTCGCCGTTCGGGTAGACGCGCGCCAGCAGCGGCACCACCTTCGACAGCTCGTCGAAATCGTTCCAGTCGACCACGATGCCGGCTGCGCGCGCGATCGCGATCAGGTGCATGGTGTGGTTGGTCGAGCCGCCGGTCGCGTGCAGCGCGGCGATCGCGTTGACGATGCTCTTCTCGTCGACGATGTGGCCGATCGGCATGTACTCGCCGCCCTGCTGGGAGATCTTGACGGCGCGCTGGGCAGCGGCGCGGGTCAGCGCGTCGCGCAGCGGGGTGCCCGGGGTGATGAAGGCGGCGCCCGGCAGGTGCAGGCCCATCATCTCCATCAGCATCTGGTTGCTGTTGGCCGTGCCGTAGAAAGTGCAGGTGCCGGCGCCATGGTAGGCCGCGGATTCGCCTTCCAGCAGCTCTTCGCGGGTGGCCTGGCCTTTCGCATAGCGCTGGCGGATCGCCGCCTTTTCCTTGTTCGAGATACCGGTGGTCATCGGGCCGCCCGGCACGAAGATGCCCGGGATGTGGCCGAAGTGCAGCGCGCCGATCAGCAGGCCCGGCACGATCTTGTCGCAGATGCCCAGGTAGAGCGAGGCATCGAACATATTGTGCGACAGCGCGATGGCGGTCGACATCGCGATGGTATCGCGCGAGAACAGCGACAGTTCCATGCCCGGCTGGCCTTGCGTGATGCCGTCGCACATGGCGGGCACGCCGCCGGCGAACTGGGCCACCGCGCCGACGTCGCGCACCGCGTCCTTGATCACTTTCGGGAAGTACTCGAAGGGCTGGTGGGCCGACAGCATGTCGTTGTACGAGGAAACGATGGCCACCGACGGCTGCTTCTGCTCGCGCAGCTTGAGCTTGTCGCTGGCCGGGAATGCCGCAAAGCCGTGCGCCAGGTTCGTGCACGCCAGCGTCCCGCGCTGGACACCTTTGACGCGCGCCGCGTCCAGGTGCGCCAGGTAAGCCTGGCGCGAGGGCCGGCTACGCTGGATGATGCGTTGGGTCACCTTCTCTACTACGGGATGCACCGCCATGATCGTTCCTTATGAATTGGATTTCTGAAATTTTACTACAAAATGCGAGGGGGCGCATGCTGGCGCCCCGCTTTCAATTGCAGCCTTAGGGAATTCGGGTGTTGATCGCGGGCACGGTGTGCCCGCCCTGCCGTAGGGTGAGCACCACGCTCACGCAACTTCGAACACAATTTGTAGTGATTTTACGCCCACTTCCTGTATGATTCGATAACCTGCACAAAATGACATCATACCGTCCGTCGTCACCACTACCTATGCGCCAACCTCTTCTCACCAGCACCACCAGCTACCAGTCGCTCCGTAACCATGCTTCCCAGGCCCGGGAGTGGCAGATGCGCGAGCTGTTCGCACAGGATCCGCAGCGCTTCGAACGCCTCTCCTGCGAGGCCGCCGGGCTGTTCCTAGACTATTCAAAAAACCGTCTGGACGGGCGCACGCTTGAACTGCTGGCGCAACTCGCGCGCGAGCGCGGCGTCGAGCGTTTGCGCGACGCCATGTTTGCCGGCGAGAAGATCAACCTGACGGAAAACCGCGCCGTCCTCCACACCGCCCTGCGCGCGCCGCGCAACAAGCCCTTCACGCTGGACGGCCAGGACGTGACCGGCGACGTGCACGCCGTGCTGGACCATATCCGGACCTTCAGCGACAGCGTGCGCAACGGTTCGTGGAAGGGCTACACCGGCAAGGAGATCACCGACGTCGTCAACATCGGCATCGGCGGCTCCGACCTCGGCCCGAAGATGGTCTGCCTGGCGCTGCGCCAGTTCGCCCATCCGCGCCTGAGCATGCACTTCGTCTCCAACGTCGACGGCCACGACATGGACGCGGCGCTGTCGCGCGTGAACCCGGAAACCACCCTCTTCATCATCGCCTCGAAGACTTTCACCACGGCCGAGACCATGATGAACGCGAACACGGCCCGCGCCTGGTTCCTGCAGAACGCGCCGGAAGAGGCGCTGGCAAAGCACTTCGTGGCGGTGTCGACCAACGTCGAAGCCATCAAGACCTTCGGCATCGATCCGGCCAACATGTTCCCGTTCTGGGACTGGGTCGGCGGCCGTTACTCGGTGTGGTCGGCGATCGGCCTGCCGGTCGCGCTGTGCGTGGGCTTCGGCTACTTCAGCGATTTCCTGGCCGGCGCCCACGCCATGGACGAGCACTTCCGCAGCGCCCCGATCGAGCAGAACCTGCCGATGATCCTGGGCCTGGTCGGCTTCTGGAACCGCGAGTTCCTCGACTGCGCCTCGGTCTCGATCGCCCCCTACCACCAGGACCTGAACCGCTTCCCGGCCTACCTGCAGCAGCTCGACATGGAAAGCAACGGCAAGCGCGTCACGCGCGCCGGCGACACCATCACCGACTACGACACCGGCCCGGTGATCTGGGGCGACGTCGGCACCAACGGCCAGCACGCCTACTTCCAGCTGCTGCACCAGGGCACGGACGTGACACCGATCGATTTCATCGCCGCCCTGCGCCCGGCCCACGAGTTCCACAACCACCACGCGGCCCTGCTGGCCAACTGCTTCGCGCAGTCGGAAGCCTTCATGAAAGGGAAGACCGCGATTGAAGTACGCGCCGACCTGGCCGGCCAGCCGGCGGAAGAAATCGAGCGCCTGGTACCGCACAAGACCTTCCCGGGCAACCGCCCGAGCAACACCATCCTGATGGATTACCTGAACCCGGCCACCCTGGGCGCCCTGATCGCGCTGTACGAGCACAAGGTCTTCGTGCAGGGCGCGCTGTGGGACGTCAACAGCTACGACCAGTGGGGCGTCGAACTGGGCAAGGTGCTGGCCAAGAAGATCGAGGCGGAGCTCAACGGCGACGTGCAGCCGGCCCGGCACGACAGCTCGACCAATGGCCTGATCGCGCGCGCCAAGGCCGCCATCTGAGTCTCTGTAAGGATTCCTCATGAAAACCGAACATTTCGTGGTAGCGCACGACGAGGCGATGAAGACCGGCGAATGCCCGATCTGGCATGCGGTCGAATCGGCGCTGTACTGGGTCGACATTCCCGGCCTGACCGTGCACCGCCTGCATCCGGCGAGCGGCAAGTATTCGGCGTGGAAGATGGACAGCGAACCGTCGGCCCTGGCCGTCGACGTCGACAACAACCTGGTGATCTCCACCCGCAACGGCTTCGTCTACCTGAACACCAGCAGCGGCGAAGCCGAGGACATTGCGCCCGCGCCCTACGATACGAAGATCATGCGCTTCAACGACGGCCGCGTGGACCCGCTAGGGCGCTTCTGGGTCGGCACCATCTACGAACCGCGCGACCAGCCGAAGGCCGAGATGTACGTGCTGGACAGGGGCAAGCTGCGCCTGGCCTGGAGCGGCGGCATGACCAATTCGAACGGCCTGGCCTGGTCCCTGGACGGCAAGACCATGTTCCACGCCGATACCACCAGCCACCGCATCGACTGCTACGACTACGACCTCGCCAGCGGCACCGCGTCGAACCGCCGCAACCTGGTCACCTTCGAGGCCGATAAAACCTCGGGCACCTATGGCGGCCGTCCCGACGGCGCCGCACTCGACAGCGAAGGCAATTACTGGATCGCGATGTACGAAGGCGGCCGCATCCTGAAGCTGTCGCCCACCGGCGAACTGCTGCAGCAGATCGACCTGCCGGTGAAGTGCCCGACCGCGGTCTGCTTCGGCGGCCCGGACCTGCGTACCCTGTACGTCACCAGTGCGTGCGGCGGCCGTCCGGCCGAGGAGCTGGCGGCGATGCCGGACAGCGGCAAGGTGCTGGCCTTCCGCGTCGACGTGGCCGGGCTCGAGATGCCGGAATACCGCGGCTGATGTAGGGCGGGCGCGGCCGGCGTGGGCACACCGTGCCCACGCGAATGCCCGCCATTAAATGGATGTGGCACCATATTTCCTCGGATCGCTCGATGACGTAGTAAATTTTCTTGCGTGATCAATATTCGTGTAGTAAATTTACAATTCAAGCTTATCCCTCCCTTACGATCAGATACTCCATGGCACTTTCCGATTTCGATCTCGTTTTCTTCGGCGGCAGCGGCGACCTCGCGATGCGCAAACTCCTGCCCGCGATGTATGCCCGCGACGTCGCCAACGACCTTCCCCCGAGCGCGCGCATCATCTGCGTGGGCCGCGAAGAAATGACGCAGGAAGGCTTCCTGCAGATGGTCGAGACGAATTCGAAGCCGCATATCAAGGAAAGCGTCGCCGAAGCCGCGTGGAAGAAATTCCTGGACCGCATCACCTGGGTGTCCGTCGATGCCGTCAACCTGAAGAGCTACGCCGGCCTGGCCGAGGCATTGCGCAAGGACGAGTCCCTGACCCGCGTGTACTACCTGGCCACCCCGCCCTCGCTGTTCGCGAAGATCTGCGACAACCTGGCCGCCAGCGGCCTGGCCACGCCGAACTCGCGCGTGGTGCTGGAAAAGCCGCTGGGCCGCGACCTGGAGTCGGCCAAGCAGATCAACCTGGACGTCGGCAAGGTCTTCGCCGAATCGCAGATCTACCGGATCGACCACTACCTGGGCAAGGMRRCSGTGCAGAACCTGMTGGCSCTGCGCTTCGGTAACGTCCTGTTCGAGCCGCTGTGGCGCCGCGAGTGGATCTCGGACGTGCAGATCACCATCGCCGAGAAGATCGGCGTCGGCAACCGCCTCGGCTACTACGACAATTCCGGCGCCCTGCGCGACATGCTGCAGAACCACCTGCTGCAGCTGCTGTGCATCGTCGCCATGGAACCGCCGACCTCGATCGCGCCGGACGCCGTGCGCGATTCCAAGCTGCAGGTGCTGCGCTCGCTGAAGCGCTTCACGCCGACCACGCTGACGCAGAACATCGTGCGCGGCCAGTACCGCGCCGGCTACGTCGACGGCCAGCCGGTGCCGGGCTACCGCGACGAGCCGGGCGCRCCCAAGCAGTCGAAGACCGAGACCTTCGTCGCCATGAAGGCCGAGATCGATACCTGGCGCTGGGCCGGCGTGCCCTTCTACCTGCGCACCGGCAAGCGCATGGCCGACCGCCTGGCCGAGATCGTCGTGCGCTTCAAGCCGATTCCGCACTCGATCTTCAACCAGCCGACCTCCAGCTTCCAGCCGAACAGCCTGGTGATCCGCCTGCAGCCGGACGAGGGCCTGTCGCTGAACCTGATGTCCAAGACCCCGGGCGACGGCATGCGCCTGAAGCAGGCCGAGCTCGAACTCGATTTCCGCGAGCAGTTCAAGGCGCCGCGCATGGAAGCCTACGAGCGGCTGCTGCTGGATGTACTGCGCGGCCAGCTGACCCTGTTCATGCGCGGCGACGAGCTGGAAGCGGCCTGGGAATGGGTCGAGCCCATCCTCGATTACTGGGAGCAGGACGACACCTCGCCGGTGCCCTATTCCTCCGGCACCTGGGGCCCGGCCGCGTCCAGCGCCCTGATCGGCCGCGACGGCCTGCAGTGGCGCGAAGAAGCGCTGCCGGAAGATTAAGGACGCCGACCCCGTGCTGCTCGATTCCATCCGCACCCAGCTCGACTCGCTGTCGAAATCCGAACGCAAGGTGGCGCTCGCCGTGCTGGCATCGCCCAGCGCCACCGTCAGCCAGAACATCACCGCGCTGGCGCGCGCAGCAGGGGTCTCGGAGCCGACCGTGGTGCGCTTCTGCCGCACCCTCGGCTACGACGGCTGGCATGAGTTCAAGCTGAAACTGGCGCAAGGCCTGGCGCTGGCCTTGCCCGGCGCCACCGAGCAGCCGGCCCAGGACGACCTCGCCGCCGACCTGGTCAACAAGATCTGCAGCCGCTCGATCAACACCCTGCTCGACCTGCGCAACAACCTCAAGCCGGAGCTGATCCAGAAGGCGCTGGACATCCTGTCGCGCGCCAACAAGATCGAGTTCTACGGCCAGGGCACCTCCGGCTTCGTGGCCGCCGACGCCCAGCACAAGTTCTTCCGCTCCGGTGTGCCGACCATCGCCTACACGGATCCGGCGATCCACTCGATCGCCGCGGCCCTGCTGCGCGAAGGCGACGTGGTGGTGGCAATTTCTCAACGCGGCAACAATCCCGCACTCACGCGTTCCGCGAAACTGGCGCGCCGCGGCGGCGCCGAGGTGATCGTGCTGGCGCCCTCCGGCACCCCGCTGGCGGACATGGCCAGCCTCTTGATCCCGATCGACCTCGTGTTCGCGATCGACCCCTACACGCCGATTTCGGCGCGCCTGGCCTACCTGGTCGTGATCGACGTGCTGGCGGTCGGCCTGGCCCTGAAGCGCGGGCCGGAGTTCAGGAAGAAGATGCAGAATGCGCAGAAGGCGCTGCAGGAATTCGACATGCAGTTCGATTCCTTCATCGGTTGATCCCGGCGCCGTGATTACCGTCTGGGGCAACGCCGATTCGATCAATGTACAGAAAGTCCTCTGGTGCTGCGAGGAGCTGGCGCTCGACTATCGCCGCATCGACGCCGGACGCCACTTCGGCGTGGTCGGCACGCCGGCCTTCCGCAACCTGAATCCGAACGGCCTGGTGCCCACCATCGAGGACGACGGTTTCGTGGTCTGGGAATCCAACACCATCGTCAGGTACCTCGCGGGGCGATACGCGCAGGATGGCCTGTTGCCGCTCGAGCCGCGCGCGCGCGCCGATGCCGAGCGCTGGATGGACTGGACGAATTCGACCTTGTGGCCGGCCCTGCTGCCCCTGTTCCGCGCCTTCATGCGCACGCCCGCGGCCGACCGCGATCCGGCAAGGATCGAGGAGCAGCGCATTGCCGCCCTGTCCACGATGCGCATTCTCGACCGCCATCTGGGCGGCCAGGATTACGTCGGCGGCGCCACGTTCACGGTGGGCGATATCGCCGCGGGCTGCGCGGCCTGGCGCTGGTTCGCCCTGCCGATCGAACGCGAACCCCTGCCCGGGCTGCAGGCATGGTTCGACCGCCTTGCTGCGCGCCCGGCCTTCCGCAAGCTGGTGATGACGCCGCTGACCACCTGAGACAGAGTTCGCATGCTCGGCTAATATATAGCCGATGAAACATACGCTCTTCCTCTTCGACCTCGACGACACCCTGCTCGACTTCAAGGCATCCGAACAGCTTTCCTTCGTGCGCACCATGCAGGCGCTCGGCCTGAAAGACGGCATCGAAGCCCTGTTCCCGCGATATCAGGCGATCAATATCGCGCTGTGGAAGGAATTCGAGCTGGGGACCGTCTCGAAGGATTTCCTGAAAGTCGAACGCTTCCGCCGTACCTTCGCGCAGAAGGCCCTCGACCTCGATCCGCAAGCCGCCAGCCACCTCTATCTCGAGTCGCTGTCGGACACCGTCGTCCTCATCGACGGCGCCAGGCAGGTCTGCGAAGCCTTGTCCGCCATCGGCGAGGTCGGCATCATCACCAATGGCGTCGAGCACATCCAGACCCGCCGCATCGCCAGCTCGGGTTTGAAGGACCACATCTCCTTCGTTTCGACCTCCGAAGCCTGCGGCTTTGCCAAGCCGGACAGCCGCTTCTTCGACTACGCGGCGAAGATGGCGCGCGCCTTTGCGAAGCGGGAAACCGTCATCGTCGGCGACCGGCTGGACGCCGACATCCTCGGCGCCAACCGCTTCGGCATCGACAGCTGCTGGTTCAATCCGGGCAAGCTGGGCAATGCGGGCGAGGCCGTGCCGACCTGCGAAGTCGACAGCCTGCATGCCATCGTGCCGGCCCTGCGGCAGCTGGCCGCCGCCTGAAAGGCGCCATCCGGTTCGGCCCGGCAGTATTGCCATGCTGGCGGTAAAATATCGCTTTCCGATCAGTTCCTTCGAGCTCACGTCATGCACATCAATCCCGAACGCAGCACCCGCCCCGACTACGACCTGCTGGTACGCCAGGTCGCCAGCGTCCTCGAAGGCGAGCGCGACCTCACCGCCAACGCCTCGCAGTTTTCGGCGCTGGTCTACGACACCCTGGCCGACCTGAACTGGGCCGGTTTCTATTTCACCGTGCCGAGCAAGAAGGGCGAAGGCCAGGATCTGCTGGTCGGCCCCTTCCAGGGCAAGCCGGCCTGCGCCCGCATCCCCTTCGGCCGCGGCGTCTGCGGCACCACCGCCGTGCAGCGCGAGACCATCGTGGTGCCGGACGTGCACGCCTTCCCCGGCCACATCGCCTGCGATTCGGCCTCGGCCTCGGAGATCGTGCTTCCGGTCATCAAGGACGGCAAGCTGGTCGGCGTGTTCGATATCGACAGCCCGAAGCTGGAACGTTTCTCAGATGAAGACAAGGCCGGCCTGGAGCGCATGGTCGCGGCCTTCCTGGACGCCACCGATTGCTGAGCGGACTGAATCACCTGACCCTGGCCGTTGCCGACCTCGAGCGCAGCTTCGCCTTTTACAAGGACCTGCTTGGCTTCAAACCGGCAGCGATCTGGAACACGGGCGCCTACCTGAGCCTGGGCGAACTATGGCTGTGCCTGTCGCTCGACGGCAAGCGCGCAGCCCCGGCCGAGCCGGACTATACGCACTACGCCTTCGATGTCGCCCAGGTCGATTTCGCCGCTTTCCGTGCGCGCCTGCTCGAGGCCGGCGCCGTCGAGTGGCGGAAAAACAGGAGCGAAGGCGATTCCTTTTATTTCCTGGATCCTGACGGCCACCAGCTCGAGGTCCACGTCGGCAAACTGGCCAGCCGCCTGGCCCAGTGCCGTGCGGCGCCATATGCCGGCATGCGTTTTTTCGAATAAATCGCCGGCTGCCGGTGCGGTACAATCACGGAATCCGTATCTCACATCACTTGCCACGCACCATGAACCAACTCGAACAGCTCAAGCAGTACACCACCGTGGTGGCCGATACCGGCGACTTCCAGTCGATCAAGGCCTACGCGCCGCAAGACGCGACCACCAACCCCTCGCTGATCCTGAAGGCGGTCCAGAAGCCGGAATACCGTCCGCTGCTGGAAAAAGCAGTCGCCGACTCCAAGGGCGCTTCGGTCGAAGAGATCGTCGACCGCCTGCTGATCGCTTTCGGCGTCGAGATCCTCAAGTTCGTGCCGGGCCGCGTCTCGACCGAGATCGACGCCGCGCTGTCCTTCGACACCGAAGCGACCGTCGCCAAGGGCCGCGAACTGATCGCCCTGTACGAAGCCGCCGGCATCAAGCGCGAGCGCGTGCTGATCAAGATCGCCTCGACCTGGGAAGGTATCCGCGCCGCCGAGATCCTGGAAAAAGACGGCATCCGCTGCAACCTGACCCTGCTGTTCTCGCTGTGCCAGGCCGTGGCCTGCGCCGAAGCGGGCGTTCAGCTGATCTCGCCGTTCGTGGGCCGTATCTACGACTGGTACAAGAAATCGACCGGCACCGACTACCAGGGCGCCGACGATCCGGGCGTGCAGTCGGTCAAGCGCATCTACCAGTACTACCGCAAGTTCGGCTACAAGACCGAAGTGATGGGCGCGAGCTTCCGCAACACCTCGCAGATCCTGGAACTGGCCGGCTGCGACCTGCTGACCATCTCGCCGGACCTGCTGCAGAAGCTGGCCGACGCCGACGCGACCGTCGAGCGCAAGCTGGTGGCCGACCAGTCCGCGGACATCGAAAAGATCGCGATGGACGAGAAGACCTTCCGCTTCATGCTGAACGAGGACGCGATGGGGACCGAGAAGCTGGCCGAGGGTATCCGTGCCTTCGTTGCGGATTCGGTCAAGCTGAAGAAGATGATCGAGGAGCTGCGCTGATTTTGCATAAGCTGACGTAACGCACGCAGAACTTGGATCCCCGCCTGCGCGGGGACGACGTGGTGGTGTGTGCGGGAATGACGGTAGTGGGTGAACGGCGGCATTCGTGCCGCCGTTTTCCGTTTACATCGCCATTTCCCTGGCAAGCTGCTGCAGCATCTCCCCCGCCGGCATCTCGCGCGCCAGCGGCGCTCCCTGCCCTGCCCACTGCGCCGCAAACTCGTGGTTGCCGGCCTTGGCGGCCGCGGCGTGCAGCTGCTTGGCCGCATCGTAGGCGACCGGATACGGGGCCGGCGGCGGGCTGCCGGCCGCGTCGCCGTGGGCGATCAGGCGGTTGAGCATGCCGCGCGCCGGGCGTCCGGAAATGGCCGCGGTCATGCGCGTGGCCTCGGCCCGTTCGCTCTTCAGGTTTGCGCGGTAGGCGGCGCTGGCCGAGGATTCCGGCGCCAGGATGAAGGCGGTCCCCAGCTGCGCCGCCACCGCGCCCAGGTCCAGCGCGGCCCTGATTCCGGCACCGTCCATGATGCCGCCGGCGGCGACGATCGGCAGGCCGGTCTTCCTGACCAGCAGGCGCACCAGCACCGAGGTGCTCAGGCCTTCGTCGCCTTGTTCCGGATCGAACATGCCGCGGTGGCCGCCAGCCTCGATGCCCTGGGCCACGATCGCCATCACACCCGCCCGTTCGATGATCCCGGCCTCGCGCAGGCTGGTGGCGGTGGCCATCGTGAACACGCCCGCCTCGTGAAAGGCGGCCAGCCGTTCGGCGGACGGCAGGCCGAAGTGAAAGCTCACGACCGCCGGACGCAGCTCGAGCAGCATGCGGAACATGTCTTCATCTTCGTTGAAGGATTTGTAGATCTCGTCGAGCGAGATTGGTGCCGCGATGCCCGCATCGGCGAACAGGGGCGCGAGGTGGGCGAGCCAGGCCGCTTCGCGCTCGGCATCGCGGCGTGCCGGCACATGGCAGAACACGTTCGCATTGAAGGAGCGGCTGGTCAGGGCGCGCGTTTCTTCCAGCATGTGGCGCGCCTGGGCGGCATTGCTCGCTCCCAGTCCCAGCGATCCCAGGCCGCCGGCGTTGGACACCGCCGCCGCCATGCGCGGCGTCGACACGCCGGCCATCGGCGCCTGGATGATCGGATACTGGAGCGCGAGGCGTTCAAGGAATTGCTGGCTCTGGCTCGGATTCATGGTTTCCCCTTTCGATGTGCAATGTGCGAGTTCGTTTTCCACAGCCAGGCTGCGCTGCCCAGCAGGCCCAGCGCCGACAGCGCCAGCGCCATGTGCAGGGCCGCGGCCTCGGTGTCCGTCAGGCGGGCGATGCCCGCGCTCACCAGCGGCCCCGCCAGCTGGCCGACTGCGAAGCCTGCCGTCATCCTGCCCAGCACGCGCGTGGCCTGCCCTTCGGCACGCGCGCGCGCCTCCTGCATGCCGACCATGGTGATGACCATGAAGGTGCCGCCCACCAGCAGCGCCGCCAGGGTCACGCTGGCCAGCGAGGTCCACACGGCCGGCAGCAGCACGCCGACCGCCATCAGCAGGTGGGYGGCCGCCCACACGCCCAGGCGCTGCGCCTTCGCCAGGCGCCAGGACACCAGCACCGTGGAGATGGCCGCCGCGGCGCCGAACACCGGCCAGGCCAGGCCGAACACGGCGGGGTCGTCGACCAGTTGCCGCGCCAGCGCCGGCAGATAGGTGGCGGGCAGGATGTAGCCGAAGCCGAACAGGGTATAGCAGACGACCAGGCCGAAGGTGGCTTGCGGCGCGGCGGGCCCGGTGGCGGCCGCTGCGGCTGCGGGCATGGGCGCCGGCGGYGCCGGCAGGCTGCGGCTCAGCACCAGCGGCAGGATCGACGCCAGTGCGCCCAGCGCCGCCAGGCCGATCCATAGTTGCGGCGAGGGCAGCGAACGCCCCAGCAGCAGGCAGAACATGCCGGCGGCGGCAATGCCGATCCCGACGCCGGAAAACTGGACCCCGGCCAGGTCCGGACGCCCGATCGCCGCCAGCCAGCCGAGGCCCCAGGCGCTGGTCGCGACCAGGGTCCAGGCGCTCATCACGCCCGCCAGGAAGCGCAGCACTGCCCACCAGAAGCCGGAGGCGGTCCAGCCGACCGCCGCCGTGATCAGCACGGTGCCGGCCAGCCCGAGGGCAAGCAGCAGCGCCGGCTTGATGCGCAGGCGCGAGGCCGCCAGCGCCCCGGCCAGGTAGCCCAGGTAGTTGGCGGCGGCGAGCATGGCGCCGGCGTGGCTGTCGAGCAGCCCGTCCCTCACCATCAGCGGAAACAGGGGCGTGAAGGCGAAGCGGCCGATGCCCATGGCCACCGCCAGCGAGATCATGGCCGCGGCGCAGACGGCGGCGGCAACGCGGCCGCTCCTGGCGGCAAGGGGAAGTGTCGTGCTATCCATGCCTGTATTAAAGCGCAAGCTGGGTGCGCTGACTAATGAATAAAAATGGACTATCATTCTCTCCATGAGAACGATCGACCTGGAAGCCCTGCTCATTTTCCGTACCGTCGTCAGCGAGGGTGGCGTGAACCGGGCCGCGGAAAAGCTGCACCGCGTGCCATCCAACGTCACCACCCGCATCCGGCAACTGGAAGAGTACCTCGGCGTGCGCCTGTTCCGCCGCGACGGCCGCTCGCTCAGCCTGACCGCCGAAGGCAGGACGCTGCTGAACTACGCGACCCGCCTGCTGCGCCTGGCCGACGAAGCCGTCGACGAGCTGCGCAGCGGCAAGCCGCAGGGCGTGTTTCGCCTCGGTTCCCTGGAAAGCACGGCCGGCAGCCGCCTGGCGCCCATCCTGTCGCGCTTCCACGAAGAACATCCGGGCGTGGTGGTGGAGCTCGTCACCGGCACCACCGGCGCCCTGCTCAAGGCGGTCAGGAGCTTCGAGATCGAAGCTGCCTTCGTGTCCGAGCCTTTCACCGCGCCCGAGCTGGAAGCCTTGCCGGTGTTCCGCGAAGAGCTGGTGCTGATCACGCCCCTTGCCACGGGTCCGGTGCGCGATGCGAAAGACCTCGGCCGCCTGACCATGATCGCCTTTACCCACGGCTGCTCCTACCGGCGGCGCCTGGACGAATGGCTGGGCAGCGAAAACGTGACAGTGGAACGGGTGCTCGAATTCGGTTCCTACCAGGGCATGATCGCCTGCGTGGCGGCGGGGACCGGCTTTGCCGTCGTGCCGCAGAGCGTGCTCGGCGCGCTGCAGGCCGCGGACAAGGTGAGGCAGCACAAGCTGCCGGCACACATTGCGGAGAACCGGACCCACCTGGTGTGGCGCGGCGAGGCTTCGCTGGCGCTGGAAGGCCTGATCTCGATGCTGCGCGCGGAATCCCCTGAAGACGTGCCGGCCGATGTGCATTGATCTTTCGGAAGAATTTATTTCTTGCGGTGAAAACGCCGCGAACTCACCGGCTTGCCGTTCTCATATTCGATGACTTCGATGTGCTGGGTATCGTAGACCAGCGGATAGCGAATCCTCACGTCCTCGCCGGCGCGGCCGCAGGTGCTGCTGCGCAAGGTCAGCAGATAGGTCGGGATGCTGCCCGGGAAGCCGGCCAGGAATCTGGTGCCGCGTCCATCGAGGTACACCGTGCCGGGCTTTTCCTTTTTCAGTGCGAATTCCTGCTCGCAGGGCGGGACCGATTTATCCGGTCCGCTCCAGCGCAGGCGATCGTCCTTGACGCTCAGGACGGTATAGGCGGCTTGTGCCGCCGGCCGATCGTCCAGCAGCCAGCGGCCCGCGAACGGCAGCGCCTGCGCCTGCGCCAGGACCGAAGGGGCGCAGCCGAGGCCGAGCAGGAATGCCAACAGCAATCTCATGGGCTAGCGCGCCAGTGCCGACAGCCTCAGCCAGACGAAGCGGACGGCGTGATACAGCAGCGCGCCGACGGCGGCGAAGACCAGCGCGGCGATCATCGGCAGGATGGCGCCCAGGAACACGCTCATCCCCATCACGAAACCGAGCACGCATTCGGCGCGGTAGACCGGATGGAACAAGGCGATGACGAACACGCCCTGGGCCATGATGTCGCTGACCTCGGGCTTGCCGGAGACGAAGCACAGCGCCAGCGTGAATCCATACAGCAGGCTGGCGACGAAACCTGCGGCCATGGCACGGGTACCGCCCTGCCCGCCTTCACGGCGGCGCTCGATGCGGCCCAGCAGGAACCAGGCGAGGACCGGCAGGGTCAGCACTCCCCACCAGTTGGATACCGCGGGCAGGTCTTCGCGCGCCAGCAGGTGGTGGGCCGGGACACCGCCGTGCAAATGCTGCCAGCCCAGCAGTACAACCATGAACAAGGCTAGCGCAATGGTCAGTCTGGTACGCATGCCGTCCTCCACAAGGAAACAGGCCCCATCCTTGCATCAGTTGGCAATATTGTAAACATGCATACTCGAAGGCTTGCCGGGCTCAGGCGGGCTCAGGCGCGCCCCGCCCGCAAGCCTTCCATATACGGATCGATCACGCACTTCCCCAACTCGAGCAGATCGAAGCTCTGGGGCGCGAACATCCAGTTGCGGACCAGTCCGTCGATCATGGTCCACATCGCCAGCGCCAGCGTGCTCGGCTCGACCTTGCAGGAGATCAAGCCCTGGTCGGCGGCCAGCTTGATGCGGCGTTCGACGCGCGCCATCCACTGGCTCAGGCTATGCTGGCGGCGGCAGCGCACCGCATCCATCTCGTCGACGAACTCCACCTTCAGCATGGCGATCTCGAACACGCGGCGGGCCACCGGGTCCTCGACCGTGCGGCGCAGCACGGCCAGCATGTACTCGCGCAGGTCGGCCAGCGGATCGCTCGAATCGGCTTCGTCCAGCACCTGCAGCTCCGCCTCCAGCGGCAGGATCGCGCGCTCCATCATCGCGTTGAACAGGGCGCCCTTGTCGTCGAAGTGCCAATAAATCGCACCGCGCGTCACACCGGCAGCGGTTGCGATATGCTGCAAGGTCGTTCTCGAAACACCCTGTTCAACAAACAATTTCTCTGCAGCATCAAGGATACTGTCACGCGTGGCAGCGGCCTCTTCTTTGGTTCTGCGGGCCATTGGCGCCTATCTCCATTTTTTGGTGGTCAAGAAACATTAAACATACACTCGTGATAGTATATCCCCGTTTACCTAAAAGCCAATGACGAATCGTTGTGCGGTGCCGGAGTAGTACTGCAGGACGGTTTTGTCCTTTTTTCAACAGAAGGAAGCACTTAATGCGTTCTGCCCAACCATCTACCCTGAATCTGACCAGGATTGCCGCGTGCACCCTGACCGCCCTGGCCCTGCTGTCGGGCTGCGGCCACAAGGATGCCGCCCAGGCCGGCGCCGGTGCCCCCGGCGGCAAGATGCCGGCGCCGCAAGTCGGCGTCATCACGACCAAATTCCAGCAGGTTGCCCTCGAAACCGAACTGCCGGCCCGCGTCGAAGCGATCCGCGTGGCCGAGGTGCGCGCCCGCGTCAACGGCGTCGTCCTGAAGCGCCTGTTCACCGAAGGCAGCATGGTCAAGCAGGGCCAGTCCCTGTTCCAGATCGATCCGGAGCCCTACCAGGCACAGCTCAACAGCGCCCAGGCCTCGCTCGGCCGCGCCCAGGCCAACCTGACCTCGGCTTCGGCCACCGTCGAGCGCTACAAGCCGCTGGTCGAGGCGAATGCGGTCAGCAAGCAGGAGTTCACCAACGCCGTCGCCGCCGCCAAGCAGGCCGAAGCGGACGTCAACGCCGCCAAGGCGCAGGTGAAGATCGCCCAGATCAACTATGGCTATGCGAACGTCTACGCCCCGATCTCGGGCCGCATCGGCCGCGCCCTGGTGACCGAAGGCGCACTGGTATCAAGCACCGAGGCGACCCAGATGGCGCTGATCCAGCAGACCGACAACGTCTACCTGAACATCACCCAGTCCGCCGCCGAACTGCAGCGCCTGCGCAAGAGCGCCGGCAACCGCGGCATCGACTCGGCGATCCCGGTGTCGGTGATCCTCGACGACGGTAGCGAACTGGGCCGCAAAGGCAAGCTGCTGTTCTCGGACGTGACCGTGGACCCGACCAGCGGCCAGGTCACCCTGCGCGCCCAGGTCGCGAACCCGGACAGCGCCCTGCTGCCGGGCCAGTACGTGCGCGTGCGCCTGGCCCAGGCCGAGCTGCCGTCGGGCATCCTGGTGCCGCAGCAGGCCGTGACCCGCGGCGGCCAGACCGGCGACACCGTGATGGTGATCGGCGCGGACAACAAGCCGACCCCGCGCACCGTCAAGATCGCCTCGCAGGAAGGCGCCAACTGGGTCGTGACAAGCGGCCTGAAGGAAGGCGAGAAAGTGATGGTCGACGGCTTCCAGAAGCTGCAGATGCTGCCGCCGGGCACCCCGGTACAGCCGGTGGCATGGACTCCGCAGAACGCCAACAGCGCCCCGGCCGCGGCCGGTTCGCCGGCCGCCGCCGCCGCCGGCACGGGCACTACCCGCCAGTAAGAGCAACATTAGAAACAGGACTTCCCAATGGCTCGTTTTTTTATTGACCGCCCAATTTTCGCCTGGGTGATCGCGCTGTTCATCATGGTGCTTGGCGGCGTCGCCATCAAGCAGCTGCCGATCGCGCAATACCCGACCGTGGCGCCGCCGTCGATCGTCGTCAGCGTCGCCTACCCTGGCGCTTCCGCACAGACCCTCGAAGACTCGGTCATCTCCGTGATCGAACGCGAGATGAACGGTTCRCCCGGCATGGTCTACATGGAGTCGACCAGCCAGGCCAACGGCACCGGCTCCATCACGATCTCCTTCGAGACCGGTACCGATCCCGACCTGGCCCAGGTCGACGTCCAGAACCGCCTGTCGCGCGCGACCCCGCGCCTGCCGGCTGCCGTGACCCAGCAGGGCGTGCGCGTCGACAAGGCCCGCTCGAACTTCCTGCTGTTCACCATCCTCTCCTCGGACGACCCGAACTGGGACCCGATCGCGCTGGGCGACTACGCCTCGCGTAACGTGCTGCCCGAGATCCAGCGTATCAAGGGCGTGGGCCAGGCCCAGCTGTTCGGTACCGAGAAGGCGATGCGCATCTGGATCGACCCGGCCAAGCTGGTCGGCTTCAAGCTGTCCGCTTCCGACGTCAACAACGCGATCCGCGCCCAGAACGCCCAGGTGGCGTCCGGCACCATCGGCGACCTGCCGCTGAACGTCGGCCAGCAGATCACCGCGACCGTGGTCGTGACCGGCCAGCTGTCGAACGTCGAACAATTCGGCAACATCGTGCTGCGCGCGAATCCGGACGGCTCCACCGTGCGCCTGAAGGACGTGGCCCGCATCGAGATCGGCGGCCAGGCGTATTCGACCTCGGCGCGCCTGAACGGCAAGCCGTCCAGCGGTATCGGCGTGCAGCTGTCACCGACCGGTAACGCGCTCGAGACCGCTAACCTGATCAAGACCCGCATGGCCGAGCTGCAGAAGTACTTCCCGCACGGCATGAAGTATGCGATTCCCTACGACTCCACCAAGTTCATCCAGATTTCGATCAGCCAGGTCATCGAGACCCTGATCGAGGCCGTGATCCTGGTGTTCATCGTGATGTACGTGTTCCTGCAGAACATCCGCTACACCCTGATCCCGACCATCGTGGTGCCGGTCGCCCTGCTCGGCTCCTTCGCCACCCTGCTGGCGCTGGGCTTCTCGATCAACGTGCTGACCATGTTCGGCATGGTGCTGGTGATCGGTATCGTGGTCGACGACGCCATCGTGGTGGTGGAGAACGTCGAGCGCATCATGTCCGAGGAAGGCTTGCCGCCGCTGCAGGCGACCCGCAAGGCCATGGGCCAGATCTCGGGCGCCATCATCGGCGTGACCGTGGTGCTGATCTCGGTGTTCGTGCCGCTGGCCTTCTTCGCCGGCGCGGTCGGCAACATCTACCGCCAGTTCTCGGCGGTGATGGTGTCCTCGATCGCCTTCTCGGCCTTCCTGGCGCTGTCGCTGACCCCGGCGCTGTGCGCCCACCTGCTCAAGCCGGTGGAAGCCGGCCACCACATGGAGAAGCGCGGCTTCTTCGGCTGGTTCAACCGCACGTTCAGCACCGGCGCCAAGCGCTATGAAGGTTTTGTCGGCAAGATCCTGCGCCGCACCGGCCGCGCACTGGTCGTCTTCGTGCTGCTGCTGGGCCTGGTCGGCCTGGTATTCACCAGGATGCCGAACTCCTTCCTGCCGAACGAAGACCAGGGCTACATCATCGCCAACATCCAGCTGCCGCCGGGCGCCACCGCCGAGCGCACCGACGCCGTGCTGAAGGCCGCCGAAGCCTATGTGCTGAAGCAGCCGGAAGTCGCCGACATGGTATCCGTGACCGGCTTCTCGTTCTCCGGCCAGGGCCAGAACATGGGTCTCGCCTTCATCCCGCTGAAGCCCTGGGACGAGCGCAAGGCGCAAGGCTCGGACGCACAGAGCCTGGCCGGCCGCATCACCGGGCACCTGATGGCGCTGCGCGATTCCTTCATCTTCGTGGTGAGCCCGCCGCCGATCCCGGAACTGGGCCGCGGCGCCGGCTTCTCCTTCCGTCTCCAGGACCGCGGCGGCCTCGGCCACGCAGCCCTGCTGCAGGCGCGTAACCAGCTGCTGGGCATGGCGATGCAATCCCCGGTCCTGACCGGCATCCGTCCGGAAGGCCTGGAAGATGCGCCGCAGCTGCAGCTGGAGATCGACCGCGACAAGGCGAACGCCCTGGGCGTGACCTTCGATGCGATCAACACCGCGATCTCGACCTCGCTGGGTTCGAGCTACGTGAACGACTTCCCGAACGCCGGCCGCCTGCAGCGCGTGGTGGTCCAGGCCGACGCCAAGGACCGCATGCAGCCGGAAGACCTGCTGCGCCTGAACGCCCTGAATACCAAGGGCCAGCCGGTGCCGCTGTCGGCCTTCGCCAGCACCAAGTGGATCAACGGTCCGCAGCAGACCACCCGCTACAACGGCTATCCGGCGATGAGCATCACCGGCGAACCGAAGCCGGGCTACTCGTCGGGCGACGCGCTGCAGGAGATGCAGAACTTGGCGGCCAAGCTGCCGGCCGGCTTCGCCTACGAATGGACCGGCCAGTCGCGCGAGGAAATCCTGTCCGGCTCGACCGTGTTCGTCCTGATCGGCTTCTCGCTGCTGGCGGTGTTCCTGGCCCTGGCGGCACTGTATGAGAGCTGGTCGATCCCGGTCTCGGTGCTGCTGGTGGTGCCGCTGGGAGTGCTCGGCTCGCTGCTGGCCGCGACCATGCGCGGCATGCCGAACGACGTCTACTTCAAGGTCGGCCTGATCACCGTGATCGGCCTGGCGGCGAAGAACGCGATCCTGATCATCGAGTTCGCGAAGGACCTGCAGGCGCAGGGCAAGTCGCCGATCGAGGCGGCGATCGAGGCGGCGCACCTGCGTTTCCGTCCGATCATCATGACCTCGCTGGCCTTCATCCTCGGCGTGCTGCCGCTGGTGATCGCCAGCGGCGCCGGCGCGGCTTCGCAGCGCGCCATCGGTACCGGCGTGATGGGCGGCATGATCACCGCGACCGCGCTCGGCGTGTTCTTCGTGCCGGTGTTCTTCGTGGTCATCCGCAGCATCTTCAAGGGCAGCAAACGCCAGCAGGAGATCTACGAGCACCACGCCGAAGCCGCAGGTATTGCGAAAGAAGAAATATGAACGGAACCATGAAAAAAGTCCTGACTCCCCTGGCCCTGGCCATGCTGATGACCGGCTGCGTGAACCTGGCGCCCAAGTACGAGCGCCCGGCCACGCCGGTGGCCGGCGCCTTCCCGACCGTGGAAGGCACCGTCCACAGCGGCAACCCGGTGGCGGCCGAGGCCCCGGCCAGCATCGCCTGGCAGCGCTTCTTCGCCGACGCCCGCCTGCAGCAGCTGATCCAGATGGCGCTGGCGAACAACCGCGACCTGCGCGTCTCGATCCTGAACATCGAGCAGGCGCGCGCCGCCTTCCAGATCCAGCGGGCGGCGCGTTTCCCGCAGGTTAATGCGGGCCTGACCGCCAACCGCGCCTCGACGCCCGGCGACGCGCCCCTGACCAGCGTCTACCAGGCCGGCCTGTCGGTGTCCGCCTTCGAGCTGGACCTGTTCGGCCGCGTGCGCAACCTGAGCGATGCGGCGCTGGCGCAATACCTGGCGACCGAGGAAGCACGCAAGACGGCGCAGATCAGCCTGATCGCCACGGTGGCCAATACCTACCTGGCCCTGCTGGCCGACAAGGAACTGCTGGACCTGACCCAGCAGACCCTCAAGACGCGCGAGGAATCGCTGCGCCTCTCCCAGCTGCGCTTCGACAACGGCGTGATCTCCAAGCTCGACCTGCAGCAGGCGGTCTCGCTGGTCGAACAGGCCCGCACCGTGCTGGCCCAGCAGCAGCGCCTTATCGCGCAGGACACGAATGCGCTGACCCTGCTGGTCGGCCAGACCATTCCGGACAACCTGCCGCCGGGCGCGACCCTGGCGGCAACCAACCTGCCGGACCTGCCGGCGGGCCTGCCGTCCGACCTGCTGGTCGCGCGTCCGGACATCCGCTCGGCCGAGCAGCAGCTGATCGCGGCGAATGCCGACATCGGCGCGGCGCGCGCGAACTATTTCCCGCGCATCTCGCTGACCGGCAGCGCCGGCAGCGCCAGCTCCGAGCTGTCGGGCCTGTTCAAGTCCGGCTCCTTCGGCTGGAGCTTCGCACCGCAGGCGATCCTGCCGCTGTTCGACTTCGGCGCCCGCCGCGCCGGCGTCGAGAGCGCCGTTGCCGGCCGCGACATCGCCGTGGCCCGCTACGAGAAGTCGATCCAGACCGCCTTCCGCGAAGTCTCGGACGCCCTCGCCGGCCAGGCCACCTTCAGCGAGCAGCTGCGCGCCCAGCAGGCCGTGGCGGCAGCGGAAAGCGACCGCTTCAACCTGTCGGACCTGCGCTACCGCAACGGCACCGCCAGCTACCTCGACCTGCTGGATGCCCAGCGTTCGCTGTTCACCGCCCAGCAACAGGCGATCGAAGCGAACCTGGCGCGCCTGCAGAACCAGGTCACGCTGTACCGCGTGCTCGGCGGCGGCTGGACCGAGCCGGCGGGGAACACGACCGCGGCGCGCTGAGCTCTGAGTTACTCCGCGTAATTGAAAGCGCCCTACCGGGGCCGGCTTGTGATTTCGGTATCATGAAATCGCAGGCCGGCCCCGGTCTCTTTTTGCGGCGTCTTCATGTCATGCGAATCTTTCTGCGCGCACACTGGAAAGCCCTGGTCGCCATCATCCTGCTGGTGGTGCTGGCGCTGTTCACCGTGAGCCCCGGCGCCGCGGTGCCGGAGATCCCGCTGGCCTCGCGCCTGCGCGCCCACGTGGCCGCCATCGATGCCGGCGAGCGCGGCGCGGCCACTCCGGCCAGGCGGGAACGGGCCGCGCGCTACATCGAGGACGTGCTGCGCGGCGACGGCTACGCGATCCGGCGGCAGCGCTACCAGGCCGGCGGACCACATGCGCCCCGCCTCGTGCGCAATATCGAGGTCGCGGTATCGAATCTCGCGCCCGGCGCCAGGCCGACGCGCATCTTCATCCTCGGCGCGCGCTGCGACCCGGCGCCGGGCGACGACGACGGCAGCGGCGCCGCGGCGGTGCTGGAGCTGGCGCGCCTGCTGAAGGACCTGCGGCCCAGCCAGGGCACCGAAGTGAAGTTCGTGTTCTTCATCGACGAAGAGCCGTCCTGGTCCAGGGATGGGGAACCGGGTAGCGCGCAGCGGCTCGAAGACGCGCCGGCGCCGCACGACGCCGGCTGGTACGCGCTGCGGCGCCACGGCCGCAAACTCCCGCCCGGCGCGAAGGAGGATGCCGCACGTCCGGACACCGGCAGCCCGGACGCCGGCAGCTTCATCGCCTACGTCGGCACGCTCGAATCCTCGCGCCGGGTACAGGATGCCCTGTCCGCTTTCCGGGCGACTTCCGACCTGCCCTCCTACGGCCTGGCCGCACCGGCCTATGTGCAGGGCGTGACCCTGTCCGGCCACGCGTCCTATGGGCACGCCGGCTATCCCGCCGTCATGGTCACGGACACCGCCTTCCTGCGCTATCCCTACTACAAGATGGATGCCGGCGACCAGGCCGGTGACACGCCGGGCAGCCTCGACTACGCCGCCACGGCGCGCGTGCTGGAGGGCCTGGCGCGCACCATCGTGGCGCTGGCGGCCGGCGCCCAGGGCTGAGCGGGGAGCGGACATGAATTGCAAGCTGCAGCAGGTCGGCTTCCTCGGTTTCGACGTGTTCGGCACGGTGGTCGACTGGCGTTCGGGCGTGGCGCGCGCGGCCGCGCCCTTCCTGGAGCGCTACGACATCGCACTCGACCCCTTCGACTTTGCCAACGCCTGGCGCGCGCTGTACCAGCCGGCAATGGAGAGCGTGCGTTCGGGCGAACGGCCCTGGGTCCGGCTCGACGTCCTGCAGCGCGAAAACCTGGAGCGGCTGCTCGCCGGCCATGGCGTGGCGGTCGACGATATTCCGGAGCAGGACCTGGCCGAGCTGACCCGCGCCTGGGACAGGCTGGACCCGTGGCCGGATGTCGCCGACGGCCTCGCGCGACTGAAGCGCCGCTTCGCCATCGCACCGATCTCGAACGGCCATATCGCCGGCATGCTGCAACTGGCCCGCTTCGGCGGCCTGCCCTGGGACGCCATCCTGGGCGCGGAGATTTCGCGCAGCTACAAGCCGCAGCCCGCCACCTACCTGAAATCGCTGGAAGCGGCCGGCTTCGAGCCCGGCCAGGCGGCGCTGGTGGCCGCCCACAACGGCGACCTGCGGGCCGCGCGGGCGCTGGGAATGCACACCGTGTTCGTGCGCCGGCCGCACGAGTATGGACCGGACCAGGACCAGGACCTGCGGGCCGAGGAAGACTGGGACGTGGTTGCCGATTCGCTCATCGAGGTGGCGGATATTCTTGGCTGCGCCTGAGAAATATTGAACAGATCTCGGACGCGGCAAAATTGCCACAGATTGCGCCCTTCGCTCGAAAGAATTTCCATACCACAAGTAAATATCGCATACTTTCCCTACAACAAAAACCATGGGAGACACATGAAGTACCTGCTACGCCATACGCGCATCGGCACCCGCCTCGCCGTCGCTTTTGCCCTGATCCTGGTGCTCGCCACCATCGCCACCGCTTCCGCCCTCATGACCGCCCGCGCCAACGCCGAGGCCACCGAAAGGATGCTGGCCGTGCCGCTGGCCAAGGAACGCATGGTGTCCGACTGGAACGTGAACACCTATTCCGCGATCGTGCGCACCTCGCTGATTGCGCGCAGCACCGACAACACCCTCAGCACCGTCTTCGCCAAGGACATCGCCGACAGCGTCACCCGCAGCACCGAGATCATCAAGAAGGTCGAGCCCCTGCTCGTTTCTCCGGAAGAAAAGGCCAAGCTGCAGGAAGTGCAGGCCCTGCGCGCCAAATACCAGGCCGCCAAGGTCGAGGTGATGAATGCCAAGAAGGCCGGCGACTCCGCGACCGCCGAGCGCCGCTACGACGAGGGCTTCGCCCCCGCCGCCCAGGCCTATTCCGCCGCGCTGCAGGAACTGCTGTCGATCCAGCGCCGCACCATCGACGCAATGACCCGCGACAGCCGCGCCACCTATGAGGAACATTCCCGCCTGGTGCTGCTATTGAACGGTTTGATGATCGTGCTGGGCGCATTCGCCGCGGTGGCGATCACGCGCAGCATCGTCCGTCCGCTGTCGCGCGCCGTGCAGGCGGCCGAAACCGTGGCGGCCGGCGACCTCACCGGGTCCTACGACCACGGCCGCCGCGACGAGATCGGCGCCCTGATGCGCGCGATGCAATCCATGAGCGACGGCCTGGCCAAGGTCGTGGCCGAGGTGCAGGCCGGTTCGCGGACGATCGCCGCCGGATCGACCGAAATCGCCAGCGGCAACCTCGACCTGTCGGCGCGCACCGAACAGCAGGCCAGCTCGCTGGAAGAAACCGCGGCCTCGATGGAAGAACTCACCTCCACCGTGCGTCACAACGCGAACAACGCGACCCAGGCCAACCAGATGGCGCAGGCGGCCTCGCAGGTGGCCGCGCGCGGCGGCGAGATCGTCGGCCAGGTGGTCGATACCATGGGCGCCATCGACGGCGCCTCGCGCAAGATCGTCGACATCATCGGCGTCATCGACGGCATCGCCTTCCAGACGAATATCCTGGCGCTGAACGCGGCGGTCGAGGCGGCGCGCGCCGGCGAACAGGGCCGCGGCTTCGCCGTCGTGGCCTCCGAAGTGCGCAACCTGGCCCAGCGCTCGGCCACCGCGGCGCGCGAGATCAAGGCCCTGATAGGCGATTCGGTCGCCCAGGTGAACAATGGCACGACGCTGGTGCAGCAGGCCGGCGCCACGATCGAGGAAGTGGTCGCCAGCGTGGCGCGCGTGGCCGACATCATGGCCGAGATCACCGCCGCCAGCCGCGAGCAGAGCGCCGGCATCGACCAGGTCAACGCGGCGATCACGCAAATGGACCAGGCCACCCAGCAGAACGCGGCCCTGGTCGAGGAAGCCGCCGCCGCCGCCTCCAGCATGCAGGACCAGTCGGTACGCCTGGAGCAGCTGATGCGCCGGTTCCGCCTGGCGGAGACGGCCAGTGGACGCCAGCCCGGCGCCCGTCCGGCGCCTACGGCGTCCCGCCTTGCCGCACCAGCCGCCGCTGACTAAGGCCTGCGCCGGCTAAGGCCGGCGCCGGTACAGCCGGAATCGCTCGCGGTCGTCGGCCGGCCGCGTCCCCTCCCATACCGCGACCCACCGCCGGCCGTCGACCCGGCGGGGCGCCTCGCCGCGCCAGTCTTCCACCAGCAGCAGGCGGCAATCGGCGGCCTGCTTCGACTCCACTCTCTGCGTGACCACGCCGGTGTAATAGCGCAGCATCGCCCGCTCGCTCTCCCCGAGTCCGGGACTGGCGACGCACTCCGCACCCGGCGCCAGGAAGGGGCGCATCGAGGTGAAGACGTTCCGGTAGGATTTGACCTGGTCGACCCAGGGAGTGAACAGGCCTGCCGCCAACAGCCAGCAGAGGGCGAGACCGACCGCCCATGTCTGCAGTGCGACCTGGCGGGGCGCGCGCCAGAACATCAGCGCCAGCGCAGCCGCGCTCGCCAGCGCGCAGGCGCCGACGACGGCGGCATCGAGATGCCGGTCCGGCACCGGCGGCAGCTGGGCATACAAGCCATGCAGGTGCAGCGGATCGCCCGAAAACATGACATAGGCCCAGGTCAGCCACAGCAAGGCAGCGACGGCGCCGAAGACCAGCCGGGCGGCGCCGCGCCATGCGCGTTCCAGGCGTGCACCGGGCGACACGGCGCTGGACGCACCGAGCAGCGACAGCGGGATCAGCAAGGGCAAGGCGTAGCCGCCGCGTGCGGAAGCCGACAGGACCAGCACGCCCAGGATCACCCCTGCCATGACCAGGTTGGCCTGCAGCAGTTCGTTGGTGCGCAGGGTGCGCCGTTCGCGCCACAGGCTCAGCAGGGCCAGCGGCAGCGCCGGCAGCGTCACCCACCACAGATTCCTCGACCAGAAGCCGCTGTCGTGCGCCGCGCCCAGCTCGGAAACGGCAAAGCCGACGAAGCGCCCGATGTTGTTCACCCAGAACCAGTCGGCAAACAGCGCTGGCGAACGGGCATACAGGACGGCCGGCCAGATCAGGAGCCAGGGCAGCGCCGCGGCCAGGGCCGCCAGCCCGGTACGCAGATAGGCAAGCCGGCGCCAGCGACTGAAACAGAGCGGCAGCAGGAGCGCGCTCAGGCCGAACACGCCGGGCGCCAGCAGCCCTTTCGCCAGGAAGCCGATGCCGACGCCGGTGCCGATTTCGAGCCCGCTCGCAACCGGCGACTGGCGCCATCGCGGCAGGCCGGCAAGTCCGACCGCCACGCCGGCCAGCAAGGCCAGGTCGGTCAGCATCAGGTGGGCGTAGGTTTCCAGTCCCACGCAGGCGAGCAGCACGAAGACCGCGGTGCGTCCGAACTCGCGCCCGCGCCAGCGGCGCCCGCAGCGCGCGACCGCGCCGCAGGCAAGCAGGACGAAGACCCCGGCCGCCAGGCGGGCGCCGTCGCACATCGGGAGAACGCCGGCAAAGATCCGGGCGAGCGCCGCGGCAAGCCAGTAGAACAGCGGCGGCTTTTCAAGGAAGGTTTCGCCGGCCATGGTCGGCACCACCAGGTCGCCCGTGGCCGACATGCTGCGCACGATTTCCGCGATATAGGTTTCGTCCTGTTTCCACGGCTCGTGGCCGAGCAGGCCGGGCAAGGCATACAGGAGGATGAAACAGGCGAAGGCCCGGCTCGAGCCGGCCAGCACGAAGCGGCTGCGCTCGAACCCGCCCGCGGACGGCTCCGGGTCCGCCGGGCGCCGTCCGGCCTCGGCGGCGCCGCGAACCGGCGGCCTTTCACGTTCAATCAGGGAAGACTCGTAATCCATCGATGACCCAGTGCGTAAAGACTGCGGGTGATTCTAGTCCCGCATGCCGTTAGCATGGGTTACAGATTAGTCATCTTTGAAGCAGCTCATGCATCGTCAGGAAACGAGGAACGCGGAGGCCGCGGCGCCGAAGCCAGCCAGTGCCGACAGCCCGACGCCCCACAGCAGCCAGCGCCGCCGCGTCAGCACCGTGATGGCCGCCAGCGCCACCGCGATCTGCACGCAGCTCAGCGCCAGGGCCAGGCGCTCATGCGGCCGCAGCTTGGCGTCGGACTCCGCCGCCAGCTGGCGCGATTCCTCCTGCAGCTTCTCCGCCGTGCGCTGCACCCCGATGCGCGCCCGGTCTTCCTTGTCGCGCACGTCGGCGAAGCGCTGGCGCTGCGCCGGCTCGGTGGCCAGCGCCGCGGCGGCGCCGGCGATCTGCGCCTTGGTCGACTTGGCCTGGTAATAGGCCCACTGGTCGCTGGCCTGGGCCTGCTTCAGGATGCTCTCGTTCTTCAGGAACATCGCCTCGGTCTGCGCGTTCCCGCTCTGGTAGTTGATGAGTGCGCCCACCGTCGACAGGATCGCCGTCATCAGCGCGACCTTCTGCGCCAGGCCGTCGCGTTCGCGCTCGGCGGCTTCTTCCAGCGCATGCTCGTGCGGGCTGGGCACTTCGTAATCGTCGTCGTCCATGGCGGCTCCTAATCGCGGAAAACCAGGCTGGCTTCCAGCCCCGGTCCGGCGTTGCGCAGGCGCAGGCCGGCGCCGTGCAGTTGGGCGATCGCGGTCACGATCGACAGGCCGAGGCCGTTGCCCGGCAGGTGGCGGCTCTGGTCGACGCGGTAGAAGCGTTCGCACAGCTTGCCGATATCGGCTTCCGGCACGCCCGGGCCGTAGTCGCGCACCGACACCACCGTTTCTTCCTGGCTGGCGTACACGCCGACGTCGACCCAGGTGCCGGCGGGGGCGTACTTGATGGCGTTGTCGATCAGGCTGGCCAGCGCCGTCGCCAGCAAGTCGCGGTCGCCACGCACGCTCGGCGCCCCGGTGCCGACATAGCGCAGCACCATGCCGCGTTCCTCGGCGGAGGCTTCGTACAGCTCGGCCATGTCGCGCGCGATGGCGGCGATGTCGACCTGGCCGAAGGAGCGGGTCCGCACGCCGCTCTCGGCGGCCGCGATCTGCAGCAGCTTGTCGAACAGGCCGATCACGTTGTCGATTTCTTCGATCGCCAGGCGGGCGTCGCCGACCAGGGCCTGGGGATCGGCGGTGGCGGCGAGCGCCCGCTCGAGGCGGCTGCGCACCCGGCCCAGCGGCGTGCGCAGGTCGTGCGCGATCGAGTTCGACACATGGCGCACACCTTCCATCAGGGACTCGATACGGTCGAGCATCTGGTTGATGTCGGTGCCGAGGCGCGCGAACTCGTCATTGCCCTGCACCGCGATGCGGCTCGACAGTTCGCCGGCGGCGATGCGCGCGGCGGTGCGCCGGATATGGCCGATACGGGCGTCGATCTGGCGCCGGAACAGCAAGGCCCCGGCAAAGGCCAGCAGCAACGAGATCGAGGCGCTGATCAGGAGCGCGCGCTCGACCACCTCGCGGATGGCGTCGAGTTCGCTGAGATCGCGCCCGACCACCAGTTGCCGGCCGCCGCCGAGCGGCATGGCCAGCAGGCGCACCGACACGACGCCCTTCCTGCGCTTCATCGTGTCGAACACCAGCTGGCCCTGCGGCGCTTTGCCCTGCCAGGGCGGCAGGTTGCCGGCCAGCAGATGGCCGCTGCCGTCGAGCAGGCCGACCAGTTCGGTGTCGCTGTCGATGCGGTCGTGCAGCTGCAGGTCGATCTGGCGTATCAGCTCGGCGTCGCTGCCGGCATTCCACGCGCTGACCAGGCGCAGCGCGATGGCCTGGATCTTGTTGTCCATCGAACGTTCGAACACGCCCACGGTGCCGGCATAGAAGACCGTCGACAGCACCGCCACCGACAGCGCCACCAGCAGGCCGTAGCCGACCGCCAGCCGCGCGACGATCGAGCCGCGCAGGCTAAGCCGCAGACGGGCCATAGCCTGAGGCGCTCAGCACATAGCCGGCGCCGCGCACCGTGTGGATCAGCGGCGGGTCGAAGTCCTTGTCGATCTTGCTGCGCAGGCGGCTGATCTGCACGTCGATCACATTGGTCTGCGGATCGAAGTGGTAGTCCCACACCCCTTCCAGCAGCATGGTGCGGGTGACGATATGGCCTTCGTGGCGCATCAGGTATTCCAGCAGGCGGAATTCGCGCGGCTGCAGCAGGATCGCCACGCCACGCCGCGTGACGCGGTTGGTGCGCAGGTCGAGCTGCAGGTCGGCCACCTGCAGCTGGCTGACCTCGTGCGCCCAGCTGGCCCGCCGCGTCAGGTTGGCCACGCGCGCCAGCAGTTCCGACATGACGAAGGGCTTGACCAGGTAATCGTCGCTGCCGGCGCGCAGGCCGCGCACGCGCTCGTCGACGCTGCTCAGGGCGCTCAGGATCAGCACCGGTGTGGTGTCGCCGCGCCCGCGCAATTCCTCGAGGATGCCGACGCCGTCGACCTGGCCGGGCAGCATGCGGTCGAGCACCACGATGTCCCAGTGGCGTTCGCGCAGCTCGCGGCTGCCGTCGGTGCCATTGTCGAGCGTGACCACGGTATAGCCGGCGGACTCAAGGCCGGTGCGCAGGTAGCTGCAGGTTTCGGCGTCGTCTTCGATGACAAGACAATGTGGCATGGCAATAGAAAAAAGGGGCCGGCGGCATGCCGGCTCGAACAGGCAGTATAGGCGAGCTGCGGATTGCCCGGCATTACCGATCGGTAAGCTGGGCGTTTCTGCAACGGCAAGCCCTGGCCGGATTAAGACTTCGTAATGATTACTCGATGGTAATCTCGCCCCGCTTGCGCCTGCCTATCATGCGTGGCTGTCCAGCGCGAATTTTCCGCGCGTATTTTCCTCAGAGGATAGCATGCGTATTGGCTCACTCATCATCGGCCTGGCGGCCTGCGGCTGCCTGGCTTCGTGCGTCCAGGCCCTCGGCCACGGCGAGGTTGACTGGGACCATGGCGCCCGCCGCGCCAGGGTGCTGGCGACACTCGGCCCGCAGGCGGCCGAAGCCGAAGCGCGGACCTGCGTTCCGGATGGCTGGGACTGGCAGGCGGACCGACGCTACGTGCGGGTACGCTACCGCGGCGTGCGCCTGCACCGTGAGACCGTCGCGACGGTAGCGGAAGGCCTGGCGCCGCAGCCGGGCGACGAGGTCGAGCTGTGGCCGCAAGACTGCCGCGCCGGGCGGCTGGCGCGCGTCGAGCGTGTGCTGTCCCCACCGGCCGCCGATCTGGGGGGCCGGCAGTGAAACCTTTGCGCAAGACCATCCTGCCGCTGCTGGCCTGCTGGCTGGCCGCCGGCCCGGCCGCCGCCCAGGCCCTGCGTCTCGACGAGGCGCTGGCGCTGGCCTACGGCCGCAACCACGACCTGAAGTCGGCCGCGATCGCCGTCGACAGCGCGGCCGCGGCCGTGACCAGCGCCTCTGCCGCGCCCAATCCGGTGCTGACGCTGCAAACCATGAACATCAATCCGGCGGCCGGCATCGGCTCCGGTCCGCTGCGCAGCAAGACCGTCGACAGCGCGGTGCGCGTCGACCAGCTGATCGAACGCGGCGGCAAGCGGCGGCTGCGCGCCGCCGCCGCCGGGCAGCTGGAGCAGGCCGCACGCTTCGATCTCGCGGACGCGCGGCGCCAGCTGCGGCGCGACGTCGCCGGCGCCTATTACGACCTGCTGGCGGCCCAGCGCCGCGCCGGGATCGCCGCCGAGTCCGCGGCCCTGGCCGACCATGCGATGCAGGCGGCCGAGACGCGCCGCCGCGCCGGCGACCTGGCCGGCGCCGATACGGCCCGCCTGCGCATCGACACCCTGCGCGTGCACAACGATGCCGACGACGCCACCGCCGACCTCGACCAGGCCCGGCGCGCGCTGGCCCTGTTGCTCGGCCTGGACGACGCGGCGGCGCTGAGCGCGGCCGGCGACTGGCCCGCAGCGCTGCCGCCGGCGGTGCTGGAGGCGGCTGCGGACGCCGCGATCGAAGCGCGCGCCGACGTCGCCGCCGCGCGTGCGCGCGTGCAGGCGGCCCGGACGGCGCACGAGCTGGCGCTGGCGGGACGCACGCGCGACCTGACGGTCGGTGTCCAGGTCGACCACTACCCGGCCAGCGCCGCCAATCCCCAGGGCAGCGGCAACAGCATCGGGGTGTCGGTCCAGGTGCCGCTGTTCGTGCGCTACGCCATGCAGGGCGAGATCCGCAGCGCCGCCGCAGCGCTCGACGCCGCCGAGGAAAACCTGGCCCGGACGCGGCAGAACGCACGCGCCGAGATCGGCAAGGCGAGAGCCCAGGCCGAAGCCGGCGCCCGCCGCGTCGAACGCTACGACGGCGAACTGCTGCCGGCCGCGCGCAAGGCCGACGACACCGCCGAATTCGCCTTTGCGCACGGCGCCATCGGCGTAATGGACGTGCTGGACGTGCGCCGCGCCTGGCGCGCCGCCCAGCTCGACGCGCTGGCGGCGCGCGCCGATTTCGCCAAATCCCTGGCGGCCCTCGACGCCGCCCTCTCACGAGAGCACCCATGACGAAGAATCAGAAACGACTGGCGCCTCTGGCGCTTGCCCTCCTCGCCGCCGGGCTCGGCTGGTACGCCATGCGCCCCGCCGCGGAACCGGCGCCGCAGGCACGGACGCAGGCGGCTTCGCGCGCCGGCCAGGATCAACTTTTCAGCCTGCCCGATGGCGGCGCCCAGATGTCCTTCCTCCGCATCGTCCCGGTCAGCGCCCAGGCCCTGCCCGTGGCCGAGCCGGTCGCCGGCCGCATCGCCTACGACGAGGACCGCACCAGCCGGATCGCCTCGCCGGTGCAGGGCCGCGTCACGGCCCAGCGGGTCGACGTCGGCGACAGCGTGCGCGCCGGGCAGCTGCTGGCGGAACTCGATTCGCCCGACCTGGCCAGCGCCCAGGCCGACGAACGCAAGGCCGCCGCCGACGAAGAGCGCAAGCGGCTGGCGCTGGCGCGTACCCGGATGCTGGTCGAGGCCGACGTGCTGGCCCGCAAGGACGTCGAGAACGCGGACGCCGACTACCGCCAGGCCGACGCCGAGGCGCGCCGCGCGCGCCAGCGAATCGGCAACCTGCATGCGCAAGGCAAGGTGGACGGCCGTTTCGGCCTGCGCGCGCCGATCGCCGGCACCGTCGCCGACCGGCAGCTCAACATCGGCCAGGAAGTGCGGCCGGACCAGGCCAATCCGCTACTGGTGATCAGCGACCTGCGCCACCTGTGGGTGATCGCCGACGTGCCCGAGCGCGTGGCCGCCTCGCTGCGCCCCGGCCAGCCGGTGCTGGTGGAGACCGATGCCTTCCCGGGTAAAAGCTTCCACGGCCGCATCAAGCGCATCGGGGTGGCGGTCGATCCGGTCTCGCGGCGGGTGCAGGTGAGATGCGAGCTGGACAATCCAGACGGCAGCCTGAAGCCCGACATGTTCGCCCGCGTCGCCTTCGTGCCCGCGGCTGGCGCGGCGCAAGCCCTGCCGGTGCCGAACACCGCACTGGTGACCGAAGGCCTGTACACCTACGTGTTCGTCGAACGCGACCGCGGCACGTTCGAGAAGCGGCGCGTGCGCGTGGCCCTCGGCGGCGCTACCCACAGTTATATCGATACCGGCCTGCACTCGCACGAGCTGATCGTGACGGAAGGAGCGCTGCTGCTCAATGCGGAGGCGTCGAACCATGCTGGCTAAGTTCATCGACCTGGTGCTGCGCCAGCGGGTGGCGGTGCTGTTCCTGACCGCCTGCCTGGCGGCGGTCGGCTGGCATGCGCTGGACGACCTGCCGATCGAAGCCTTTCCCGACGTGCAGGACGTGCAGGTGCAGGTGGTGACCCAGCTGCCCGGCCAGGCGGCCGAGGAAGTGGAGCGGGTGCTGACCCTGCCGATCGAGCGCGAGCTGAGCGGCGTGCCGCGCCAGACCCAGCTGCGTTCCGTAAGCATCGGCGGACTGTCGGTGATCACCCTCACCTTCGCCGACGGCACCGACGATTATTTCGCCCGCCAGCAGGTGCTGGAACGGCTGCAGAACGTGACCCTGCCGGCCGGCGTGCAGCCGGCCCTGGCGCCGCTCAGTACCGCGGTCGGCGAAGTATTCCGCTACGTGCTCGAGGTGCCGTCGGACATGCCCGGCAACGAGGCCAGGGCGCTGCAGGACTGGGTGCTGCGCCCGGCGCTGCGCTCGGTACCGGGCGTGGCCGACGTGGTCAGCTTCGGCGGCACCGTCAAGGAATACCAGGTACTGGTCGATCCGCTGGCCCTGAACCGCTACGGCGTCACCCTGGACCAGGTGCGCCAGGCCCTGAACAATGCCAGCGCCAACGCCGGCGGCGGCCTGGTGCGCCGCGGCGACGAATCCCTGGTGGTGCGCGGCATCGGCATCTTCGAGCGCATCGAGGACATCGGCCGCGCCGTGGTCAGCGCCAGCAACGGCCGCACCGTGCTGGTGTCGGACGTCGGCCGGGTCGAGGTCGGCCACAGCCCGCGTTCCGGCATCGTGTCGTTCAACCGCGCGGACAGCGTGGTCGAAGGCATCGTCCAGATGAGCAAAGGCGCGAACGCGGCCAAGGTCGTGGCCGACGTCAAGCAGGCGGTGGAGCAGCTCGGCGCGCGGCTGCCGCCGGGCGTGCGCATCCGCACCATCTACGACCGCAGCGAGCTGATCGGGCATACGGTACGCACCGTGGCCGAGAACCTGGTGGTGGGTGCGCTGCTGGTGATCGCGATCCTCGTCATCTTCCTCGGCAACTGGCGCGCCGCCCTGATCGTGGCCGCCGTGATCCCGCTGTCGCTGCTGTGCGCCTTCATCGTGCTCGACGCGCGCGGGATTCCGGCCAACCTGATCTCGCTCGGCGCGGTCGACTTCGGCATCATCATCGACAGCGCCGTGGTGCTGGTCGAGGCGCTGCTGGTGCGCCTGCACCTGCAGGCGCGCGCCGCCCACCCGCCATCCGCGGAAGCGGCGGTCAGGGACACGGTGGCCGGCCTGGGCCAGCCCATCCTGTTCGCCAAGGCCGTGATCGTGGTCGCTTTCATCCCCATCTACACCTTCCAGCGCGTCGAAGGCAAGATCTTCTCGCCGGTCGCGTTCACGCTCAGCTTCGCGATGCTGGGCGCCCTGCTGCTGACCATGACGCTGCTGCCCGCACTGCTGGCCTGGGCCCACCGCGCCAGCCCGCTGCGCGAGCGGCCGAATGCCTGGCTGGCGCGGCTGCAGCGGGCCTACCGCGCCTTCCTGCTGCGCGCCCACGCGCACCGGCTCGCGGTGTTCGGCGCCTCCGCCGCGCTGCTGGCGCTGACCTTGGCGCTGGCGCCCCTGCTGGGCAGCGAATTCCTGCCGAAGCTGGACGAAGGCAACCTGTGGCTGACCATCGAGCTGCCGACCTCCAGCTCGCTCGAGACCACCAGCGGCATCGAACACCGGGTGCGCGCCATCCTGCAGTCCTACCCCGAGGTCGGGAATATCGTCGCGCACGTCGGCAGGCCGGATGACGGCACCGATCCCAAGGGACCGAACAATATGGAGGTCCTGGCCGACCTGCGCCCGCACCAGGAGTGGCGCTTCGCCGACAAGGAAGCGCTGGTCGCGGACATCTCGCGCCGCATCCATGCGCTGCCGGGCGTGCCGACGAATTTTTCCCAGGTCATCGAGGACAACGTCGAGGAAGCCCTGTCCGGCGTGAAGGGCGAGATCGCGGTCAAGCTGTACGGCCCCGACCTCGCGGTACTCGGCCGCAAGGCGGAACAGGTGGCCGAGATCCTGCGCGGGATCCGCGGCGCCGCCGACGTCGAGGCGGTGCGCATCGGCGGCCAGAGCGAACTCGATATCGCCATCGACCGCGAGCGCATCGCCCGCCTCGGCCTCAACGTCGCGGACGTGAATGGCGCGATCCAGGCCGCGCTGGGCGGGATCGCCGTCAGCCAGTTCTACGAAGGCGACCGTCGCTTCGACCTGACCCTGCGCCTGGACGAGAAGGCCCGCGATTCGCTGGACGGCATCGGCGCGCTGCAGGTCAGCCTGCCAGGCGCGGCCGGCAGCGTGCGCCTGGCCGACATCGCCCGGATCGGCACCCGCCAGGGCGCCGCCCGCATCAGCCGCGAAGGCGGCCAGCGCAACGCCTCCGTAAAGGCCAACCTGCTGGGCCGCGACCAGGGCAGCTTCGTCGCCGAAGCGCAGGCCAAGGTGGCCGCGCAGCTGCAGCTGCCGCCCGGCTACCGGATCGTGTGGGGCGGCCAGTTCGAGAACCAGCAGCGCGCGCTGCGGCGCCTGCGCATCATCGTGCCGCTGACCGCCTTCCTGATCTTCGCACTGCTGTTCGGCGCCTTCCGCTCGGTGCCCAAGGCCTTGCTGGTGCTGGCGATCGTGCCGTTCACGCTGGTCGGCGCGGTGGCTGGACTGGCCCTGGCCGGACTGCATTTCTCGATCTCGGCGGCGGTCGGCCTGATCGCCGTGGCCGGCATCTCGGTCCAGAACGGCGTGATCCTGGTCGAGCAGATCGTCGAGGTGGCGCGCGGCGGCATGGCGCCGTGGTACAGCGCAGTGGAWGGTGCGGTGGGCCGCCTGCGTCCGATCCTGATGACGGCCCTGATGGCCGGTCTGGGCCTGCTGCCGGCCGCGCTGTCGCATGGAATCGGTTCGGAAACCCAGCGCCCGTTCGCCGTCGTGATCGTTGGCGGCATCGTCTCGGCGACGATCTTCACGCTGGTGCTGCTGCCGCTGGCCTATCCGTATTTTGCCGGACGCGGCCCGCGCCGCGAGGCCGCGGCGCCGGCGCAACCGGCCGAGGAGCCGGTAACTTAAGGAGGGAAATTGGCGGGCAGGTCAGGCGCTCAGGCGCGCCATCACGGACACCACGTGGTCGATCTGCTCGCGCGTATGCGCCGCGTTCAGCATGAAGCGAAGGCGCGCCTGACCCACCGGCACTGCCGGGAACTGGATCGCGTCGACGTGCACGCCCTCGGCCCGCAGCGCGCGCGCGAAATGCTGGCAGCGCGCGGCATCGCCGATCAGCACCGGCACGATCGGCGTGGCGGTCGAGGTCAACTCGTAGCCGAGCGGACGCATGCGCTCGACGAAGTAACGCTGGTTGTCCCACAGGCGCGCGCGGCGCTCCGGCTCTTCCTGCAGGATGTCGAGCGCGGCCAGCAGGGCGTTGGCCTGGTCCGGCGGCGGCGGGCAGGTGAAGCCGTAGGCGGAACTCGTCAGGCGCAGCACGTCGGCCATCTCGCGCTCGAGGGCGACGAAGCCGCCGATCGCGCCGAGCGCCTTGCTCAGGGTACCCATCTGCATGATGGTCGGGCTGTAGCAGCCGAAGTGTTCGGAGGTGCCGCCGCCGTTCGCGCCCAGCACGCCGGTGGCGTGGGCATCGTCGATGTACAGGATGGCGCCGTAGCGCTCGGCCAGCTGGGTCAGCTCGGGCAGCGGCGCGATCGTGCCTTCCATGCTGAACACGCCGTCGCTGACGATGATCGGGCTGTAGCCGTCGGCCGCCTTGAGCAGCGATTCCAGGTGGTCCATGTCCGCATGGCGGTAGGTGTGGCGCACGGCGCCCGACATCAGGATGCCCTCGCGGATGCTGATGTGGTTGTACTCGTCCGTGAAATAGGCGTACTTGCGCCGCGTCTTGGCGCGGTAGCCGTGCAGGCGCGCCAGCATGCCGGCCTTGGTCAAGGTCGACAGCACGCCGATATTGGTCATGTAGCCGGTGACGAACAGCACCGCGTCGGTCTTGTGCTTGAGGGCGCCGAGGCGGCGCTCCAGCTCACGGTACACCGGCAGGTCGCCGCCCAGCAGGCGCGACTCGCAGTTGCCGACGCCATAGCGATCGAGGCCGGCCTTGGCGGCATCGACCAGGCGCGGATGGTTGGCCAGTGCAAGGTAATTGTTGGTGCTGAAGGAGACGGCCGCTTCGCCGTTGACCCGGAACACCGGGTCGGGCAGCGTGTCGTGCACCGCCGATTCGTGATGGATGGCGTGGCTTCGCAGCCAGTCGGCGATATCGCTCAGGTCGTGCATGGTGATCGTGTGGCGGTGTGAAGAAGGATGGCGGGGCCAAAGGCCCACGTGCGGAGTGCGTGCAGTATAGGTGCGGCTGAACAGTGGAAATATTACGGTTCGGTAATGTCGTTGTAAGCACGCACGGATGACCAATCTGTAATGACACCGTCATACGACGCGGCTATCATGCGTGCGCTGTCACGAAGTGAGATTCCGATGTTCCGTTTTACCCAACAACAAGCCGCCTGGCTGCTGCTGGCCGCGCTGGCCCCGGCAGGCGCGCGCGCCGACGAACTGCCGCGGGAAGAAACCTGGAATACCCACGCCCAGGCCACCTGGGTCTGGCAGCTCAAGCCTTCCTTCCCTGCCGCCTACAGCGGGCCGAACAGCCTGTCGCCGCAGCGCGAGACCGGCTATTCCTTCAGCGCCACCGCCGCCTTCGGCCTGCGCCCCTGGGCCGGGGGGGAACTCTATCTCGACCCGGAACTGGTGCAGGGCAAGGCCTTCTCTGGCCTGCACGGCCTGGGCGGCATGAGCAACGGCGAGCAGCAGAAGACCAGCGGCCCCAACCCGACGCTGTACCGCGCGCGCCTGTTCCTGCGCCAGACCTGGAACCTGGGCGGCGAACGGCAGGCGGTGGAATCCGACCTGAACCAGCTGGCGGGTGCGGTCGATAGCCGGCGCCTGGTGCTCACGGCCGGCAACCTGGCCGTCAGCGACATCTTCGACAACAACACCTATGCCCACGACGCCCGCAGCGAGTTCATGAACTGGGCCCTGCTGGCGCATGGGGCATGGGATTTCGCGGCCGATGCCCGCGGCTATACCTGGGGCGCGGCGCTCGAGTACTACGACGGTCCGTGGGCGGTACGCGCCGGACGCTTCATGATGCCGGCCGAATCGAACGGCCTGCCGCTCGACAAGCGCATCTTCCGCCACTACGGCGACCAGCTCGAAGTCGAACGCGCCACCTCCTGGCTGGGCCAGCCCGGCAAGCTGCGCCTGCTGGCTTTCCGCGACCGCGCGCGCATGGGCGGCTTTCGCGATGCGCTGGCGGCGGCGGACGGCGGCATTCCGGACGTGGCGCAGGTGCGCCGCGAACGCAGCAAGACCGGATTCGGGGTGAGCGCCGAACAGGCGCTCGGCGAGGATGCGGGCGTGTTCGCGCGCGCCAGCTGGAACGACGGCCGCTCGGAGACCTATGCCTTCGCCGAGATCGAGCGTTCCGTCTCCGCCGGGGTCACGCTGCAAGGCGCGGCCTGGGGCCGGGCCGGCGACAGCCTCGGCCTGGCCGTCGTGAGGAACGGCCTGTCGGCCGCGCACCGCGCCTACCTGGCCGCCGGCGGCGTCGGTGCCTTCATCGGCGACGGCCGCCTCGACTACCGCCCGGAATCGATCGCCGAGGCCTACTACAAGATTCCGCTCGCGAAGGGTGTCGAGCTGACGCTCGACTTCCAGCACATCGCCAACCCCGGCTACAACCGGGCGCGCGGGCCGGTCGACGTCGGCTCGCTGCGCCTGCACCTGTCGTACTAAAATCAGTACTAGTCCGCCAGGAACATCTCCTGCAGGTCGTTGAGGAAGCGCTGTCCCAGCTCGGTCGGCTTGATGAGCTTGAAATCGCGGTCGATCAGGCCTTTCGCTTCGGCTTCGTTGAGGGCCTTCTCGATCATGGTGATGGACAGCCCGGTGCGCTCGCCGAACAGGTTCGGATCGAAGCCGCCGGTCAGGCGCAGCGCGTTGAGCATGAACTCGAAGCCCATGTCGGCGCGCGCGATCTCGTGCTCCTCGCTCACCGCATTGCCCTTTTGCGCCGCCTCGATGAAGGAAGCCGGCTGCTTGTAGCGCACCTGGCGCAGCACGCGGTGCGGGAAGGACAGCTTGGAGTGGGCGCCGGCGCCGATGCCGAGATAGTCGCCGAAGCTCCAGTAATTCAGGTTGTGGCGCGCCCGGTGTCCCGGCTTGGCATAGGCCGAGACCTCGTAGTGCTCATACCCTGCCCCCGCCATCTTCTCGAGGATCATGTCCTGGATGTCGGCGCTCTCGTCGTCGCTGGGCAGCTGCGGCGGATACTTGGCGAACACCGTGTTCGGCTCCATCGTCAGGTGGTACAGCGACAGGTGGGGCGGCGCGAAGGAGAGCGCGGTATCGATGTCGCGCTTTGCCTCATCCAATGTCTGCCCGGGCAGCGCGAACATCAGGTCGAGGTTGAAGTTATCGAAGTTGGCCTGCGCGATCTCGACAGCCTTCCTCGCTTCGTTCTCGTCATGGATGCGGCCCAGGGCCTGCAGGTGCCTGCCGTTGAAGCTCTGGATGCCGATCGACAGGCGGTTGATGCCGCTGGCGCGGTAGGCCTTGAACTTCTCGGCCTCGAAGGTGCCGGGATTCGCTTCCATCGTGATCTCGGCATTGATCTCCAGCGGCAGCAGGGTGCGCAGGTCGGACAGCAGGCGGTCCAGCGCGGCCGCCGACATCAGGCTGGGCGTGCCGCCGCCGATGAACACGGTGTGGATCTTGCGGCCCCAGATCAGCGGCAGCGACTGTTCGAGGTCGGCGCGCAGCGCGTCCAGGTATTCCTGTTCCGGGGCCAAGCCCTTCGATTCGTGCGAGTTGAAGTCGCAATAGGGGCATTTGCGCACGCACCAGGGCCAGTGGATGTACAGCGACAGCGGCGGCAGCGCCGCCAGGTTCAGGGAACCGGGCTGCAGGTATTGCAGGGCGGCGGTGGCCGGGGAACGCATGTCGTTCGAACTGCGGGTGCCGGCCGGGACGCCGTTGCCGACGGGTTTAATCGGGATCATTTCAGTTTCAGCTTGTCGACCAGTGCGCGGATCGCCTGGCCCCGGTGGGAAATCGCGTTCTTTTCGGCCGGCTCCAGCTCGGCGGTGGTCTTGCCCAGTTCCGGGATCAGGAAATGGGGGTCGTAGCCGAAGCCGTTGGCGCCGCGCGGCGCATCCACGATCCGGCCGCGCCAGATGCCGTCGGCGATCACCGGCTGCGGGTCGTCGGCGTGGCGCACGTAGACCAGCACGCAGTAGTAATAGGCGGACTTGTCGGCGTGGCTTGCGAGGTCCTGGATCAGCTTCTCGTTGTTGCGGGCGTCCGACTTCGGCTCGCCGGCATAACGCGCCGAGTATACGCCGGGCGCGCCGCCGAGGGCGTTCACGCACACGCCGGAATCGTCGGCCAGCGCCGRCAGGCCGGTCAGGCGCGAGGCGTGGCGGGCCTTCTGCAGGGCGTTCTCGACGAAGGTGCCGAAAGGCTCTTCCGCTTCGGGAACGTTGAATTCGCCCTGCGGATGCAGTTCGAAGCCGATCGGGGACAGCAGCTGGGCAAATTCCTTGAGCTTGCCTGCGTTATTCGAGGCAAGGATGAGGCGTTGGGTCATGGTCTTGTTGGAAAGCGCGGGGAAGGCCATATTTTAGCCGTCTTGACTTATCCGGGTGCGGTACTAGGCTGATTCATCGGCCACATGGGGCCGAGTCACTGGAGAGATGTCATGGACGCACAACAAAACAAGCAAGTGATACAGGAAGCTTACCGTCTGTTCCTGAACGGCGACATCCGCGGCGTGATCGAACGCTGCGACGACAATGCGGAATGGACCAGCCCGGACTCGGAATACATTCCCTTCGCCGGCACCTTCCACGGCAAGCAAGGCATTGCGGATTTCTTTTCCCGGCTGGACGCCAATGCGCAAGCCCTGCGCTTCGAACCGCGGGAATTCGTGGCGGAAGGCGACAAGGTCATCGTCCTCGGGCATGCCACGTGGCAGGCCAAGCCGACCGGACGCAGTTTCGATACCCCCTTCATCCACGCGTTCACCATGCGTGACGGCAAGGTGATCCGATTCGAAGCGCATGCCGACACGGCGGCCGGCGAACGGGCTTTCCGTTCAGACCAGTCCGCCCAGCCTTCCATGCCGAGCCAGCTGCACCATTAAACGCCAGGGCCGAGAGGACGTGGCGCCACCCCTTCATTGCTCATGACCACCGGCCGGATCGTGCCGTCCTCATTGAAGATCATCCGGTCGATGGCCATCTCGCGGTGGTGGCCGTTGTCGTCGCCCAGCGGCCGGCGGTGATAGACGATATACCAGTCGTCGGTCCCCGGCACGTTCACCACCGAATGGTGCCCCGCGCCGCGTGCGATCTTGCCGTCCTGCGCCAGGATCGTGCCGATGCGCTTGAACGGCCCGACGGGCGAGGAACCCATCGCATAGGCGACGCGGTAGTCGGGCCCGGTCCAGCCGCCTTCCGACCACATTAGGTAGTACACGCCCTTGCGCTTGACCATGAAGGAGCCTTCCACATAGTCGGGGTCGGGCGTGATTTCCTTGTAGGTCGTGCCGTCGGGGAAAGGCAGCACGCTCAGCAGGTCCGGCGCCAGCCTGACCACGTTGGCGTGCTTCCAGCCGCCGTAGTACATATAGAACTGGCCGTCGTCGTCCCTGAACACCATCTGGTCGATCGGCTGGGCGCCGTTGACGATCTCGCCGATCAGCGGCTTGCCGATGGCATCCCTGAACGGTCCCTCGGGGCGGTCGCTGACGGCCACGCCGATGCCGCCCGGCTGGCCGTTGCTCTTGATGTCGTTGGCGCCGAAGAACAGGTAGTACCTGCCCTTGTGCTCGATCGCCGACGGCGCCCAGACCGCGTAGGCGGCCCAGGCGACGTTTTCGACGTCGAGCACGTGGCGATGTCTGGTCCAGTGCACCAGGTCAGGGGAAGAAAAGGCGTCGAGGAAGGTCTGCTTCAGGTAGGGCTCCCAGATCAGCTCCTTCTGCGCGCGCATCTTCTCCTGCGCGGCCGTGAAGCGGGTGGAACGGTCCTGCTTGCCGTAGTCGTCGGAATAGGTCGGGTAGATCCAGTACTGGCCCTTGAAGATGCGGATTTCGGGATCGGCGTACCAGCCGGGGACGATCGGGTTGGCCGCCTGTGCGAGGGTGCCGGCGGCGGCCATCCACAGCGAGATCGCGGCGTGGCTTACGAGACGTGGATACTTTTTCATCACTCTCATCGATGTCAGTCGAAGTGGTCATTCCCAAAACTATTATCGCCGACGAAAAAGACGAATGTTCCGAAAGCGCCGCTCGTCCACGTCTGTTTCGTGGTTTCGCGATAAACGAATCATTTGCCGCCGCTATTTACCTATCAAGACATAGCGGCTGTTTGGAAACGCTCCCATTTCCACCGGAAATTGCTTTGCATCGAGTTAATTGTTCGCTAGCATCCCGCCATTACATGATTACGTAATCCCGAGGAGACCCATGAGCACCACCGAAATCTTCCTGCTCGCGATGCTGCTGATCTTCGTCGCGCCCTACCTGGTCTGGCGTCTCTTCAGGACCGATTACTTCGCCCCGCTGGCCATCGTCCAGATCATCATGGGCATCGTGCTGGGGCCGGGCGTGGTCGGTGCCCTCTTCCCCGAATACCACCGCTTCGTCTTCAATCCCGACGTCGTGAAGACCCTGAACGGCGTCGCGCAATGGGGCGTGATGCTGTTCGTGATGCTGGCCGGCGTCGAACTCGACCTCAAGAAGGTCTGGCAGTACCGCCGCGAAAGCGCGACCGCGGCCGGCCTGTCGCTCGGCATGCCGCTGCTGTTCGGCTGCGGCGCCGCCCTCCTGCTGGTCCATTACGAAGGCTGGATGGGACCGAAGGCCGCGACCTGGCAGTTCATGCTGGGCACCGGCATGGGTTGCGCGGTGACCGCGCTGCCGGTGCTGGTGCTGCTGATGGAGAAGCTCGACATCCTGCGCCAGCCGATGGGCCAGCGCATCCTGCGTTACGCCAGCCTCGACGACGTCGCCATCTGGGGCGTGCTGGCGCTGATCATGCTCGACTGGGAACGCGTGGGCCGCCAGCTCGGCTTCCTGCTCGCGTTCGCCATCTTGACCGTTTTGTTCCGCCGCCTGATGGCGCGCCTGCCGCGCAGCGACCGCTGGTACGTCGCCCTGATCTGGCTGATCGCCTGCTCCTTCGGCGCCGACTGGGCCGGCTTGCATTTCATGGTCGGCGCCTTCCTGGCCGGCGTGGTGATGGACGCCGAGTGGTTCGGCCAGGACCAGCTCGACGCCCTGTTCAAGAACGTGCTGCTGGTGCTGATGCCGGTGTTCTTCCTCAGCACCGGCCTGCGCACCAAGTGGGACCTGGGCGGCTACCAGGTGTTCTTCGTCGGCGGCCTGCTGCTGTTCGCGTCGGTGGCCGGCAAGCTGGCCGGCGCCCGCATCGCCGGCAAGGTCCTCAAGTGGAAGGATGGCGAGGCCTCGATCATCGGCTGGCTGCTGCAGACCAAGGGCCTGATCGAGATCATCTTCGCCAACATCCTGCTCGACAAGCAGATCATCACCAGCGAGACCTTCACGGCCTTGCTGCTGATGGCGGTCGGCAGTACCATGCTGACGATACCCGTGGTGCACCCGAAGCTGAACCGGGCGCAGAACCGCGGATTGGTCAACCAGGCCAGCTCCTGACTTCATGAACCGTATGGCGAGAACGGGACTCACGAAATCCCAGATCAGGGCCTGCCGCGACCGGCTGCTGGCCGAGGGCCGCTACCCCTTCGTCGACGCGCTGCGCCTGCGGCCGCCGGCGCTGAAGTTCCCCTGATCTGCCGCCGGATTACGCCGCCAGACCCAGCGCCCGCTTCTGCACGGTCACCAGCTCGCGGATACCCAGCTCGGCCAGGTCGAGCAGGCGGTTCATGCCGGCGCGCGAGAACGCCGCGCCTTCGGCCGTGCCCTGCACTTCGACGAAGTGGCCGAGATCGGTCATCACCACGTTCATGTCGGTGTCGCAGTCCGAATCCTCGATGTAGTCGAGGTCGAGCACCGGCATGCCTTTGTAGACGCCCACCGACACCGCCGCCACGAACTGCTTGACCGGCACCGCGCCGAGCAGGCCCTGGCCGACCAGGGCATTGAAGGCATCGTAGGCCGCCACCATCGCGCCCGTGATCGAGGCCGTGCGSGTGCCGCCGTCGGCCTGGATCACGTCGCAGTCCAGGTGCAGGGTGCGCTCGCCGAAGGCCTGCAGGTCGAACGCCGCACGCAGTGAGCGGCCGATCAGGCGCTGGATCTCCTGGGTGCGGCCGGACTGCTTGCCGCGCGCCGCCTCGCGGTCCATGCGCGTGTGGGTCGAGCGCGGCAGCATGCCGTATTCCGCCGTCATCCAGCCCTGCCCTTTCCCCTTCAGGAAACCGGGCACCTTGTCTTCGATGCTGGCGGTGCAGATCACCTTGGTGTCGCCGCATTCGATCAGCACCGAACCCTCGGCATGCTTGGTGTACTGGCGGGTCAGCCTGACGTCGCGCAGCTGGTCGACGGTACGGTTGCTGGGGCGGGAAGTGAAGCTCATTGGGGTCCTTGTCATTTGAGTAGCTGGGATGATTTCTCGATCGCGTCGCGGATCTCGGCGATGGCTTTTTCGATGTCATCGTCGTCGAAGTCGTCGGCCATGCCGGCGGCGGCGGGATGCTCGGCCAGGCGGGTCGTGACCTCGCCTTCCGGCAGCATCAGGGTCGAGACCATGCTGTCGTCGCCGGCGGACGGCGCATCATGCGCGCCCTGCCACTGGATGGCGAGGGCGGTGGTGTTGTCGGCGCGCTGGCCGGCGATCGCGGTGGCCATGCCGATCATGTCCGGCACCGCCTGCACGATCGTGTGGGTCGAGAGCTGGTGCACGATCTCGGTGTCGGGCAGGACGCCCCACAGGCCGTCCGAACAGAGCAGCAGGACGTCGCCCGGCTCCAGGCTGGCCTGGCGCGACAGCTCGACCCTGGGCGGCGCCGACGCCCCGAGGCAGCTGTACAGCTTGTTGCGGTCCGGATGGGTGTTGCGCTCGCCGGGGTCGGCCAGGCCCTTGGCGATCAGGTGCTCGATGTGCGAATGGTCGCGCGTGCGCGCCAGGATCTGGCCGCGCCGCAGCCAGTACAGGCGCGAGTCGCCGCAGTGGGCCCAGACGGCGCAATTGTGCTGGACCAGGCAGGCGACGATGGTGGTGCGCGGATTGTCCGGCATCGCGTGTTCGCGGGCATAGCGCTGGATCGCTTCATGGGCCTGCATGAAGGCCTCTTCGAGGAAGCGCTCAGGCTTCTTCACCCAGGGCGTGGCCACGTTGCGGAACAGGGTCGACATGGTCTGCAGGGCGATGGTCGCCGCGACCTCGCCGCGCTGGTGGCCGCCCATGCCGTCGGCCAGTACCAGCAGCAGGGCCTCGCGGGTGTAGCTGTAGCCCATGCGGTCCTGGTTGACTTTGCGGCCGCCGATATGGCTCTGCTGGTAGACGGAAAACTGCATCGGGTTCCTTTCAGGTCTGGCCGCGGAAGCGGTTGACGAAGCCGCGCCAGCCGGACATCGGCGCTTCCTGTGCCGGGGTCGGCGCCGGCGCATGCGCCGAAGGGCCGGTTTGCAGCACCTTCTGCACCGCGAACACGCTCTGCGGGCGCGCCAGCGGATCCATCGCCAGGCACGCCCTCACCATCGCCACCAGTTCGGCCGAATAGGCCACGCCGATCTTGTCGATGCGGGCCACCATCTCGTCCGCGCCCCTGCGCTGGTCGGCCGGCTGCGGCGGCGCCCCGGCCATGCAGGCATAGATCGCGGCGCCGATGCTGTAGATGTCGGTCCAGGGGCCGAGCGTGGCGCCCTTCGCGTACAGCTCGGGGGCGGCGAAGCCCGGCGTGTACATCGGCGCCAGGGTCGGCACGTCGGTGTTGATGGTCTGGCGCGCGGCGCCGAAGTCCAGCAGCAGCGGGGTGCCATCGGTACGCAGGTAGATGTTGGCGGGCTTCAGGTCGAGGTGCAGCAGCTTGTTGGCATGGACCTCGCGCAGGCCGCCGCAGACGCCCTTGAAGGACTGGCGGATGAAGCCCTCGCCGGCGCGCTGCCCCCGCGCCAGCAGGCGCGAGATCTGCTCCTGCAGGGAGTGGCCGGACTCGTAGGCCATCACCATGTAAACCGTGTCGTTGGCGCGGAAGAAGTTCAGCACCCGCACCACGTTCGGATGGACGATCTTCGCCAGCGCCCTGCCCTCTTCGAAAAAGCACTTCAGGCCGATGCGGAAGACCGGCAGGTTGGCCTTCGAAATGCTCGGGGCCAGCTCGCCGGGCTGGCGCAGCGCCAGGGCGCTGGGCAGGTATTCCTTGATCGCGACCGCATTGCCGTCGCCGTCATATGCAAGATAAACAATACTGAACCCGCCGGACGCAATTTTCTTTACAATGCGATATCCGCCAATTTCCAGCCCGTCGGGCAGGGGAGCGTTATTTTGTGCAGCCATTTGGGAAAGTATTCCTTGCGTAACACGGCGATTGTGTGGATAAATCACCGCTTTGTAAAGAATAAACGGCCACTTCAGGGCCTGTGATTATCCGGGGACTCCATTGAGCATTTCTAGCATGACAGGTTATGCGGTCGCCACCAGCGAAGGCGCTGCGGGTACCCTCACGATCGAGATCAAGAGCGTCAATTCGCGCTTCCTCGACCTCCAGTTCCGCATCAACGACGAGCTCCGTGCGCTCGAACCGGACCTGCGCTCGGCGATCATGGCTGCGATCACGCGCGGCAAGGTAGAAGTCCGCCTCTCGTTCGGCCGCAAGGCGGCGAGCGGCTCCCAGGTGCTGAACCACGAGCTGCTGGCCGACCTCGCGCGGCTGCAGGGCGAGGTCACGCGCCATTTCGTGTCCGCTCCCCCGATGACGGTGGCCGAGCTGCTGCGCTGGCCGGGCGTGATCGAGGAAGCCCAGGTGGGCCAGGAGTCGCTGCAGGCCGACGTCGCCGAGCTCACCAAGAAAGTGGTGGCCAACTTCGTCGACAGCCGCCAGCGCGAAGGCGCGGCCCTGGAAGCGATGCTGCTGTCGCGCATCGAATCGATGGAAGCCATCGTCAAGCGCATCATGCCGCTGATCCCGCAGGTGATCTCGCAGTTCCAGCAGAAAGCGGTCGAACGCATGCAGGACGCGCTGGGCCTGGCCGGCCACGGCAATCCGCAGGTGCTGACGCGACAGGAAGTTTTCGAACGAATTCGCCAGGAAGTCACTTTGTATGGCATCCGCATCGACGTCTCCGAGGAGCTGTCGCGCCTGACCGCGCACCTGAACGAGACCCGCCACATCCTGAAGAAAGGCGGCCAGGTCGGCAAGCGCCTGGACTTCATGATGCAGGAGCTGAACCGCGAAGCGAACACGCTGGGCGCCAAGGCTTCGGTCAAGGAGCTGGCGGATGCGTCGATGGAGCTCAAGCTCCTTATCGAGCAGATGCGGGAGCAGGTGCAGAATCTAGAATAATCGTGGGTCAGAGCCCGAACTTGGCGGGTAGGCTCTGACCCCGACTGATTAAACGGGTCAGAGCCCGAACTTGGCGGGTGGGCTCTGACCCCGACTGACTATATGCCGGGCTGATTTGCCTGGCGCACGTGGGCACGGGGTGCCCACCCTACATCGATTCGTAGGGTGGGCACTCCGTGCCCACGGACATTATGAATATCGAATACACGTAACAAAGGAACAACCATGCACACCAACGCCTTCTCCGGCAGCCTCTTCATTGTCGCGGCCCCGTCGGGCGCCGGCAAGTCGACCCTGGTCAATGCGCTGCTGGCGCAGGAGCCGGGCATCAAGCTGTCGATCTCGACCACCACGCGTCCGCCGCGCCCGGGCGAGCAGGACGGCGTCCATTACCAGTTCACCACCGCCGAGGATTTCGTCGCCCGCTCCGAGCGCGGCGAGTTCCTGGAGTGGGCCGAGGTACACGGCAATTACTACGGCACCAGCCGCCTGATGGTGGAACAGGAGATGAAGAACGGCACCGACATCCTGCTGGAAATCGACTGGCAGGGCGCGCGCCAGGTGAAGAAGCTGTTCCCGGATGCGGCCGGCATCTTCATCCTGCCGCCGTCGATCGCGGCGCTGGAGGAGCGGCTGCACAAGCGGGGCACCGACGAACCGCACATCATTACGCGACGTTTGCTGGCTGCGGGCGGCGAGATCGCTCACGCTCCCGAGTTCGAGTATGTTATCATCAACGAAGAGTTCAACGTCGCCCTGTCCGAGCTGCAGGCGATTGTCAAAGCGACACGAGCACGATTCGCCCAGCAGGCGGCCCGCAATGCTTCGCTGTTCGCGCAGTTGGGAATCCACGCGCATCAACCGCAAAATTAAACCCTCCGGGGTCATTGGCTGACGCCGATCGACCTCGACCGATCATCATTTTGGAGTAGACCATGGCCCGCATCACCATCGAAGATTGCCTGAAAAACGTCCCGAACCGTTTCCAGCTGACCCTGGCCGCCACCTACCGCGCACGCCAGCTGCTGCAGGGCCACACCCCGAAGGTCGAAGCCAAGGACAAGCCGACCGTCGTCGCCCTGCGTGAAATCGCCGCCGGCAAGGTCGGCCTGGAAATGCTGAAAAAGGTCCCGATGTAATTTTTGGGGTCAGATTTCTTGGCAGATTTCTTGGGGTCGGATCCCGGTTTTTACGCCTGGGATCTGGCCCCAACTGATTTTGGAGCCGGAATCAGTGAATCGAGAATAAGTCGGGGTCAGAGCCCAACCGCATGAACCGGGCTCTGACCCCGACTTGTTCTGATATGCTGTTCTCCACAGCGGCCGATTTTCTTCGAGTATGACTTTGTCTCCACCGGATTCCATCCACTCAGGCACCACCAAAGGCCGGCCCAGCCGGCCTGCAAAGCCACAGGAAGCCGAACCGGCGCCTGCTCCTGGCGTCGCGTCGATCAGCCACCTGGCCAGCAAGCTGGCCGAATACCTCACGCCCGCCGAACTCAAGAAGGTCAAGGAAGCCTACCGCTTCTCCGACGAGATGCACCTCGGCCAGGTGCGCAAGTCGGGCGAACCCTATATCTCCCATCCGATCGCCGTCGCCGAGATCTGCGCCGACTGGAAGCTCGACGCCCAGGCCATCATGGCCGCGCTGCTGCACGACGTGATCGAGGACCAGGACGTCAAGAAGGAAGAGCTGCTCGAGCGCTTCGGCCCGCAGGTGGCGAACCTGGTCGACGGCCTGTCCAAGCTGGAGAAGATCGAATTCCAGAGCGTGGTCGAGGCCCAGGCCGAAAACTTCCGCAAGATGCTGCTGGCCATGGCATCCGACGTGCGCGTCATCCTGATCAAGCTGGCCGACCGCCTGCACAATATGCGCACGCTGGGCGTGATGGCGCCCGCGAAGAAGCGCCGCATCGCCGGCGAGACCATGGAAGTCTACGTGCCGATCGCGCACCGGCTCGGCCTGAACGACATCTACCGCGAGCTGCAGGACCTGTCGTTCTCGCACCTGTACCCGCTGCGCTACCGCACCCTGGCCAAGGCGATCAAGGCCGCGCGCGGCAACCGCCGCGAAGTGGTCAAGAAGATCCTCGACGCCGTCAAGAACCAGCTCGCCGCCGCCGGCATCCATGCCGAAGTCTACGGCCGCGAGAAGACCCTGTTCGGCATCTATAAAAAGATGCGCAACAAGCACCTGTCGTTCTCGCAGGTGCTGGACGTGTACGGCTTCCGCGTGGTCGTCGACACCGTGCCGAACTGTTATGTGGCGCTCGGCACCCTGCATGCCCTGTACAAGCCGATGCCCGGCAAGTTCAAGGACTACATCGCGATCCGCAAGATCAACGGCTACCAGTCGCTGCATACCACCCTGATCGGCCCCTACGGCACCCCGGTCGAATTCCAGATCCGCACCCAGGAAATGCACCGCACCGCGGAAAGCGGCGTGGCGGCGCACTGGCTGTACAAGACCGGCGACCAGAACATGTCGGACCTGCAGCAGCGTACCCACGTCTGGCTGCAGTCGCTGCTCGACATCCAGCAGCAGACCGGCGACTCGGCCGAGTTCCTCGAGCACGTCAAGGTCGACCTGTTCCCGGATTCGGTCTACGTGTTCACGCCGAAGTCGAAGATCATCGCCCTGCCCCGCGGCGCGACCCCGCTCGACTTCGCCTACTCGATCCACACCGGCATCGGCGACCACACCGTGTCCGTCAAGATCAACCACGAGCCGGCCCAGCTGCGCACCGAGCTGCACAATGGCGACATCGTCGAGATCGAGACCGACCCGAACTCGCGCCCGAGCCCGACCTGGCTCTCTTTTGTGCGCACCGGCAAGGCGCGCTCGGCGATCCGCCACTACCTGCGCACCATCAACCTGAACGAATCGGTGGAACTGGGCCAGGAACTGCTGTCGCAGGCACTGGGCCAGCTGGGCATCCGCGGCGAAATCCAGCAAACCACGATCGAGAAGCTGCTGTCCGAATCCTCGGCCAAGTCGATGGAGGAGCTGTACGCCGACATCGGCATCGGCAAGCGCATGCCGGCGCTGGTGGCGCGCCACATCTTCGGCCTGATGGACAATCCGGTCGACACGGTGCCCACCCAGCCGAGCAGTTCGCCGGAACTGGATCCGGTCACGATCTACGGCAGCGAAGGCGTGTCGGTGCAGCTGGCGCCCTGCTGCCTGCCGATCCCGGGCGACCAGATCATCGGCCAGCTGCGCCGCGACCAGGGCCTGGTGGTCCACACCGGCGATTGCTCGCAGGCCAAGCGCCTGCGCAACAAGGAGCCGGACCGCTGGATCGCGGTCCAGTGGGGTACGGAGCTGAACCGCCGCTTCGACTGCCGCATCCGCCTGCTGATCAACAACGAGAAGGGCATCCTCGCCCGGGTCGCCGCCGAGATCGGCGAGTCCGACGCCAACATCACCTATGTGGGCATGGACGAGGACGACGAACACATGATGACCCAGCTGCGCTTCACCATCCAGGTGAAGGACCGCGTACACCTGGCCCACCTGATCCGCAACCTGCGGCGCGTGGCCGGCGTGAACCGGGTCGAGCGCGAGCGGACCTGATTTGCGCGTGGGCTCGGAGAGCCCGCGCGTTCAACGCACGGCCGCCAGATCGAACACGGGGTTGTAGATCAATCCCAGCACATTCCCGAACGGGTCTTCCAGCTCGCCCACCTTGATCCCCTCCCCGACTTCCTGGATGGCTTCGTGCACGGTCGCACCCAGCCCGAGGATGCGCGCGAACTCGGCCTCGATGTCGTCCACGCCCCAGTACACCACCGAGCCCGCCGTGCCCGGCGTCCCGTCCGGCACCAGGCCGAGTTCGAAGCCGCCGATGGCGAAGCCGACGTAGAAAGGCTGGTCGAAATAAGGTGCGCTGCCGAACACCTCCGTGAACCAGGCCTTGGCCTTGCCGAGGTCGGACACCGGGTACTTCACGGTACGTAATCCCTTGATCATATTCGTCTCCTTGAATGGCAAAGCGGCATCATGCCCGACGCCGCCCGCCGTGTATTGGAAAAATGGAAGCTTTACTTGGCCGGGCTCACATTGATGAAGGGGATGGCGCCGCCGGCCACATTGGGCAGCTTGCCGTCCCACTTCTCGATGGCCTGGCGCTGGTTCTCCATCTCGCGCAGGCGGATCAGTTCCGGCGTCACCTGCTGGCGCTGCACGGCCAGCGATTCGGCCTCGGCCCTGGCCTGGGCCACGCGCTGCTTGGCTTCGACCTCGATGCGCTGCAGGTCGCGTTCCGCCTTCAGCTTGAGCTGCTCGGCCGTGGTCTTGGCTTCGATCGCCTCGTTGAAGGAGCGCGAGAAGTTGAAGTTCACGATCGAGAACTCGTCCACCACGATGCCGTGGCGCGCCAGGCGCTCGCGCAGCTGGGTCACGATCTGGTCGCGCACGTCGGTGCGCTTGGCGATCAGCTCCTCGGCCGTGAAGCGCGCGGTGACGGCCTTCACGGCTTCCTGCACCGATGGGATGATGATGCGCGTGCCCGGCTCGTTGCCGAGGTCGCGGAACACCGTCACGGCGGCTTCCGGCTTGACGTGGTAGTTCAGGGCCACGCGGGTGTGCACGGTCTGCAGGTCGCGCGAAGCGGCATCGCCGTCGCCCTCGCCCTTCTGGATCGAGACGTTGACCAGGTTGAGCTTCTGCGCCAGCGGCACGCGGAAGTGGATGCCCTCGCTCAGCACCTCGCTGCTCGGGCTGCCGAAGGTCGTCATCACGCCGCGGTGACCCGCCGGCACGGTGCCGAAGGGCGCCAGCGCCACCAGCAGGATCAGCACGATCACAAACCCCAAGGCCTTCAACGGAAAGCTTCGCATTTCGATGTCCCTTTCTGAATTGTTCTGACGAACTATTTATGAACTGCCAACAAAGTGTATAGCGGCAGAAGCGATAAGAACATCAGGAAATTCGGATGTTGAAGTTCAGGAAATTCGAAGCCGGCCTCAAGCTCGCTCCCGGTTTGTCTTCAAGGCGGCGCGCTGCAAGATCGCCGCCAGGCGTTCCAGGTCGACCGGCTTGATCAGGTGTTCGTCGAAGCCGGCCAGCAGCGATTCCGTGCGGTCTTCCTTGCGGCCGCGGCCCGTCAGGGCGATCAGGTAGGGCCTGGGATGGACGCGCGCAAGCTGGCGCGCGAGCTCGAGTCCGTCGACGTGGGGCATGCCGAGGTCGAGAATCAGGATGTCCGCCGGGCGCTCGCCGAACATCCTCAATGCCTGCTCGCCATCGTAGGCCACCGTCACCTCCGCGCCGCGGGCACGCAGCAGCATGGCCAGGGACTCGGCGGCGTCCACGTTATCGTCGGCCACGAGGACGCTGGCCTCGAGCTTCGCCGCCGGTTCGCAGCCGGCGGCCGGCGGCTGCGCATCCCGATGGCGGCTGGCCAGCGGCAGGCACAGGGTGAAGGTGGAGCCGCGATCCTTGCCCTCGCTGGCCGCGGTGAGCGTGCCGCCATGCAGTTCGGCCAGGCCGCGGGCGAGCGACAGGCCGATGCCCAATCCTCCCTGGGCCAGGTGACGCGCGCTGCCCACCTGGACGAAGGCCTCGAACACCTGGGAAAGCATGTCCGGCTCGATGCCGATGCCATTGTCGCTGACGGTGAACATGCAGTGCGCATCCGCTTTCTCGAGCCGCACCTCGATCCGGCCGCCCGCGGGCGTGTACTTTGCCGCGTTGTTCAACAGGTTCGACATGAGCTGGGCGATCCGGACCGGATCGGCAAGCACCCACACGGGTTCGTCCGGCAAAGCGATGTCGACGCGATGGCGCCCGGCCTCGATGAGCGGCATGCTGACCTGGAGCGCTTCGTGCACCAGGCCGGTCAGGTCGATGGTCTCCTTCCGCAATTGAATCTTGCCGCGGCCGATACGCGACACATCGAGCAGATCGTCGAGCAGGCGGCCCATGCGGGCGCTCTGGCGGCTGATCATCGCCGCGAGCCATTCGACGCGCTCCCGGTCCGCATGCTGGCTCACGAGCAGCGAGGCAGCGTTGGCGATCGGCGCCAGCGGGTTGCGCAACTCATGGGCGAGGGTGGCGATGAAGACGTCCTTGCGCGCATCCGCCTCGGTCAACTGCGCCATCGCCTGCTTGCGTTCCGTGATGTCGAGCGCGAGCGAGAAGACCGCGTCGATCCTGCCCTGCTCGTCGCGCAGCGCCGAATTGTGCCATTCGCATTGCACGACCGTGCCGTCGCGCCGGATATTCCGGTTTTCGCTCTTGATGTAGGCGGCCTCGTCGGTGACGAGCGCAGCCATGATCCCGTCGACGATGTGGAGATCGTCGGGATGGATGAGCTGGAGGGCATCGATCGGTTTGCCGATCACCTCGGAGGCGGGCCAGCCGAACAGTTCCTCGGCGCGCTTGCTCCAGCGCCGCACGATGCGGTCGCCGCCCCACTCGATGGCGGCCAGCGGCGTGTTTTCCAACAGGGCGTGCAGGCGCTCGAGATATTCCCACTGGGCCCGTTCGGCCTCGATCCGCTCGGTCACGTCGTTCACGACGACCACCCTGGCGGCCAGGCTTCCTTCGCTGGTGTAGATCGGCGCGCCGCTGACCGAGAACACCCGGCGGTCTCCCGCGGCCACGCGTTCCACGATCTCGTCTTCGAAGGGGCCTTGCCCGGCCGCGCGGTCGGCCTGCGCGACGACCATGTCCATGATCCCGGACCGGCCGCCGTCGATCAGCGCCTTGCCGCGTGCGTTGACGACGGCCTGGCGCTCGTCGCCGTCGAAGACGAACACCCCTTCGGGCAGCTGGTGCAGGACGGCCGCCAGCAATTCGTTGGACTTTTCGCGCACCCGCGATTCGATCATGTCGTCGAAGGCCGCTCGCAGGCGCACGTGGATGCTGAGGTTTTCGGCGCCGAGAACGCCGAGCAGGAACAGGGACCCCAGCAGGCTGCCCAGCCTGCCGACATAGAGGCCGAGATCGAAGGACTGGTTGTCGAAGGAGGCCGCCAGCGCGATGTCGTACACCCAGGTCAGCATGACCACGCTCAGCCACAGGTCGAGCAGGGTGCGCGGCCGCTTTTGCAGCACGGCGGCCAGGGCCAGTATCGACACCGCCAGCACGATTCCGATGCCGGCAAAATAGGTCCCGCCGGCACGGCGGTTCGCGGCGAGCGAAGCGACGAGCGGGTCCGGCCCGATGGCGAATCCGATGACGACGATGAGCAGGGTGCATAACGACAGCACTGCCTGGCGCCTGCGCTGGCGGCGTGACGGTTCGCCGCTCGCGAAGGCGTAGCCGAGCACGCAGGCCGAGAAGATCCCATGCCATGCGAGGTAGAGCCAGTCGTTGGCCTGCCGGCTGCTGATCGACTGGAACAGACTGATGAATTCGGGGAACAGCAGCGTGTAGGCGCAGGCCGCAACCGAGGAGAACAGGTAGCCGAACGCGAGGATGGCCAGGGCCGCTGAGCGGCGCAGCTGCATCTGGCCGATCAGCATCAGGCCGGTGAGCAGGCCGGTGATGGCCAGCCCGGCGCTCTGGATCTCGACGATGCCCAGGGCCGGGCTGACCGGCGCTTCGGCAACGCCAAGTACGGCGACGTAGGCGGCGACACCCGCGAGCAGGGTCAGGAGGACGAAGCGCGACTGGCTCCTGCCTGGGGCGCGGCTGGCAAGCTCGATCAGCTCCGGGTGGGTGCGGAAGGACACGTGTGTTCCAATGTGGTTGACGGCACGTTGAGTAGAAACCGGTTGCGCCGGTCTCACAATCCTACAGCAGTTTCTTCAAAGTCCAGCTAACGCCCGCAGGCCCAGGCACCCGCTAGGCGGTCAACAGCATGGCGCCGCGCTGCGGTGCCTGATGGTGCTCGAGCTGGAACACCGCGACCGCATCCGTCAGGGACCTGGCCTGTTCCTGCAGCGAGGACGAGGCCGCGGCCGCTTCCTCGACCAGGGCGGCATTCTGCTGCGTCACCTGGTCCATCTGCAGCACGGCGCGGTTGATCTGCTCGATGCCCTCGCTCTGCTCCTGGCTGGCGGTCACGATCTCCGACATGATGCTGGTCACGCGCGCCACGCTCGCCACCACCTCGCTCATGGTGGCGCCGGCCTTGTCGACCAGTTCGGTGCCGGTATCGACATTCGCCACCGAAGCCGTGATCAGTTCCTTGATCTCCCTGGCGGCGGCCGCCGAGCGCTGGGCCAGGTTGCGCACTTCGCCGGCGACGGCCGCGTTCAGCGCCAGGATATTCGTCTGGAAGGCGATACCGTCGATCACGCCGATGATGTCGACGATGCGCCTGGACGAATCGCTGATGGTGCCCATGGTGTCCACCACCTGGGCCACCAGCTGGCCGCCGCGCAGCGCCACTTCGGATGCCGACACCACCAGCTGGTTCGCCTGGCGTGCGTTGTCGGCATTATGGCGCACCGTCGACGTCAGTTCTTCCAGCGAGGACGCTGTTTCCTCCAGGCTGCTGGCCTGCTCCTCGGTGCGGCCCGACAGGTGCAGGTTGCCGGAAGCGATCTCGCTGCTGGCGCCGGCGATGAAACTGCTGCTGTCGCGCACGCTGCGCACGGTGCGGGCCAGCTGGCCCTGCATCTTCGCCAGGCCCGCCAGCAGCTTGCCCATCTCGTCCTCGCGCTCGATGACCACGCTGGTGGCCAGGTCGCCTTCGGCCATCGCATGGAAGTGCCGCAGCGCCTGGTCCAGCGGGCCCATGATCGCGCGCACCAGCGACACCGACGAGACCATGATCAGCAGGGCGCCGATCACRATGCCGGCAATCGACGTGTACATCACCTTGTCGGCCAGGTGCACGCCGCTTTCGTAATGGCTCTTCGCTTCCCTGATCTGGTACTGGTCCAGCTTGCCGGCAGCGTCATTGAAATCGGTGTAGAGGTTCAGGAGCCGGTTGTTCAGGGCATCGATCGCCGCGGCATCCTGTTTTTTCACCGCCTCCGCCAGCGCCAGCAATCCTTCCCTGACATAGACGTCGCGCCTGGCGACGACGTCGCGCGCCAGTACGCTTTCCTCCGCGTCCTGAGGCAGGGCCATGTAGGCGGCCCAGGACTTGTCGGAATCGGCCAGGAAAGCCGCGACGCGCTCCAGCGTCTTGCCGACTTCCGGATCCTCGGGATGCAGGGCGGCGCGGTCGATGGCGAAACGGGCGCGGGACAGGAAATTCTTCGAATCGTTGACCGAGATGCTCGACACCAGCTGGTTCGAATACACGTCTTCCAGCGAGGACTCGAGGGAGCGCATGCCGAAAACGCCCAGCAAGCCGAATGCCAGGATGATCAGTCCAAGGAAGGCCATCGTCGCGATGAGGCGGGTGCGTATCGTGAGCTTGTTGAACATTTTATGACCTCAACAAAAAGAGTGCCAAAGGGAAACCAGACACGAGTCCCTACTATACGATTTCCTCCGGGAAAAATTTGTTAATCCAGGTAAAGATTGTGGTTTTTGGTGAGATTTTCACATTCCGAGGCTGCTGCGCAACCAATCCCGTCCACGCGCATCCAGCGCCTTGTCGATGACCTCGGCCGGCAGGCTGTACACGGTGGCCCAGGTGGCGCGGCCGTCCGCCGCATTCGACGGAAAGCTGGTGGTCTCGATCGGCCAATGGTATTTGCGTTTCAGGGAACGGACGATGGCGGCGAGCGTCACGCGTCCGCGCAGGGGCTCGGCGCCGGCCTGGTCGGTATTCGACAGCAGGATCGCGAGGACCTGGCCGCGCGCCGTGCGCGGGCCGGGAAAAGTGGGGGTTTTCTTGGGCATGCCGGCATTCTAGCCGGCCCGGCCCGTCCGCGGCCGCGCGAAGTCCTGCGGCGTCTCCCCGGCAAACTGCTGGAACTCGTGGATCAGGTGCGACTGGTCATAGTAGCCGCACTCCCCCGCCAGCCCGGCCCAGTCGATGGCGCCCGCGCCGCTGCCCGCTTCGGCACGCAGGGCGGCGCTGGCGCGCCGGAAGCGGCACACCATGGCGAAGGTCTTGGCGTTCAGGCCGACCCGCTCGCGGAACTGCTGGGCCAGGTGCTGGCGCGAGACGCCCAGCGTGCCCGCCAGCTCCTCGATGCGCAGGGCGCCGCCGGCACGCTCGATCTGCCCGACGGCCGCGCGTACCAGGCGGCCGGCGCGATCCGGGCCGCCATCCGGGGCGCGGCCCAGGCGCGCCAGCAACGCACGCTCGATGACCGCCAGGCGCTGCTCAGCGCTCGATGCGCGATCCCACAAGGCTGCCGCCAGCGCCTCCGCCTCATGGCGCGGCCACAGCTCGGACAAGGCCGGATGCCCGTCCTGCAGGGCGTGCAGCGGCAGGTCGAAAAAGGCGCGCGCGGCGCCCGGCAGGAAGCGCACCGCCACCGTCAGCACCGGCTGCGTCACCTCGACCCGGTGCGGGCGCGACATCATCCCGGCGACGAAGCCGAGCGGCGCGCCGTCCTGCCACAGGATGTCGATGCAGTTGTCCGGCAGCACGCGGTGGCGCACCGGCGCGCCGCTCGGCGCCGCGTGGCTGGTCCACAGGCAGGCGACGTGGCCTGCGAGAAGCGGATGGGGCGGATATTCGCGGTACAGGTGCATGCCCCGAGTATAGTGCGGCGTATCAGGAAAATACTACACGGGGAAAGTACAGCGGAACCCGACGTAGGGCCGCTGCGCTCCCGGTTTCTCGTCGATTACCGTGAAGAGCCCCGCTCCTTCCTGCGACGACCAGGCGCCGCCCCGCGCCAGCGCCCGCCCCCACCAGCAGCGTCCGGCCTTCGGCCACCAGCCCAGTCCCCGCTCCCAGCGCCTGCCGGGCGCCCCCGACACGGTGGGCGAGGTCTCGGCGAAGCCGCGCGCCACGATGCCATCCGGGTTGCCCTGCACGTCGTCGAACACCCAACTGAAGGCATTGCCCGCGGCATCGTGGATGCGCTCGCCGGTCGACAGGACGTGCCAGCGCCGCTCGCGCGCATCGGGAGAGCACACGCAAGGCGGCTGGGCGCAGCCGAAGCCGGCCAGGTGCAGGCCCCGGTACAACTCGCCTGCCCCGGCCTCGCCGCCGCTCCAGTTCGCGTCCTGGCGCGCCAGGTCATGCGCGATGGCCAGGGCCTGCAGTTCGGTCAGCAGGCCAAGCCCAGCCTCCGCACAGGCGCGCTGCGCCGCGTGATAGCTGACGTTCACCCACGGCGGCGCATCCTCGCGCAGCAGGACCTGGCCGTCGGGCCCGCACGCCGCCAGCCAGCGCGCGACGGCGAAGGCCGGCACCGTGATGCCGCATGGGAGGACGGTCTCCGGCACCACGACGAAGCCCGGCGGGCACGCGAGACCGGCCGCCACCGCAGCGACTTCCGCATCGGCGTTCTTCATGTTCGGCCACCATGCCCGGCTAGAACATCTGGTAGATATAGGGCGACAGCTCGGCCTCGGGCCGCGCCTGCACGTAGAGGGCGTGCAGCGCCGCCGCCGTCTCGGCCGCCAGCGGCGCCTGCGCCGCCAGTGCCGGCCGGCCCGCCGCCAGCCAGCAGGCCGCCAGGCGCTGCCCGAACTCGCCGGCATCGAGACAGGACGCGGACAAGAAATCCTCACGCGCCATCGCCGGCCGACCGCGCTGGATGTAATAGCTGGGCAGCTGCGGGGCCGGTCCCATCGGGAATGGCGCCTGCCCCCTGGCCGGCGGCGCGGCGCCCGCGGTCAGGGCGTCGAACAGGGCCGCCGTGGCCGCACCCAGTACCGCATCGTCAATCGAGCTCATAGGTCTTTCTCCAGTCTTCGTCGTCGGGCAGAGGCGCCTGTTCCGAACGCCACAGCAGCACGTCTTCCAGCACCAGCAGGTCCATCTCGGTACGCATGAAGCAGCGGTAGGCATCCTGCGGACTGCACACGATCGGCTCGCCGCGCACATTGAACGAGGTGTTCACCAGCAGCGGGCAGCCGGTCAGGCGCTCGAAGGCTTCGATCAGGGCGCGGAATTCCGGATGGCTGTCGCGGTCGACGGTCTGGATCCGCGCCGAATAGTCGACGTGGGTGATGGCCGGCACGTCGCTGCGCGGCTGGTTGATCAGCGCCATCATGTCGTCGTCGCCGCCCTCGAAGGCGCTGGTATCCATCGGCCGGCGCCGGTCCTCGCGCACCGGCGCCACCGTCAGCATGTAGGGGCTGTCGCCGTCGTAGTCGAAATAGTCGGCGCACTTTTCCCGCAGGACGGCCGGCGCGAACGGGCGGAACGACTCGCGGTACTTGATCTTCAGGTTCATCGTGGCCTGGGTGCGCGGGTTGCGCGGATCGCCCAGGATCGAGCGTGCGCCCAGCGAGCGCGGGCCGAATTCCATCCGCCCCGACAGCCAGCCGACGATCTTGCCTGCGGCCAGCGCCTGGGCCACCAGCCCCAGCCTTTCGTCGCGGCCCGCGATGCGGTGATAGCGGTAGCCCTTGCGGTCGAGGAAGGCGAGGATCTCCTCACTCGAATAGCGCGGCCCCAGGTAGCTGCCGCGCTGGGCGTCGCCGGCCCCGGCCGGACGCGCGCACGGCGCCTCGAAGTAGCCGTGGTGCGCCATCAGCGCCGCGCCGAGGGCGCCGCCGGCATCGCCCGCCGCCGGCTGGATCCAGATGCCGTCGAACAGCCCGGCCTTCGCCAGCTTGCCGTTGGCGACGCAGTTGAGCGCCACGCCACCGGCCAGGACCAGGTTCTTTTCGCCGGTGAGGCGGCGCAGGTGGCGCGCGGTCCTGAGGACGATGTCCTCGGTCACTTGCTGGATGCTGGCCGCCAGGTCCATCTCGCGCCGCGTGATCTGCGACTCGGGCGCGCGCGCCGGACCGTCGAACAGCTCCGCGAAGCGCGGCCCGGCCATCGCCATGCCGTCGATATAGCCGAACCAGGCCATGTCGAGCCGGTAGGAGCCGTCCGGGCGGATGTCGATCAGGTGGTCGCGGATGCGGTCGGCGTATTTCGGACGGCCGTAGGGCGCCAGTCCCATCAGCTTGTATTCGCCGGAATTGACCTTGAAGCCGCAGAAGCTGGTGAAGGCGCTGTACAGCAGGCCCAGCGAGTGCGGGTAGTCGATTTCGGCGAACAGCTCGAGCCTGCGCCCATGTCCCAGGCCGAGGCTGGTGGTGGCCCATTCGCCGACGCCGTCGATGGTCAGCACCGCGGCGCTGTCGAAGGGCGAAGGATAGAAGGCGCTGGCGGCATGCGCCATGTGATGTTCGGTGAACAGCACCCGTCCTTCCCGTCCGAGCGTGCCGAGCGTGCGCTGCACGTGCTCGTTGACCCAGATCTTGTCGCCCAGCAGATTGCCGGCGGCCTGGGCGAACAGCCTGCGCCCGTCCGGTCCGCCCGCGCAGGCGTTCTGCACCACACGGTCGAAGGTCAGCAGCAGATTGTCGTAGAACACGATCGCGTCGAGATCGACGGCATCGACGAAGCCTTCCTCGAGACAGTAGTTGATGGCGTTGACGGGAAACGAAGGGTCGTGCTTCCTGCGCGTGAAGCGCTCTTCCTGCGCGGCCGCGACGATCTCGCCGTCGCGCACCAGCGCCGCCGCCGCGTCGTGGTAGTAGCCGGCAATGCCCAGGATGGTCGCGCTCATGCGAGCTCCCGCAGCTCGGCCGCCGGCAAAGGGCTCGGCCTCTGCGCCAGCATCCCGGCCAGCACGGGTTCGAGCGAGCGCGCCAGCGCTTCGTGTCCGGCCGGCGTGAAATGGATGTCCTTTTCCCAGCGCAGGCGGCGCCGCTCGGCCGGGGCAATGCGCAGCAGCCCGGGCAAAGGATCGTGCAGCGCACAGCCCAGGTCGGCCGCCAGTTCGGCGAAGCGGGCCTGGTAAGGCGCGGCGTCGCAGGTCTGGTCGAGGTGCTGCGGGAGGGGAATCGGCAGCAGCAGCACCGGCTTGCCGAGTGCACCGATCCACTGCGCGAGGATGGCCCGCATCAGCAGCCAGGCCGGGCTCGACGGCGAATCGTAATGCGGCAGCGGCTGGTACTGGGTAAGCTTCTGCACCACGTCGCGCACGCCGAGAGCCGTGACCATCCTGCGCAACGCCATGAAGCGTCCGCCCTGGTCGACCGCAGCGGCCTGCTCGGGGCTCAACCCGGCTTCGTCAAAGGGTTCGCGGCGCGGCGGCACCTGGCAAAGCCGCAGCTCGCCGTCTTCGAGCTGGAAATAGGGTTTGGCGTAAATGCGCTCGCGGCCGTGCTCGTCGTGGTGAGGCCGGAAACGGGCATTGACGCGCCGGATGTTTTCGACGAATACCGCAATCACGACGAGGTCGTGTTCGATGTCCTGGGCGAATTCACGCCAGATCAGATATTGCTGGTCGGTACCCGTGGAAGACAGGCCGAAATTGAATAATTCGACCGGGCCGGCCTCGCTGGCGGATRAATATGTCTCCAGCAATTCCGTATAGCGCCGGCGGTTCGGCACGGCATCGCCGGCCGTGAAGGAATCGCCGAACACAAGCACGCGCCGATGTCCCGGCCTACGTTCCTGCACAAATTCTTTATCGGAGCGGAAGCCTAGTCCGTTGACTTGCATCAGGTACCCGCCGCCTTCGTGCGGGATACGAACCCGCAGGCCGGGAATATAGCGATAGCCGATGACTGGATGGTATTCGTAAAACTGTCTCATCATTTCCCCTGTTTTAGACCACGGAAATGATGATGATTTATTTGCTTATGAAGATTTTATCCGGACTCAAAACCGCACTATGTATTTACACCATTCTTAATTGAATTATTTGACTTAAGAAATAATACGAATAAGAAATTAACCTTTAAAACAATTCGCGGATCAGGAATCGCGGTGCCTATCCAGCGCGAGGATGCTGTCGAAAGCCGCGCAAGCCCCGGCGCAGGCCTCCAGGATCTCTTCCGGACTGCGCACCTGCTCGCGCAGCACCTGCATGAAGCTGCGCCAGCGCGGGCCGGGACCGGCCTCGTTCCCCTTCAGGTAGCGCAGCGGATGTGGGGCCAGGCGCCGGTGCAGGCGCTGGTACAGGACGGCGCCGCCCAGCTGCGAGCCTTCGATTACGTAGCACACGCCCCAGCGCCAGGCGGGGCTGGCGGCGGCCGGCCAGTCCGATGCCGCAGGCGCGGGCAGCGGCGCGGCCGGCATGCCGCGCTCGGCCAGGTCCTGCTCGATCAGGGCCAGCCGCTGGGCCTGGTCGAATTGCGGCCCGCATTGCGGTCCGTCCGTGAAGCCCGTCAACCAGGCCTGCAGCGGTGCCAGCCAGGCGCGCAGCATGGCGAGATGGGAAGCGTAATCGCCGAGGGAGGCATCGTCGGCGCCGATCGGCAGCCCGCTGTCGAGCGCCTGGTGGCGGCTCGCGGTGGCCGAGCGCAGCGCGGCAAGGGGATCCGGCTCGCGCGCCGACCCGGAGGGGTGTTTCATGAATCAGTCCGTGATGGGTTCGGGATAGTCGACGCTGAGGATTTCCAGATCGTCCGTGCCCTGCGGCGTCTGCAGGGTCACGACCTCGCCCTCGCGCGCCTTGGTGAGCGCGCGTGCCACCGGCGAGACCCAGCTGATCCGGCCCTTCAGCGGATCGAGCTCGTCGATGCCGACGATGGTGACGGTGTGCTCCTCGCCCGCCTTGTTCAGATAGCTGACGGTGGCGCCGAAGAAGACCTGGTCGTTGCCGTGGTGGACCGAGGGATCGACCACGAAGGCCGAGTCGAGGCGCTTGGTGAGGAAGCGGATGCGGCGGTCGATCTCGCGCAGGCGCCGCTTGCCGTAGATGTAGTCGCCGTTCTCGGAACGGTCGCCGTTCGAGGCGGCCCAGTGCACCACGCGCACGACTTCAGGCCGGTCGACGTCGATCAGCTGCAGCAGCTCGTCCTTGATGGCCTTGTGCCCGGCCGGGGTGATGTAGTTCTTGGAGCCGGCCGGAATCTGTTGGGCCAGCGCCAGGGCTTCGTCATCGTCGTCGTTATCGGACTCTTTTACAAATGCCTTGTTCATGCGTCCTATTGTAGCCGCAAGCGCACGAATATGATGTGCGCGCGGCACGGCCGTGACGGCGGACGCCGCCATTTCCCGTATCATTCGGGCATGACACGAGCCATGACGAATGCGCGTACCCGGCTGTTCGCGCCGCTGGTGCACCTGGCCGCCCTCTTCCTGCTGCTCGAGGAATGGTGCTGGGACGTCGGCGCATGGCTGGGCGCCGGCCTGGCGCGCTGGCCGCTGCTGGCGGCGCTCGAAGCGCGCGTGCGCCTGCTGCCGCCCTGGGGCGCGCTGTGCCTGTTCGTGCTGCCCGGCCTGCTGCTGTTGCCGGTCAAGCTGCTGGCCGTGGTGGCGATCGCGCACGGCCATGCGGTGTCCGGCATCGCCACCATCGTGGTCGCCAAGCTGGGCGGCGCGGCGGTGGTGGCGCGGCTGTACGCGCTGACCCTGCCGACCCTGCTCGCGGTCGGCTGGTTCGCGCGCTTCCACGGCTGGTTCATGACGCTGAAAGACCACTGGGTCGGCCRGCTGCGCGCCAGCCACGCCTTCGTGCAGGCCGGACGGCTGCTGCGGGCCATGCGGCGCACGCTGCGCCGCTGGCGCAACCGGCGCGGCGCCCGCTTCGGCAGCCGCCACGCGAGCCGCGCCTCCCGGGTGCTGCGGCGCTTCGTCGTCCAATGGCGCGCACGGCGCCGCTGATGGAACAACAAGATGAACAATGAGACGAAACTGGCCCCGGCCATGCAGGCCGCCGCCACCGAGATCTACCTGATCGATGCCGACACCTTGCTGCTGGTCGACGTCAACCAGGCGGCGCGCCAGAACCTCGGCCACGACCTGGCCCGACTGAACGCGATGACGCCGCTCGACCTCGCCCCCGCGCTGGACCGGGCCGAACTCGAAGGACTGCTGGCCTCGCTGGGTCCGGAAGTCGGCGCCCAGGTCAGCCTGGCTACCCGTTTCCTGCGCGCCGACGGCAGCCGCTATCCGATCAAGCTATGCTTCCTGCGCATCCTGCGCGACGGCCGCTCGCTGTTCCTGGCGATCGGCGACGACCAGTCGCTCGCCCACGCCGCCAGCACTGCCCTGCAGCAGTACCAGGCGCGCTTCAACGCGGTGGTCGACCATACGCCGGGACTGGTCTACCAGTTCGTGCTGCACCCGGACGGCAGCAGCGCCTTTCCCTACCTCAGCGAGGGCTGCGGCGCCCTGCTCGGGCTGTCGGTGAGCGAATTGCAGCAGGATCCGACGCGCTTCCCGGAACTGATCCTGCCCGAAGACCGCAAGAGCTACCAGGACGCGATGCTGGCCTCGAAGGCGAACGGCAGCGCCTGGAACTGGGAAGGCAGGATCCGGATCAACGACACCTGGAACGACGTCAAGTGGATCAACCTGCGCGCCACCCCGTCCCCGCTCGACGGCGGCGGCATGCAGTGGGACGGCATCATGACCAACATCACGGCCAGCAAGCTGGAACAGGAAGAGACGCGCCGCTCGCGCGCCCGCCTGGCCGAGCTGACCGAGCACATCGAGCAGGTCAAGGAACAGGAGCGCACCCGCATCGCGCGCGAGATCCACGACGATCTCGGCGGCAACCTCACGGCGATCAAGATGGCGCTGGCCATGCTGGCAGCGCGCCTGCCGCAGGAAAAGGTGCTGCAGGAAAAGGCCGACTACCTGGACAGCCTGGTCGACCGCACCATCGAGGCCGTGCACCGGATCTCGCTCGACCTGCGGCCGTCGACGCTGGACCTGGGCATCGTTGCCGCGATGGAATGGCAGGCGCGCGAGTTCGAGAAGCAGATGGGCATCGCCTGCGTCGTGCGTATCGACGGCGCCGCCGACGGCCAGGAAATCGAGGGCGAACTCGACCCGGACCGCGCCAGCGCCCTGTTCCGCATCTTCCAGGAAGCGCTGACGAATATCGCCAAGCATGCCCACGCCACCCGGGTCACGGTGAGCCTGCGCCGCCAGCGCCAGCACCTGACCCTCTCCATCTGCGATAATGGCCGCGGCATCACCCCGGCCGACCGCGTCAAGCCGCACTCCTTCGGGCTGCGCGGCATGAGCGAGCGGGCCCGTGCGCTGGGCGGCACCCTGAACCTGTCGCCCGCGCCCGGCGGCGGCACGATGGTGGTCGTCAAGATCAGGCTGCAATCCGAACTAACCCGAGCATGACAGAAAAAGCCAGCATCCGCGTTTTTATCGCCGACGACCACGCCATCGTGCGTGCCGGCCTGAAACAGATCCTCGCCGAGGAACGCGACATTTCCGTCGTCGGCGAAGCCGAGACCGGCCTTGACGCCGTCAAGCTGTTCCGCAAGTCGCGCTGCAACGTGCTCCTGCTCGACATCTCCCTGCCCGACCGCAACGGCATCGAAGTGCTCAAGCAGATCAAGGACGACAAACCGGAGCTGGCAGTGCTGATGCTGTCGATGCACCGGGAAGACCAGTACGCGATCCGCTCGCTGAAGGCGGGCGCCTCCGGCTACCTGACCAAGCAGAGCGCGCCGCGCGAGCTGGTCAATGCGATCCGCCAGGTGGCCGGCGGCCAGCGCTACGTGAGCGCCCAGCTGGCCCAGGTGCTGGCGGCCCAGCTCGGCGAAGACCATGAGAAGCCGGTCCACGACACCCTGTCGGACCGCGAATACCAGACGCTCACGATGATCGCCTCCGGCAAGACGGTCAGCGAGATCGCCAGGGAACTGTCGCTGTCGGTCAAGACGGTCAGCGAATACCGCTCGCGCCTGTTGTCGAAAATGAAGCTCAAGACCAGCGCCGAGCTGACCCATTACGCCATCCGCAATCAGCTCATTGACTGATTGACCAGGAACTTGCCACCATGTCAATACATTCCGCATAACTGAGTGGTATTCCGGTGTTTTTTCGATCGATCGACATCAGGAAACAGCGTTACGATGGCGATAATAACTATTCGAAGTAGCAACGTCGCACATGTCCAGCTCTCCCCTGAACCCGGCCGAGATCGCCCGGGAAGCCTTTCGCCGCCTGGCGACGCGGCGCATCGCGCCCACGCCCGACGCCTACCGCGAGATCTATAACGAGATCGCCGGCCTCGCCCTGCCCGCGGCGCCGCCTGCCGCCCCGGCTCCCGAGCCGGACCCGGGCGCGGAAAACGTGCTGTCCGGCTTTGCCTACCGTCTCGCCGACACGCCCGGCGAACTGGCCGAGTTCGGCACCCGCCTGAACCGCGCGGTCAAGCAGCGCGACTGGGACGGCTATGCGCGCACCTTGTCGCAGCTGGCCGAGAAGCACTTGCGCCGCCACACCCATCCGGTGATGGCGCTGGGCGTCGAGAACGCCGAAGCCAAGCTGATGCGCGACCTGCTCAGCCGCACCCTGAGCTTCGCCGTGGCCGCCCTGCTGCCGGCGGCGTCGCCGCTGGCCGGCGAGGCCGAATCGCTGGGCGCCGCCGTCAGGACCGCGCACGACGAGGCGGCGCTGCACGAGATCGGCGCACGCCTGAAGGAACTCTGCTACCAGATCGAACTGAAGAGCGGCGACAGCGGCGAGCAGCAGGAGCTGCTGCTGCGCCTGTTCAAGCTGCTGCTGGAAAACGTCAGCGAACTGCTGGACGACGACAGCTGGATGCGCGGCCAGATCGCCGCGGTCCAGGACCTGATTTCCGGTCCGCTCGACGCGCGCGCGCTGGAAGACGCGACGCGCAGCCTGAAGGACGTCATCTACAAGCAGGGCCAGCTGAAGACCGGCATCGCCGACGTCAAGTCGACCATGAAGAACATGATGATGACCTTCATCGACCGGCTCGGCTCGGTGGCGGCCTCGACCGGCAGTTACCAGGAAAAGATCGGCGGCTTCTCGGAACGCATCCGCGCCGCCGCCAACATCGAGGAACTCAACCTGGTGCTGGAAGAAGTACTGCGCGAGACCCGCGCGGTGCAGGCCGAGGCGCTGGCCTCGCGCGACCGCATGCTGGCCGCCCACCAGGAGGTGCAGGAAGCGGAAGCGCGCATCAAGGACCTGGAAGCGAAGCTGCAGCACATGAGCGAACTGGTGCGCGAAGACCAGCTGACCGGCAGCCTGAACCGGCGCGGCCTGGACGACGTGTTCGAGCGCGAAAGCGCGCGCGCCGACCGCCGCGGCACGCCGTTGTGCGTGGCCCTGCTCGACCTCGACAATTTCAAGAAGCTCAACGATACCTACGGCCACCTGGYCGGCGACAAGGCCCTGCGCCATCTGGTGAAAGTGGTCAAGGACACGCTGCGCTCGATGGACGTGATCGCGCGCTTCGGCGGCGAGGAGTTCCTGATCCTGCTGCCGGAGACGACTGTGGAAGCCGCCAGCGCGGCGATGGTGCGGGTGCAGCGCGAGCTGACCAGGCACTTCTTCCTGCATGAGAACGAGAAGATGCTGATCACCTTCTCCTGCGGCGTGGCCCTGCGCCGCCAGAACGAGGATCAGGCCGCGCTGATGGCGCGCGCCGACAATGCGATGTACAAGGCCAAGACCAGCGGCAAGAACCGCGTGGTGATCGCCGACAGCTAGACGGTTAGTAAGAGGAAGACAGCGAGGCCAGCTGCGTGGCCAAGTAGTTGCTGGTGCTCTTCATGTTGGCCATCGCGGTGTCGAGCGCGTTGAACTGCTTCCGGTAGCGCGCTTCGGTCTGCGTCAGGCGATCCTGGATCGTGCTTTCCTGGTCGCTCATGCGCTTGAGCGTGTCGTTGATGCCGTCGGTGCGGGTCTGGATCACGCCTTTCGAGCCCAGCATGTCGGTGGTCAGGGCGGTCAGGCGGGTGCCGACGCCGCTGGTCGACGAGAACAGCTTGCTCAGGTTGTCGAAGTTGCTGTCGATCGCCTTCTGCAGCTTGTCGGGCTTCTCCAGCATCAAGGTGCCGTCGCGCTGGAACACGATGCCGATGTCGGACAGGTTCTTGAGGTCGCCCGCGTCCGAGGTCGCCTTGCCGAGTTCGCTGCGCAGCTGGCTCAGGATGCCGCGCGCCGACGAGTCGCCGTTGAGCACGGCGCCGGTCTTGGTCGAGGTGTTGTACGAAGTCAGGTTGCCGACCGTGCTCGCGATCTTGTTGTAGGCGTCGATCAGGCCCTGGACGTTCTTCTTGATCGTGTCCGAGTCCTTGGCGACCGTCACATTGACCGGAGCGCCGACATTGGTCTTGGCCAGGTTCAGGGTCACGCCCTTGATCGCGTCGGTCACGGTATTGGACGACTTGACCACGGGCATTCCGTCGACCGTGAATCGAGCGTCGCCGGCCTTCTGCTGCCAGCTCATCGTGGTCGTCATCGGATCGGTATTATCGAACTGGGCCACGCTGCCGGTGGCCGCGATCTTCACGGTGTTGGCCGAACCGGTATCCTTGGCCGTGACCACCAGGTGGTTCATGGTGCCGTCGTTGATGACGGTGGCGGTCACGCCGGCATCGGCGCCGTTGATCGCGCTCGCCAGTCCCGACATCGAGAAATCGTCGAGGGGAATGTTGACGGGGTTGCCGCTGCCGACGCTGATCGTCATCGAGCTGTTCGCCGGGCTGAAGATCTTGGTGGGATCGACGCCGGCCGAACTCAGCTTGTCACTGGTGGCCAGCTTGCTGACTTCGATGGCATACGTACCGGCGGTGGCGCCGCCGCCTGCAGGCGTACTGGCCTTCATGATGGTTTCGTCGCTGGAAGCGGCGGTCAGCGCAGCCAGCGAAGTACCGGTGACCGACTTGACGGCCGTCTGGAACGAGGAAATCGCGCTTTTCAGCGTACCGAAGGCCGACAGCTTCGACTTGTAGCTGGTTTCCTTGGCCTGAAGCTGGGTCAGCGGCGTGCTCTCGGCCTGCATCAGCTGGGTGACCAGCGATTCGATGTTCAGACCTGATCCGATACCGGTCGAAACGATTGCCATCGTGTGTCCTTATCAAAAGAAAAAAGGGCGCTAGGCGCCCATCATGCTTTTTCCCGCAACAGCAGGCCCTGCATCTTGTCGATCGAGTGCGCCAGCGCCAGCGCCTCCGCGCTCGGGAACTGGCGCAGTACTTCCTGGGTCGAGGTGTCGACGATCTTGACCACCGTCTTGCCGCTTTCCTCGTCGATCGAGAAACGCAAGCCCTGGGCGGTGAACTGCGGATTCTCGTTCAGCTTGCCGACCGCGTTTTCCACCGCATCGCGAGCCGGCGCCGGTCCCTGGTTGCCGGCGTTGGCGCCCGGTGCAGCCGGCGCCCCCCTGGATGGCGAATTGGACGCCGGCGCCGCTGCGTTCCCGGGTGCAGCCTGTACGCTACCAGATAAGGGATTCAGCATCACGACACTCCTTTCCAAAACGACGCTGGGCGAGGTGTTTCCGCAACACCTCGCTCAGCTTTCCTATCCGAATTATAACGTTCGATCAGCGCAGCAGGCTCATCACGCCGTTCGGCACCTGGTTCGCCTGGGCCAGCATCGCGGTACCGGCCTGTTGCAGGATCTGGGCGCGGGTCAGCTTGGCGGTTTCAGCAGCGAAGTCGGTATCCATGATGCGGCTCTTGGCGGCCGACTGGTTTTCGATCGAGCTGTTCAGGTTGTTGATCGCGTAGCCCATGCGGTTCTGCGCAGTACCCAGCGAAGCGCGCTCGGTATTCAGTGCGCTCAGGGCGCTGTCGACCTGGGCCAGGGCTGCCGTTGCGGAGGCGCCGTCGGTGATCGCACCGATGGTCATGCCGGCAAAGGCGGTGTCGGAGCCGAAGCTGATGGTGATCTTCTGGCCGGTATCGGCGCCGACCTGGATGTCCTTGGTGGCGGCGGTGCCGCTCAGCACTGCTGCACCGTTGAATTTGGTGTCGGTCGAGATACGCCCGATTTCAGTGTTCAGCGACTGGACTTCGGTGTTGATGTTGCTCCATTCGGCAGTGCCGTTGGTGCCGTTCGAGCCCTGCACCGCCAGTTCGCGGATACGCTGCAGCGCGTCGGAGATGTTCGACAGTGCGCCGTCGGCGGTCTGGATCAGCGAGATGCCGTCGTTGGCGTTACGCGCTGCCACGGTCATGCCGCGGATCTGCGAGTCCATCTTGGTGGCGATCGACAGGCCGGCCGCGTCGTCCTTGGCGCTGTTCACACGCAGACCCGAGGACAGGCGCTGCAGCGAGGTCGACAGGTCGTTGGCGGAGGTGCCGAGGTTGCGTTGTGCGTTCAGCGAAGCCAGGTTGGTGTTAATGACGGACATGGTGGTTCTCCTGTTATCAGAGTACGGCTTGGTAAGTTCGTTTGTTGGTTCGTCGCTTGTTCAGCGGGGTTGATTTCTTTAACGGAGTGCTTCGAAAAAGCTTGAGGGTATTTTTTAAAAAAAGTTGGATATGGCCAACTTTTCATGATTTCCCTGCTACGCCCTCCGTCTTGCAAACCCTTGAATTAAGGGCGCTTTCACGATTACAACGGGCAATAAATCTTCGCTGCCTCTCGCTACAATGCTGGCTGTCAAAACTCGCCCGCGCTGTTGTTGCCGTTTTCGTCAGCGCCGGCGTTTTCTTTAACTGGACATCCCGCGCATGCACACCATCGACCAAGCACCACCGAGCCAAGCCGACGAATTCTTCGCCCAGGGACTGGACGCGCACCGCCGCGGCGACCTGGGCACGGCCGTCCACTTGTACGAACAGGCACTGCAGCGCGAGCCGGGTCATTTCGACGCCCTGCACCACATCGGCATCGCGGCCTATCATGCGGGCAATCACGACATCGCCCTGCAGTTCATCGGCGCCGCCATCGAGCGCAATCCCCAGGTGTCGACCGCCTATGGCAACCTGGGCAATGTGTACCAGGCCCTCGGCCAGCATGCCGCGGCACTGGCCTGTTACGACGAAGCCCTGCGGCTGGACGATGCGAATGCGGATGCGCACTACAACCGCGGCAACGTGCTGCGGCGCCTCGACCGGCTCGAGGACGCCCTGCAGAGCTACGAGCGCACGCTGGCGCTGCTGCCGGGCGACGTCTCGGGCTGGAACAACCGCGCGGTCGTGCTGCAGGACCTGAAACGCTACGCCGCGGCGCTCGCGAGCGTCGACCAGGCCCTGGCCCTGGCGCCCGGCCTGGCGGCCGCCCACAATAACCGCGGCAACATCCTGGTTTACCTGCACCGCCGCGACGAGGCGATGCGCAGTTTCGAGACCGCCATCGGGATCCAGCCCGATTACGCGGACGGCTGGTCGAACCTCGCTGCCAACCAGGCCGCACTGGGCCTTTACGAGCAGGCGCAGGCAAGCTACGCGCGCTCGCTGGCGCTGGGGCCCGAGGTACCCGAAACCCACAAGCGCAAGGCCGACCTGCTGCGCGCGCGCGGCGACCACGACGGCGCGCTGGCCGCCTACGAACGAGCGGCCACGCTCAGGCCCGCCTATGCCGAGGCCCAGCTGGAGCGCGGACGGCTCCTGATGGAATGCGACCGCCACGACGAGGCGCTGGAGTGCCTGCAGGCGGCGATCGCCGCCGATCCCGACAACCGCCTGGCCCACCTCCACCGCGGCCTGCTGCTGCATCGCCGGAAAGAGTATCAAGCGGCGCTGGCCAGCTTCGACAAGGCGATCGCCCTGAAGGAAGACGATGACGCCGATTCCCAGGTCGTGCGCGGCAATACGCTGCGCGAACTGGACCGTTGCGAGGAGGCCGTGGAAGCCTACGAGCGCGCGCTCGCGCTCGCGCCGGCGCACTACAACGCGCTGGTCGGGCATGGCATCGCCCTGCAAAGGCTGCGCCGCCACGACGCGGCCCGCGCGAGCCTGGCCCGCGCGATCGGGATCGCCCCGAAGGAAATCAGCGGTCATCTCAACCTCGGCAATCTGCTGCAGGACATGGGCGACACGGGAGGCGCGCTGGCCAGCTATGACATCGCGATCGCGCTGAACCCGAACGAGCCGATGATCTACAACAACCGCGGCAACCTGTACGAGGGCATCGGCCAGTTCGATGCCGCGCTGCGCGAATTCGACAAGGCGATCGAGCTCAAGCCCGACTTCGTCGCCGCCCACTGGAACAAATCGCTGGTGTGCATGCGGATGGGTGAATTCGGCCAGGGCCTGGACGGCTACGAATGGCGCTGGAAAGCCGAGCACCTGGCGGTGTTCCGCGAAAACCGCGACTTCCCCCAGCCGCTGTGGCTCGGCCAGCAGGACCTGGCGGGCAAGACCATCCTGCTGTATGCCGAGCAGGGGCTGGGCGACACCCTGCACTTCTGCCGCTACGTGCCGATGGTGGCGGCGCGCGGCGCGCGCGTCATCATCGAAGTCCAGCGCCCGCTGGTGAAGCTGATACAGCCCCTGTCCGGCGCCGCCGAGGTGATCGCCAAGGGCGACGCGCTGCCGGCCTTCGATTTCCATTGCCCGCTGCTGAGCCTGCCGCTGGCGTTCAAGACGACCCTTGCCACGATTCCGGCCCCGGACGCCTATCTGTCCAGCGACCCCGTCCGGGAAGCCGGCTGGCGTGAGTTGCTGGGCCCTGCCCGCGGTCCGCGCGTGGGCCTGGCGTGGAGCGGCAACCCCGTCCACAAGAACGACCACAACCGCAGCATCCCCTTCGAGGAATTCGCGCGCGTGCTCACTCCGGCCTGCGAATTCGTCTCGCTGCAGAAGGAGCATCGCGAAGCCGACCTGCCGCTGCTCGCGGACAGCGCGGTGCGCGATCTCAGCGAACTGCTGCACGACTTCACCGATACCGCCGCCCTGTGCGCCGCCGTGGATGTGGTGGTGGCGGTCGATACCAGCATCGCCCACCTGGCCGGCGCGCTGGGCCGGCCGGTCTGGATCCTGCTGCCCTATGCGGCCGATTGGCGCTGGCTGGTGGAACGCAGCGACAGTCCGTGGTATCCGAGTGCGCGCCTGTACCGCCAGCAGCTCGGCGAGGATTGGGGCGCCGTGCTGGCGCGCGTGCGCGCCGACCTCGACGCCCTGGCGGAAAACCGGCCATGAGCGGCCCGATCGAAGCGCGGGCCGAGCGGCTGTTCGCCCAGGGCCTGGAGTGGCACCGCCAGGGCGCGCTGGGCGAGGCGCTGGCGGCGTACGAACAGGCGCTGCAGCTGCAGCCAGGCTACGCCGAGGTGCTGCACCACATCGGCATCCTCGCCTACCAGACCGGCGACTACGCCACCGCGGAACAATTCCAGTACGCCGCCCTCGAGATCGACGGCGGCGCGGTGGCGGTGTGGAACGCGCTCGGGAACGTCCTGAAGGCCTGCGGCCGCCACGAGGCGGCGCTGGCCGCCTACGCGCAGGCGCTCGCAATCGACCAGGAATACACGGACGCCCATTACAACTGCGGCAACACCCTGCTGGCGCTGGGCCGTCACGAGGAAGCGCTGGCCGGCTACGACAGGGCGCTCGCGCTCGATCCCGGCCTGGTGCAGGCCTGGAACAACCGCGCCGTGGCGCTGCAGCAGCTCGGGCTGCTGGCGGAAGCGCTGGCCAGCATCGACGCCGTGCTCGGGCTGCAGCCGGGACATGCCGAAGCCCACAACAATCGCGGCAACCTGCTGATGCGCCAGCGGCGCAAGGAAGCGGCGCTGGAAAGCTTCGAGCGCGCACTGGCCTGCCGCCCGGACTATGCCGACGCCCTCGTGAACCGCGCCAGGGCGCTCGATGAGATGGGCCGCTTCGATACCGCACTGGAAAGCCTGGATGCCGCGCTGAAGCTGCAACCGGAACACGCCGAAGCCCACAACAACCGCGGCAACCTGCTGCTGCGGCTGCGCCGGCACGAGGCCGCGCTGGACAGCTTCGCGCGGGCACTGGCCTGCCGCCCGGACTACGCCGACGCCTACGTCAACCGCGCCAAGCTGTTCAAGGACCTGGGACGCCTCGATGCGGCCCAGGCCGACCTCGAGCACGCCATCGGACTCGATCCGGAACTCGCCGCCGCACACTGGAACCTCGGCTTGCTGGCGCTGCTGCGCGGACGCCTGGCGCAAGGCTGGCAGGGTAACGAATGGCGCTGGAAGGTCGACCAGCTGATGCAGGACGGCGAACTGCAGCGCTTCGAGCAGCCGCTGTGGCTGGGCGAGCAGGACCCGGCGGGCAAGACCATCCTGCTGTGGGCGGAACAAGGCCTGGGCGACACGATCCAGATGGCCCGCTATGCCGGCCTGCTGGCGGCGCGCGGCGCCGGCGTGATCCTGGAGGTGCAGCCGGCGCTGGTGGGCCTGCTGTCCGGCTCGCTGACCGGCTCGCAGTCCAGCTTCACGGCGCGCGTGCTGGCGCGTGGCGAGGCGCTGCCCGACTTCGACTTCCACTGCCCGATGATGAGCCTGCCGCTGGCCTTCGGCACCGAACTCGCCACCATCCCGGCCGCGCCTTCCTACCTGCGCGCCGCCCCCGAGCGGATCGCGCAGTGGCATACGCTGCTGGGCCCGGCCGCCCGCGTGCGCGCCGGCCTGGCCTGGAGCGGCAATCCGGACCACACGAACGACCATCACCGCAGCATCGCCTTCGCCGAATTCGCGCAGGCGCTCACGCCGGCCTGCGAATTCGTCTCGCTGCAGAAGGAGGTCCGCGCGAGCGATGCGGCGGCCCTCGCCGCCGGCGCGGTGCGCGACTTCGGCGCGCAGCTGCACGACTTCGGCGACACCGCCGCCCTGTGCGCCGTCATGGACGTGGTGGTGACGGTCGACACCAGCATCGCCCACCTGGCCGGCGCCCTCGGCAAGCCGGTCTGGATCCTGCTGCCGTATGCGCCGGACTGGCGCTGGCTGCTGGAGCGCGGCGACAGCCCCTGGTATCCGGGCGCGCGCCTGGTCCGCCAGGGATACGGCGAGGACTGGAGCGCCGTGCTGGCCCGGGTGCGCGCCGACCTCGATGCACTGGCGGGCGGCCCCAGATGAGCGGCTTCATCGATCCGCGGGCCGCGCATCTGTTCGAACAGGGACTCGCGCTGCATCGCCAGGGCGCGCTGGGCCAGGCCCTGGCCTCCTATGAGCAGGCCTTGCTGCTGCAGCCGGGCCAGTTCGACCTGCTGCACCACATCGGCATCCTCGCCTGGCAGGCCGGCGACCTCGCCACGGCGGAGCAATTCCTGCTGGCCGCCCGCGAGACCGGCGACGGCGTCTCGGCGCTGCACGGCAACCTGGGCAATGTGTTCAAGGCGGGCGGCCGCCTCGAGGAAGCGCTGGCCAGCTATGCGCGGGCGCTGGAGCTGGACCGCGCCAATGTGGACGCCTGGTACAACTATGGCAACACCTGGCAGGCGCTGCGCCGCTTCGACGAGGCGCTCGCCTGCTACGACCAGGCGCTGGCGCTGCAGCCGGACGATGGCCAGGCCTGGAACAACCGCGCCGCCGTCCTGCAGGAACTCGGACGCCACGACGACGCCCTGCACAGCTTCGACTCGGCGCTGCGGCTCCAGCCCGGCAATGCCGAGGCCCACTGGAACCGGGCCCTGCTCCATCTCCGCCACGGCCGCTTCGCCGAAGGCTGGCGCGGCTACGAGTGGCGCTGGCGGGTCTCGCACCTGTCGGTGTCGCGCCAGCGGCGTGACTTTGTACAGCCGCTGTGGCTGGGGGAACAGGACCTGGGCGGCAAGACCATACTCCTGCACGCCGAACAAGGCCTCGGCGACACCCTGCAGTTCTGCCGCTACGCCACGCTGGCGGCGGCGCGCGGCGCCCGCGTCATCCTCGAGGTGCCGCCCACGCTGGTGAACCTGATGCGCACCCTGCCCGGACCGGCCATGGTCCTGGCGCGCGGCGAGGCGCTGCCGCCGTTCGACTACCACTGCCCGCTGATGTCGCTGCCGCTGGCTTTCGGCAGCGCGCTCGAAACCATCCCCGCACCGCCGGCCTACCTGCGGGCCGATGCCGCCAGGGCCGCCGCCTGGACCGCCCTGCTCGGACCGGCGGACAAACCGCGCGTGGGCCTGGCCTGGCGCGGCAGCCAGGAGCACAGGGACGACCAGCGGCGCAGCATCGATTTCGCCACGCTGGCGGAGATCCTGAGCCCGGCCTGCGACTTCGTCTCGCTGCAGGACCGCCACCGTCCCGAGGATGCCGCCCCGCTCGCCGCCAGTCCGGTGCGCACGTTCGGCGCGCGCCTGGCCGACTTCGGCGACACGGCGGCGCTGTGCGCGGCGATGGATCTCGTCATCACCGTCGACACCAGCATCGCCCACCTGGCCGGCGCCCTCGGCAAGCCGGTCTGGATCCTGCTGCCGGCCGCCACCGACTGGCGCTGGCTGCTGGATCGCAGCGACAGCCCCTGGTATCCGCGCGCGCGCCTGATCCGCCAGCGGCGCGGCGAGCCCTGGAGCGCGGTGCTGGCGCGGGTGCGCGACGGGATTGACACTATGACAAACCCGGCCAAGCAGCGAAATAGCAGGGATTCATTGCTCTTAAGTTCGGATGAATCCGGCCGTTAACTAGGTACATTACAGTCCGTTCAAATCGAAAAGTTTCACACGGAGGTTCAAGATGTTTGGAATGACGCCACGCGGCGTGCAAGCTTACGCCAAGGTAGGGTTGGAGACCTCGGTGGTCGCCGCGTCGCCCCATGAGCTGATCGTCCTGCTGTTCGACGGCGCACTCGCCGCGATCCACTCCGCACGCCTCCATATGAAGGCAGGCAAGATCCAGGAAAAAGGCGCATCGATTTCGCGCGCCATCGAGATCGTCAACGACGGCCTGCGCGCCAGCCTGGACAAGAAGGCCGGCGGCGACATCGCCAACAGCCTGGACGGTCTTTACGGCTACATGACCGACCGCCTGCTGCAGGCCAACCTGAAGAACTCGGTGGACATGCTGGACGAAGTGCAGGTCCTGCTGGTCGACCTGCGCGACGCCTGGGCCTCGATCGGCAAGACGCCGGCGGCGCCTGCGGCGGCAGTCCCGAGCGCGGCAGCCATCCTGGCGAGCGCCTGATGATGACCGGCGACGAAATGCTGTCGACCTACGAGACGCTCGAGCGCATCACCGGCGAAATGCTGAGCGCCGCCCGCAGCGCCCAGTGGGACCGCCTGGTCGAACTCGAGCAGTCGTGCACCCTCCACGTGGCGCGCCTGCGCGACAGCGGCGAGGTGGCCCTCGCCCCTGAAGGACGCCAGCGCAAGGTGGAGCTGATCAAGAAGATCCTCGATGCCGACCGCCACATCCGCGACCTCACCATGCCGTGGATGGAAAAGCTGTCGGCGATGATCAACAGCACCACCACCCAGCGCAGGCTGGTCAACGCCTACGGAGGCGTCTGAGGCGGAAATGGCCACGCGCCTCACTTCCACCGGCGCGAATCCGGTCGGCCAGACCGTGCCGGTCGCCGGCATCGAGGCGACCGGCCAACCCCGCCAGCAGGCGAGCCAGCCCACGCTGGCCAGCCTGCTGGGCAAATCCTTGCAGGCCCAGGTGCTGGCGCGCTTGCCCGACGGCAGCTTCGTCGTGCGCATGAACGACCTGGCCGCACGCCTTTCCCTGCCGCCCGGCACCCAGCTCGGCACCCGGTTGCCGCTGACCCTGGTGGCGCTGACCCCGCGTCCCACCTTCCAGCTCCAGACCGGCCAGGGCAGCGCCTTTGCCGAAACCCGGCCCGCGCCTCCCGAGGGCGACTTCCGGCAGGCGCTGCCGCTGTCCTGGATCGGCGGCGGCGAAGCGGCGCCGGTCCGTGCCGCCGCCATGCTGGCCACCAGCCTGGCGGCGGCCAGGCTGCCCGAGGCGGGCGCCGATACCGAACATGCGTCGATCAGCGCCGCCGGCAAGCTGCTGGGCGAGGTGATCGCCGCGGCCCAGAAGGATGGCGCGGCGGCGGCAGTCGCCGGCCGCACGCCGCTGCTGACGGCGCCGAGCGCGGACGCCGCCCGGGTCGCGGCTGCGCTGCAGGAGGGGCTCGCGAAAAGCGGCCTGTTCTACGAGGCGCACGTCGCCGAGTGGGCACAGGGCGCGCGTCCGCTGGCCGACCTGGCCGCCGAACCGCAGGCGCGCGGCATGCCGCCGCCCTCGGATCCGGCCACCGCCCAGCTCATCAACCAGCAACTGAACGCCCACGAGCAGGCGCGCGTGGCCTGGCAGGGCCAATTGTGGCCGGGCCAGGAGCTGCGCTGGGAGATCGAGCGCGACGTGCCCGAACGCGAGCCGGGCCGGCATGACGGCGACGGCGACGGCGATGGCGCCCGCGGCAGCTGGCAAAGCAGCCTGCGGCTGCGCTTCGGACAGCTGGGCGAGGTCAAGGCGCAGGTCGTGCTGACCGGCGACCAGCTGCACATCCGCCTCGACGCGCCGGAATCGGCACGCGCCCTGCTGGAAGCCGGCAGCGGCCGCCTGGCCGACGCCCTGGCCGCCGCCGGCACGCCCCTGAACACCCTGGCGATCCACGGCGATGACGAGCGCCGATAACAGCCGCCGCCAGCATGCGGTGGCGCTGGCCTATGGCACCGGCGATCCGGCGCCGAAAGTGGTGGCCAAGGGCCAGGGCCTGGTCGCCGAACAGATCATCGAACGCGCGCGCGGCGCCGGCGTGTTCGTGCACGAGTCGAAGGAACTGGTGGCGCTGCTCATGGAAGTCGACCTCGACCGGCAGATTCCACCCCTTCTCTATCGCGCCATTGCCGAACTGTTGGCATGGCTTTATTATATTGAGTCAGCGCAAGCTACCGGCCAGGCCTTATCCCCGCCCCCGGACACGAAGCGACTCCTGCAACCAGAAGAATCACCGGTTGGAACAGATGCAAGCAATCACTGATGCCGAACTTGAAGCCTGGCACGACTATGAAGTGGAGTCGCGCAGGGAAATCGTCGCACTGCTGCGCCAGATCGCCGAAAAGAACCAGCTCGTCCGCGTGCTGATCCGGGGCGAGGCCGACGTCTGCGTCACCTCGATCCTCGACGTCGATCCGGACACCAATACCATGGTGCTCGACCGCCCGGTCAGCCGCGAGCAGAGCGAACGCATCGTCGCCGCCGGCACGGTGCGCTGCGAAACCTCGCTCGACAAGATCCGCATCCTGTTCGGCGCGGACGGCTTGCGCGAGATCAGCTACGACGGCGGCACCGCGGTGCGCGCCAACATCCCCGCCAGCCTGATCCGCCTGCAGCGCCGCGAGTTCTACCGGATGGCGACCCCGGTCAGCAATCCGGTGCGCGTGACCATCCGCCTGGCCGCCGAACTGGGCGGCAAGCTCGAGACCTTCCCGCTGGCCGACATCAGCTGCGGCGGCATCGCCATCCTCGACAACAAACAGGTGCTCGGCACCACCATCGGCGAAACCTACGTCGGCTGCCGCCTGGAGCTGCCGGACATCGGTCCGGTCATGACCTCGCTGCAGATCCGCAACTCGCTGGACCTGACCCTGCTGAACAACAAGACCAACCGCCGCCTCGGCTGCCAGTTCGTCGACATCTCCCGCGGCAACCTCGCCGCCGTGCAGCGCTACATCACCAAGCTCGAGCGCGAACGCAACGCCCGCCTGGCCGGCCTGGTCTGACCCGCTGAAATTCGGGGTCAGAGCACTTTTTGGCTGAAATTCGGGGTCAGAGCACTTTTTTGATCAATTTTGCTCCGTCAACAAAAAAGCCGCTGTTCCGGCGCCCCAGCGGGGGCGACGACAGCGGCCTGTTTTTTATTGCCGAAAGGGCATTGCGCAAAAAAGTGCTCTGACCCCGAATTTGTCCCAAAAAGTGCTCTGACCCCGAATTTTAGACTTGCATGTTCATGATGTCGTGATAGGCCGACACCAGCTTGTTGCGCACCTGCACGGTCGCCTGGAAGGTGATGCTGGCCTTCTGCATTGCGATCATCGTATCGGACAGGCTGACCGAATCGTCGCCGGCGGCGAACTTCTTGCCCATCTCGTCGGCCTGGTCCTGGGCCTTGCTGACATTGTCCAGCTGGGCTTTCAGCGCATCCGAAAAGCTGACCTTCGACGACGACTCGACGCCTTCCGCGCCGCCCGTCCTGCCCAGGCCGCCGATCCCGCCGATCCCGCCCACGCCGCCGGAAGCCAGCGCCGATGCCGCGGAGCCGGCCGAGGGCGTGGCCGGCCTGGTGGCTGCCGCCTTCAGTTGCGCCATCATCGCTTCGATACGGCTGCTGTCGATTCCGCCGATATTCATGTCCGCCTCTTGAAAACAGGTTCATTCAGGCTGTCAGAATATCAGCGCCCCAGCAATGCCTGCCTTTGAGCAGCACCGTAAACACCCCCCTTTTCCCGGTATTGGATGTTGCCGTACGGCTTCATAATGGCGTTCAACTACCCTACATCCCCGACCACCAACCATGGCAACAGCAGCGGAAACCCTCCTCGACGACGATCTCGGCGCCCAGGCCGAACCCAAGCCGAAGTATTGGGAAACCCCGATGGGCAAGAAAGTCGTCATCGGCGGCGCCATCGCGGCCGCCATGGCCGTCATCGCCGCGATCTGGCTATGGAGCTCGGCGCCCGACTACAAGGTGCTGTTCTCGAACTTCAGCGACCGCGACGGCGGCGCGATCACCGCGTCGCTCGACCAGATGGGGGTCAAGTACAAGTTTTCCGAAGGCGGCACCGCGATCCTGATCCCGGCCGAGCAGGTGCATAACGTGCGCCTGAAGCTGGCCGCCCAGGGCCTGCCGCGCGCCGGCAACGTCGGCTTCGAACTGCTCGAGAACCAGAAGCTGGGCACCTCGCAGTTCGTCGAGCAGGTCAATTACCAGCGCTCGCTGGAAGGCGAGCTGGCGAATTCGATCCAGTCGGTGTCGGCGGTGTCGTCGGCGCGCGTGCACCTGGCCCTGCCGAAGCCCTCCGTGTTCGTGCGCGACCAGCAGAAGCCCACCGCCTCGGTGCTGCTCAACCTGCAGCCGGGCCGCGCCCTCGACCAGGCCCAGGTCAGCGCCATCGTGCACCTGGTGGCATCGTCGGTGCCGGAACTGACCCCGTCCAACGTGACCGTGGTCGACCAGAACGGCACCCTGCTCTCCGACACCAGCGCCAAGAACGGCAAGCAGCTCGATCCGAACCAGCTGAAGTACGTCGACGCGCTGCAGCAGAACATCGTCAAGCAGGTCGAATCGATCATCGCCCCGATCGTCGGCCAGAACAATGTGCGCGCCGAGGCGACCGCCGAAGTGGACTTCGCCCAGGTCGACACCGCCGCCGAGCTGTACAAGCCGAATTCGCCGCCGGAACCGCAGGCGATCCGCAGCCAGCAGACCTCGGAGTCGACCGGTCCGGGCAGCCAGAACCCGTCCGGCATCCCGGGCGCGCTGTCGAACCAGCCGCCGGGCGTGGCCACCGCCCCGATCGACGGCGCCGCCCCAAGCGCCGGCCAGCAGACCAGCACCGCCCCAACCAGCAAGAACGCCACCACCAATTACGAAGTCGACAAGACCCTGCGCTTCGAGCAGAAGCCGATGGGCGGCATCAAGCGCCTGACCGTGGGCGTGGTGGTCAACTACCGCCGCAGCGTCGATCCGAAGACCGGCAAGGTCGTGATCAAGCCGCTCAGCGCCGCCGAAGTCGCCCAGATCAACGAACTGGTCAAGCAGGCGATGGGCTACAACCAGGCGCGCGGCGACACCCTGAACGTGGCCAACGCCCCGTTCGACGGCGTCGACAAGCCAATTGAGGTCGCCCCGGACTGGTGGAAGGACCCGAACAACCTGCCGATGGCGAAGGACGTCGCGAAGTGGATGTTCATCGCGCTGGTGCTGCTGTTCCTCTGGTACCGCATCCTGCGTCCGATCATGAAGCCGGTGATGAAGAAATTCGACCAGGCGGTCGAGATGCCGCCGGAGCCGGAACCGGAAGAACCGGAGCCGGATCCGGAACCGGACCACGATGAAATCGCACGCATTGCGCGCGAAGCGGAAGCACAGAAGCAGGTCATCGTCTACAAGAGCAACCTGGRGATGGCCAAGACCCTTGCGCAGAATGACCCGCGCATCGTGGCAAACGTGATCAAGGAATGGCTGGGCGCCGAATAAGACATGAGCGACAAAGACAAAGACAACGTCAACAAGGCGGCCATCCTGATGCTGGCCCTGGGCGAATCCGAAGCGGCCGAGGTCATGAAATTCCTCGGCCCGCGCGAAGTGCTCAAGCTGGGCGCGGCGATGGCGCAGATGAAGGCGGTGCAGCACGAGGAAGTGACCACCGTACTGGGCGAATTCCGCGAGCGCGTCGACCTGCAGTCGACCGTCGGCCTGGACTCGGACGAGTACATCCGCCAGGTGCTGACCAAGGCGCTCGGCGACGACAAGGCCGCCGTGCTGCTGAACCGCATCCTGGGCGGCAAGGACGCCTCCGGCATCGAAAGCCTGAAGTGGATGGACTCGCCCTCGGTGGCGGAGCTGATCCGCAACGAGCACCCGCAGATCATCGCCACCATCCTGGTCCACCTCGAGCGCGACCAGGCTTGCGAGATCCTGGCGTACTTCACCGACCGCCTGCGCAACGACGTGGTGCTGCGTATCGCGACCCTGGACGGCGTCCAGCCGGCCGCCCTGCGCGAGCTGAACGACGTGCTGACCAAGCTCCTGTCGGGCAACGAGAACATCAAGAAGTCCTCGCTGGGCGGCGTGCGCACCGCGGCCGAAATCCTGAACTTCATGAGCGGCGAGCAGGAAAGCTCGGTCATGGAGAACATCAAGAACTACGACAACGACATGGCCCAGAAGATCATGGACGAGATGTTCGTGTTCGATAACATCATCGACATCGACGACCGCGGCATCCAGCTGCTGCTGCGCGAAGTGCAGTCCGAGATGCTGATCATCGCACTGAAGGGCGCCTCGCAGGACCTGCGCGAGAAGGTTTTCAGGAACATGTCGCAGCGTGCGGCCGAGATGATGCGCGAAGACCTCGATTCGAAGGGACCGGTGCGCCTGTCCGAAGTGGAATCCCAGCAGAAGCAGATCCTGCAGATCGTCCGCCGCCTGGCCGACGAAGGCCAGATCGTCCTGGGCGGCAAGGGTGAGGACTCGTTCGTCTGATGGTGAACTCGAAAGACGTCCAGCCGATGTTCAAGCGCTGGGAAATGACCTCCTTCGGCGACGACCGCGCAAGCCGGGTCGCCGAACGCCAGGCGGCCGAAGCCGCCGCCGCGCAAGCCCAGGCCCAGGCACTGGCCGCCCAGCGCGCGATGGAAGCCGCGCCGCCCCCCATGGCGCCGGCAATCGGCGAAGAGGAACTCGAGGCGATCCGCGAAGCGGCGCGCCAGCAGGGTTATGCCGAAGGCCATGAAGCCGGCCTCGCCACCGGCCATGCCAGCGGCTACGAAGACGGCCTGGCCGAGGGCCGCGCCGAAGCCGCCGCCGAACTGAGCCACCTGCAGGGCATCGCCGCCGACTTCGGCAACGCTGTCACCCAGGCCGACGAAGCCATCGCCGCCGACGTGCTGGAACTGGCCCTGCACCTGGCGAAGAACATGGTGCGCACCGCCTTCGAAGTGCGCCCCGAACTGATCCTGCCGGTGGTGCGCGAAGCGGTCGACTACCTGCCGACCCTGCAGCAGCCTGCCCTGCTGGTCCTGCATCCGGAAGACGCCCTGATCGTCCGCGGCGGCATCGGCCACGAACTCGAAAAGACCGGCTGGCGCATCGTCGAAGACGCCCACGTCGCGCGCGGCGGCTGCCGCATCGACACCGCCAGCAACCAGATCGACGCCCAGATCGCCTCGCGCTGGCAGCGCCTGGCGCATGCGCTGGGCCGCAACGTGGAGTGGCTGGGATGAACGAAGCAGCGGGCCTCGACCGCCACACCGCGCGCTGGAAGGCCTACCTGAAGGACTGCGGCAATCTGCTCGATTTCGTCGAGCCGATGCAGGTCTCGGGCCGCGTCACCCGCGTGGCCGGCCTGGTGATGGAATGCGTCGGCCTGAAGCTGGCGGTGGGCAGCGCCTGCACCATTCCGGTCGCATCGGGCGCGCGCATCGAGGCCGAAGTGGTCGGCTTCGAGGGCGAGCGCCTGTTCCTGATGCCGCAATCCGACGTCGAAGGCGTGGTGCCCGGTTCGCGCGTGTTCCCGGTCGAGCCGAGCGTGCCGAAGCCCGGCAGCGTCGATCATCCGCGCCGCCGCCCGATGGACCGTGCGCGCCACCTGCCGGTGGGCTGGGGCCTGCTGGGCCGCGTGGTCGACGGCGCCGGCCGCCCGCTGGACGGCAAGGGCCCGCTCGACAGCACCGAGATGGGCCCGCTGAACGCGCGCCCGATCAACCCGCTGGAGCGCGCGCCGATCTCGGACACCCTGGACGTCGGCATCCGCGCCATCAATTCGATGCTCACCGTCGGCCGCGGCCAGCGTCTCGGCCTGTTCGCCGGTACCGGCGTCGGCAAATCGGTGCTGCTGGGGATGATCGCGCGCTACACCACCGCCGACGTGATCGTGGTCGGCCTGATCGGCGAACGGGGACGCGAGGTGAAGGAATTCATCGAGCAGATCCTGGGCGAGGAAGGCCTGGCCCGCTCCGTCGTGGTGGCGGCACCGGCCGACTCGCCGCCGCTGCTGCGCATGCAGGGCGCGTCCTACGCCACCGCCATCGCCGAGCACTTCCGCGACGAGGGCAAGAATGTCATGCTGATCATGGATTCGCTGACCCGCTACGCGCAGGCGCAACGCGAGATCGCGCTGGCGATCGGCGAGCCGCCGGCCACCAAGGGCTATCCGCCTTCGGTGTTCGCCAAGCTGCCGGTGCTGGTGGAACGCGCCGGCAACGGCCAGGAAGGCGGCGGCTCGATCACCGCCTTCTACACCGTGCTGTCCGAGGGCGACGACCAGCAGGACCCGATCGCCGACGCCGCGCGCGGTATCCTGGACGGCCACATCGTCCTGAACCGCAGGCTGGCCGAAGCCGGCCACTACCCGGCGATCGACATCGAACAGTCGATCTCGCGCGCGATGCACAACATCACGTCGCGCGAGCACCAGCAGGCGGCGCGCACGCTCAAGCAGCTGTACTCGCGCTACGAACGCTCGCGCGACCTGATCAGCGTGGGCGCCTACGTGGCCGGCAGCGATCCGGTGCTGGACAAGGCGATCGTCCTGCACGAGCGCATCGAGGCCTTCCTGTGCCAGGAAATCCACGACAACGCCAACATGCTGCAGAGTTTGGGGGAATTGACCTCTCTGTTCGGCTGATTGAGCGAAGGCCGCGGCCGATATACTTGACCTACCATGGCCAACACCTCCGCACTCCAGACCCTCGTCGACCTCGCACAGCGCGATTCGGACAAGCATGCCAAGCGCCTGGGGGTGGCACTGAAGGCGGTCGAGGAAGCCGAACAGAAGCTGCAGATGCTGCTGGGTTACCGCCAGGATTACGCGGACCGCCTGGACCAGGCCCAGATGAACGGGATCACGCCTTTCGCCTACGCGAATTTCGTGGCCTTCCTGGGCAAGCTGGACAACGCGATCAACGGCCAGCGCGAAGTGATCAAGCATGCCGAATACAAGGCCGATACCGAACGCAAGGCCTTGCAGGAGAGCGAACGCAAACGCCTCTCCTACCGCACCCTGAACGAACGCGCGGCGGCCCAGGCGCTGGCGATCGAGACCAGGCGCGACCAGAAGATGATGGACGACTTCGCGGCCCGCACCGCACGCATGAAACGCTGAACGAGACAACGATGCAGACCAATTCCCTTCCGATCCAGCTGAACACCAACGCCCAGGCGCCGGCCCAGCGCAACGGCGCTTCCGCCGGCAGCGACGGCGCCCAGTTCAGCTCCATGCTGTCGAACGAGATGGAACTGCGCCAGCCGGCGCCGAGCCCCGCGCCCGCGCCCGCGCCCGCCCCGAAGACGGCGGCGCCGAAGCCCAATGCCGCCGACAAGCCGGCCCAGCCCGACGGCGGCGCCGGCACGCAGGAAGCCTCGAAACCGGAGGAAGCCGCGCAGCCGGCCGACGCCGACAAGACCGTCGAAGCCAGGGACAGCGACGATGCGGACAGCCAGGATGGCAAGGACGATGCGCAATCGGGCCAGGCCGGCGATCCGGCCAGCGCCATGCTGGCCCTGATGGCAAGCCTGCAGCAGCCGAAGGATGCGAAAGCCCTGCCCGCCACCGACGCCGCGGCCAAGGCCTACGACGCCCTGGGCGGCGCTGCCGGCAAGGGCAAGCGCGTCGACGCCGCCCAGCTGGCCGCCTTGCAGGCGGCGATGAAGTCAGTGTCGAAGGACGGCGCCGGCATTGCCACCACCGCCGGTAAAGCCTTCTCCGACACCGCGGCACTGCGCAACCCGGCCCTGGCCGCCGCCGGCGCCGCCCTCGGCGCGGACGACAAGAGCGCGGCTGTGGATGCGGGGGGCAAGCTGGGCGCCGACCTGCGCGCGGCCCTGGCGGCCACCGCCGGCAAAGGCCAGGCCGAGCCGCAAATCGATACCGCGGAACTCAGCCTGCTGCAGGCGCGCGAGACCGCCGCCGCCCGCGAACCGGCGGCCGCCGTGGCCGCGCTGGCCCAGGCCCAGCCGGCCGTGATGGAAGCCGTGCAGGCCGCCGCCGGCGCCGCCGAAGGACTGAGCGCACGGGTCGGCACCGATGCCTGGGAAAACCAGGTCGGCCAGAAGGTCGTCTACATGGTCGGCAGCGAAGAGCAGACCGCTTCGCTGACCTTGAACCCGCCGGACCTCGGTCCGCTGCAGGTGGTGCTGTCGGTAACCAACGACCAGGCCAGCGTGACCTTCTCCGCGAACCAGGAAGAAGTGCGCCAGGCCCTCGAGAACGCCCTTCCCCGCCTGCGCGAAATGATGAGCGAGAGCGGTATCGCGCTGGGCAGCGCCACCGTCAACGCCGGCATGCCGGACAGCGGCCAGGCCCAGCAGCAGGCGGCGCGCAATAGCGGCGGCTTCGGCGGCAATGGCCGCGGCCGCGGCGACAGCAGCAGCGGAACCGAGGATGCGAGCGCCCGTCCAGTCACCCGCACCGCAACGCTCGGCAATCGCGGCATGGTCGACACGTTCGCCTAAGAAACAACAAGATAGCCCCCGATCTCCCCTCTTTTCAATCATTGCTCCTGCTCACTTTTTCCCGATAATGACATAATGACGGGACGAACCACAGCGGGACCGAGGTATCTTGAAAGCGAATCCAAAAATGAAAGCTGATCCGAAAGCGGATGCAGCGGCGGCGCCGGCAGCGGGCGGCAAGAGCAAGCTCTTCATCATGATCGGCGCGGCCGTGCTCGTGTTGGGCCTGGGCGGCGGCGGCGGCTGGTACTTCCTGCACGGCAGCGGCGGCGCCGAAGCGGCCGAGCCGGCCAAGAAGGACCACGGCAGCAAGAAGAAGGGCAAGAAGGAAGCGCCACCGGAATACCTGGCGATCGAGCCCTTCACCGTGAACCTGCAGCCGGAAAACGGCGACCAGTACCTGCGCGTGGCGTTCACGCTGCAGGTCGACGGCGCCGAGCAGGCCGAGCTCATCAAGGCGAACATGGCCAAGGTGCGCAGCCGCGTGCTGCTGCTCCTGTCCGGCAAGAAGGCGTCCGAGATCAACACGGTCGAAGGCAAGCAGCAACTGGCCGGCGAAATCCTGGCCGCGGTCAAGACACCCTTCGAGTCGCATGGCGAGGACCAGGATGTCTCGGACGTCCTGTTCACCGAGTTTATTATCCAATGAGCATTCAGTAAGACTTGATAGAGCATGGCCGATAATTTTCTCTCACAGGAAGAAGTCGATGCCCTCCTAAAGGGGGTCAACGGCGATCAGGACGATGTCGCGGCTCCTGAAGACACCTCGGGAGTCCGCACCTATAACCTGGCAACGCAGGAGCGGATCGTCCGCGGCCGCATGCCGACGCTCGAGATCATCAACGAGCGTTTCGCCAGGTATCTGCGGGTCGGCCTGTTCAACTTTTTGCGCCGCAGCGCCGAAGTGTCCGTCGGCTCGGTGCGGGTCTCGAAGTACAGCGAATTCATCCGCAACCTGGTGGTGCCGACCAACCTGAACCTGATCCACATGAAGCCACTGCGCGGCACCGCGCTGATGGTCTTCGATCCGGGCCTGGTGTTCCTGCTGGTCGACAACCTGTTCGGCGGCGACGGCCGTTTCCACACCCGTGTGGAAGGCCGCGACTTTACCCAGACCGAGCAGCGCATCATCATGCGCATCCTCGACATCGTGTTCGAGGCCTATGCGAAGTCCTGGGAACCGGTGTACCCGATCGAATTCGAGTACATCCGTTCGGAGATGAACACGCAGTTCGCGAACATCGCCACCCCGAACGAAGTCGTGGTATCGTGCACCTTCACCATCGAGCTCGGTTCGGTGTCGGGCCAGATCCACTTCTGCATGCCGTATTCGATGGTCGAACCGATCCGCGATGCGCTGACGTCCAGCATCCAGGGCGAGGCCCTCGAAGTGGACAAGCGCTGGATCCGCCTGCTGACGCAGCAGATCCAGGTGGCGGAAGTGGACCTGGTGGCCGTGCTCGGCCACGGCAAGGCGAACTTCGACGAAATCCTGAACATGAAGGTCGGCGACGTGATCCCGATCTCGGTGCCCGAAACCATCCAGGCGACCGTCGACGGCGTGCCGGTGATGGACTGCACCTATGGCGTATCGAACGGGCAGTACGCCCTGAAAGTCGAAAGACTGATCGCCAACAGCGAAACCTTCAACAAATAACACGTAGTACGTAATACGACCCGGAGAATGTCCATGTCCGACACCCAAGACGACCAAAGCAGCCTCGACGACGATTGGGGCGCCGCGATCGCCGAACAGGCGGCCGCTGAAGCCGCTGCGCTCGCCAGCCAGCAGCAGGCGGCCAGCGCCGCCGTGTTCCAGGACTTTTCGAACAAGGGCCTGCGCCCGGATACGCCGAACGATATCGACTTCATTCTCGATATCCCGGTACAGTTGACGGTCGAGCTGGGACGCACCAAGATCGCCATCAAGAACCTGCTGCAGCTCGCGCAGGGTTCGGTGGTGGAACTGGACGGCCTGGCCGGCGAGCCGATGGACGTGCTCGTGAACGGCTGCCTGATCGCCCAGGGCGAGGTGGTGGTCGTGAACGACAAGTTCGGTATCCGGCTCACCGACATCATCACGCCATCGGAACGTATCCGCAAACTGAATAAATGACGACAAGCGCGCGCCTGCTGACCATCCTCACTCTCTTGCTGCCGCTGACTTGCGGGGCGCAGACCGCGGCCGCCCAGCAGCACGCCGCGGACAACACGCAGGCTCCAGCAGCCGGCGCCCCGGCCACGGAGCCACCGGCCGTCCCTGCCCCGGCAGCCAACGCGCCGGTCATGAACCCGTCCAGCCCGGGCGCGCCCGAGACCACCGTCGGCGGCGGCGCCGCCAACCGCGGCGCCCCCGCGGTCGCCCCGGTCCAGATGCCTTCCGGCTCGGCCACCGGCAGCCTGCTGCAGACCCTGTTCGCCCTGATCGCGGTGCTGGCCGTGCTCGCCGCCCTCGCCTGGTTCCTGAAGCGCTACGGTCCGAAAGCCGGCGCCGGCAGCGCCAACCTGCGCGTGGTCGGTGCCCTCAACCTCGGCGGACGCGAGCGCGTGCTGGTGGTCGAAGTCGGCAACCAGTGGATCGTGGTGGGCGCCTCGCCCGGCCGTATCAACGCCCTGGCGACGATGCCGAAACAGGAGGACGCCGAGATGAGCGGAAGCGGTGCCACGCTGGCGCCACATTCGCAACCAGCGAACAACTTCGCCGACTGGCTGAAGCAGACCATTGACAAACGTAAGTAAATGCGTAAACAGACTTTCCTGCTGGCGGCCGGCCTGATGGCCCTGTCGCTCGCCGCAGCCACGGCCGCCATCGCGGCGCCCGCCATCCCCGCCTTCACCACCAGCCCCGCGCCGGGCGGCGGCACCGCCTACTCGCTGCCGGTCCAGACCCTGCTCCTGATGACGGCGCTGACCTTCATCCCGGCGGCCCTGCTGATGATGACGAGTTTTACCCGCATCATCATCGTGCTGTCGCTGCTGCGCCAGGCGCTCGGCACCCAGACCGCGCCGCCCAACCAGGTGATGGTCGGCCTGGCCCTGTTCCTGACCCTGTTCGTGATGGGCCCGACCTTCGATCGGATCTACACCGAGGCCTATGTGCCGCTGCAGGAGAACCGGATCCAGATGGGCGAGGCGATGGACAAGGCCGCCGCGCCGCTGAAGGGCTTCATGCTGAAACAGACCCGCCAGTCGGACCTGGCGCTGTTCGTGAAGATCTCGCGCACGCCGGCGCTGCAGGGTCCGGACGACGTGCCGCTGCGGGTCCTGATCCCGGCCTTCATCACGAGCGAGCTGAAGACGGCTTTCCAGATCGGCTTCGCGATCTTCATCCCCTTCCTCATCATCGACATGGTGGTCGCCTCGGTGCTGATGTCGATGGGTATGATGATGATGTCGCCGGCGGTGATCTCGCTGCCGTTCAAGCTGATGCTGTTCGTGCTGGTCGACGGCTGGCAGCTGCTGCTGGGTTCCCTGTCCCAGAGCTTCAATTAAGGATTGCAGAGAATGACTCCGGAAAGCGTCATCGCGATGGGCCGCACGGCCATGGAAGTCACCCTGATGGTGGCGGCGCCGCTGCTGCTGGTGTCCCTGATCATCGGCCTGGTGGTCAGCATCTTCCAGGCCGCGACCCAGATCAACGAACAGACACTGTCCTTCATCCCCAAGCTGGTCGGCGTGTTCGTCGCCCTGGTGCTGGCCGGCCCGTGGATGCTGACCGTGATGACGGACTATATGCGCACCGTGTTCACGGGCATTCCGGGCATGATCGGTTGATCTCGTTTACGACCACCGAGCTGTACGCGTGGATCGGGGGCCTGCTGTGGCCCCTGACGCGCATTCTCGGCCTGGTGGCGGCCGCGCCGGTCTTCGGCAATACCGGCGTGCCCTCCCTGGTCAAGCTGACCCTGGGCGTGCTGCTGGCGGCGATCGTCGCGCCGACCATTCCCGCCATCCCCGCCGTCGACCCGACCTCCTGGGCCGGCATCCTGATCGCCGGCCAGGAAATGCTGATCGGCATGGCGATGGGCTTTTCGATGCGGCTCGTGTTCGCCGCCATCGAATTCGGCGGCGAACTCGCCAGCTCCACGATGGGATTTTCCTTCGCCAGCTTCTTCGACCCCAACTCGGCCGGCCGCTCCTCGGCGGTCAGCCAGTTCATGGCGCTGGTCGCGACCATGGCCTTCCTGGCCATGAACGCCCATCTGGTGCTGGTGGAGGTACTGGTCGAAAGCTTCTTCACGCTGCCGATCTCGGGCACCCCGATGTCGCTCGCCGCGCCGCTCGAGATGGCGCGCTGGGGCGGCCGCATCTTTTCGGCGGGGCTGCAGCTCACGCTGCCGATCGTGGCGGCCCTCCTGATCACCAACGTCGCGCTGGCGATCCTGACCCGCGCCGCGCCGCAGCTGAACCTGTTCGGCATCGGCTTCCCGGTCACGCTGGGCGCCGGCCTGCTGGTGCTGAGCCTGACCCTTCCCTACCTGAACACGCCGCTGCAGAACCTGTTCAACCAGGGCATCGAGGCGAGCCGCCGGATCCCGCGCATCGGCGCGGAAAGGCCGGCGCAGCCGCGGCCGGCCGCGCCGCCGGCGGCGATCGTGCCGGCGTCCTGAAACAGGACGCCCGGCCGGACAGCGCTATGCCGCGGCCTTTCATGATTCGGTCAGGCGACCTTATTCGCAGCCATATCCCAACCACCGATGGTCGAGCCGCCACCATTGGAAGCCACCCTCGCCCTGGCTGCCTTACCGGCTCAGGCCGCTTCAGGAAAGCGCTACGAGCAGGCAGTCAGCGGCCAATGGCGCCTCACGGCAGCGCTGGATGGCGCCGACGTCGCGTCTCTGGACGAGAAGGAATCACATCGGCTGGTCGGTCGGGTAGTAAGCATCCGGAGAGAGTCGGTGAAAGCGCGTTACTGCCTGGCGCGCAGCAGCTCCGCAATCTCGCCCAGCTTAGCCTCGATCGAGCGCAGCACGACCAGCTGTTCGTCGCCCTCGCTTTTCTGCTGCGGCGCATGGCGCAAGGCTTCGCGCGCCTGCAGAATCCTGGCGCGGAAGGCCTGGGCGTCGATGATGCCGGTCAGGCGCATGTCCGAGGCCTGGCCGGCGCTGTGTCCGGCGGTTTCGAATTTCAGGGTGCTGAGGTTGAAGTGGCGCAGGATTGGTCCTTCGATGAAGGTCACGTCCTGGATGTTCTCCAGCGGGATGGTCTTTTCGGTGGTGACCAGGATGCCCTTCCGGTAGCGCAGGCTGCGCTCGCCCAGCTGGCATTCGAGCTTGTCGAAATAATGCTGGGCCCACCAGCGGCCGACGCCCAGGAACCAGGCGATCGCCAGCGGAATGCCGACGATGGTCAGCATCATCGTGACGCCGATCTGCATCACCAGGAAGGGCTTGATGAGCGGGTTGAATCTTGCGCGGATGGTGATCGGTTCGATGGTCATCGCTCAAGTATCTGCCAGCCGGCTCCGCTCAGCTGATGTAGTTGAACAGCGACAGGCCCGACATCGTCTTGAAGGACATCTGCGCCGCCTGCAGCGTCTGCTGCTGCTGGGTGAACAGCGAGATCGCCTTGGCCATGTCGAGGTCCTGCAGGCCGCTCAGCGTGGTCTGGTACTGGATGTCCAGGTCCTGGCCGCTGCTGTCGAGGTAGTCGAGTTCCTTCAGGCGCGAACCGACCGAGGCGCGGACCGAGAGGATGTTGTCCAGCGCCTGCCCCAGGTTGGCGCCCGCCATCGTCACGCCATTGCTCATCAGCGCCTTGCCGGCCGGGGTGTCGGTCGGCGTGCGCAGCGCCCCGATCAGGTTGGTCAGGGTGGTGAACAGGGACTGCCTGGAACTCGGCTGCACGTTCATCGAATCGCCGTCGGCCGGCGCACCGTCGATCTTCATCGACATGCCGCCGAAGGTGATCGGCTGGCCGGCCGTATAGGTGCCGGTCGACACGGCGGTGTTGGAGCTTGCGTCGGTCACGGTGTAGGTCGTCACCGCCGGCGAGCCCGTCACCTGGAATTTCAGGCTGTAGTTATGCCCGGTCAGCTGCGAGCTGTCCGTCACGGAGTATGTGCTGGCCACGGCGCTGCCCTGGTTGGCGCTGCCCGGGCTCACCTGGAAGGTGCCGTTCCCGGTCGGGATGTTCTCGAACACGTTGCTGCCGGTCTCGCTGATGGCCATGTTGCGGATCGCCCCCACCTTCAGCACGCGCTGGCCCTGGTCGCCCTGGTAGGTGGCGCCGGTCGAGGTCTGCACGAAAGGCATGGTGGTGGTCTGGTAGCCCGAGAACAGGTAGGCGCCGGTACCGTCGGCCTTGTTGGCCACGCCCAGCAGGTCGGTCATGCGCGCCTCCAGCTCGGTCGCCAGCATGCCGCGTTCGGTATCGCTCAGCGTGCCGTTGCCGGCCTGGACCGTCAGCGTCTGCACGTCTTCCAGCAGGTTGGTGGCGTCGTCGAGCGCGTTCTCGACCAGCGACAGTGAGGTCTTGGCATTGGTGCGGTTGGTGCCGTACTGGCTGTTCATCGACTGCGACTGCGTCACCTCGAGCGCGCGCGCCGAGGCGATCGGGTCGTCCGCCGCGGTCAGGACGCGGCGGTTGCTGGACAGCTGCTGCTGCGTCTTGGCCATCTGGGCCTGCAGCGTATTGAGCTTGGTCGTTCCCGCCGCGAAGATGGCGCTCGTACTGATCCGTAAAGCCATGGTTTGCTCCGCTTATTTATTTAATGACCGATCTGCAACAGCGCGTTGAAGATGGTATCGGCCACCTGCATCACCTTGCCGCAAGCCTGGTAGGCCTGCTGGTACTTCAGCAGGTTGGCCGCTTCTTCGTCGAGGTTCACGCCCGAGACGTTGTTGGCCGCGCCCTGCGCCTGTTCGAGCTGGGTCGCGGCGGCTTCGGCGTTGACCTGGACCTCGCGGGTCTTGTTGCCGATCGCGCTGACGATGTGGGCATAGGACGACTGGTAGGTCGCGGTGCCGCCGTCGAGGATGGTCTTCGACTGCAGGTCGCCCAGCAGGCTGGCGTTGCGGGTGTCGCCCGGACCGGTATTGCGCTGGATGGTGAAGGTGTCGCCGTCCTTCGGCAGCCCCGTCAGCGTAAAGCTGATGCCGGCCACGGTATAGGTGGCGCCGTCCTTGAACGGGACCGGGTCGCCGGCGGCGATCTCGGTCTGGGTGCCGCCGACCATCATCGTCACCTTCTGGCCCGCGGGCAGGCCGCTCAGGTTACCGCCCGAGTAAGTGAGGTTCACCGGACCGGTGAGCGGCGATGCGAGGTAATCCTTGGTGACCGTGCCGGCGCTGATCTTGGCGGTGCCGTTGTTCGTCAGCGGAATGCTGGTCGAGATCGGGGAGCCGGCCGCGACCTGGGACTGGTCGGTCAGCGCCAGCTTGAAGTTGGCGGCGCCGTTGATGGTCGGGCGCACCAGGAAGTTGTCGCCGGCGGCGGCGCTGCCGCTGATCGAGAACGACAGGCCGTCGATGACCTGCGGGTCGCCCTTGATCTCGGTGGCCGTGTTGTCCGACAGGCGGTACACCATGTACTTGGCGCCGTCGTACTGGACCTTGTAGTCGCTGGTGGTGAGCTGGGTGGCGTCGACGACCGTGGCGCTGACCTTGGTGGTGCTGGTCTGGTTGTTGTTGACGTTCTTGGTGACCTCGGCCGGCGACACCGTGAAGAAGTCGCCGCCCGGATTGCCGTTGGCGTCCACGCCCAGGTGGTGCTGGTCGTTGAAGGTCTGGGCCAGGCTCAGGGCGATGCGGCCCAGCGAATTCTGCGCCAGGTCCAGCGACTGGCTGCGGAACTCCAGCACGCCGCCCAGTTCGCCACCGGCCAGGGCGCTCTCCGGAATCGGCRACACCTTGGAATTGGTGACGTAGGCGACCGTCATCCGGGTCTGGTCGGTGGCGGAGCCGACCGCCGCCAGCTGGAAGGCGCTCGAGCCGACCACCAGCGGCTGGCCGTTACCGATCGATACCGTCAGGCTGTTGTTATCGCCCGGAATGACGGTCGCCTTGACCTGCTTGTTCAGCTCCATGACCAGCTGGTCGCGCTGGTCCAGCAGGTCGTTCGGCAGGTTCAGGTTGTCGCCCGCAGCGAGCTTGCCGATCTGGTCGTTCAGCTTGGCGATCTGGCCGGCATAGCTGTTGATGAGGTTGACGCTCGAGGTGACCTGGGTGTTGACGCCCTTGCGGATCTCTTCGAGGCGCTGGTTCATGCTCTGGAAGCGGGCCGCCAGCGTGTCGGCGGAACTCAGCAGCGCGCCGCGCGAGGGCACGCCGGCATGGTCGCCGGTCAGGTTCTGGACCGACGAAAAGAAATCCTGCAGCGCCGGCGACAGGCCGGCCGTGGAATCGGACAGCAGGTTGTCGATCTGGGTCACCTGCGCCTGGTAGGCTTCGAGTCCGCTGTTGGCCGCCTGCGCGGTACGCACCTGGGCGTTCAGGAACTCGTCCGAATAGCGCTTGACCTGGGCGATCTGGGTGCCGGTGCCGTAAAAGCCATTGCTGCCCCCCATCGAAATCGACGTTTCCTGCACCACCACCTGGCGGCTGTAGCCTGCCACGTTGGCGTTGGTGATGTTGTGGCCGGTCGTCGTCAACGCCGCCTGGGCGGCGTACAGACCGGACTTGCCGATGCTGAGGAGGGACATGTGCTCTTCTTCCTGTGTACTCTGTTGTTTTCGGCAAGACCCGCTAAAACTTTAAGCAAGCGAGTGCTTGATGATCCGCGACAGCTTGGCCGCGTACTGCGGATCGGTGGCGTAGCCGGCGCGCTGCAGGCCGTGCGCGAAGGTGGCGGCGTCGCCGCCATGGGCCAGCACCTTCTCGTAGCGCGGGTTATTGCTGAGCATCTTCGCGTAATCCTTGAAGGCGTCCGCATGCGAGGCGTAAGAACGGAATTTCTCGACGCGCGTGTGCGGCTGGCCGTTCACATACTCGGTGGTGACGGCGGTGGCGACCTTGCCTTTCCAGCCCGGGCCGGCCTTGATGCCGAACAGGTTGTTGCTGGAGGTGCCGTCCTGGTTGCGGATCACGCGCTTGCCCCAGCCGGTTTCCAGCGCGGCCTGGCCCAGCATGAACTTGGCCGGCACGCCGGTGACCTGCTCGGCTTCCTCGGCGGCGTCGGCCAGCTTGTCCTGGAAGGCGCGCACGTGGGCCGGCTTGCCGGCGTCGCTGGTGCTGCGCGCAGAGCCGGTGATACCGGAGGCGGAAGTGGAAGCGGCGCCGTCGGTCGACATGGTGTCGGCGTCGCGCATCAGACGCGCGGTGCCGGCGCCGCCCTGCGCGGTGCCGGCGTCGGCGCCGATCGCCAGCGCGCCCGACTGCATCTGCTTGGCCAGCGCCTGGCCCTGCTGCTGCACCGACAGCTGGCGCACCAGCACGTCGGCCAGGCCGATGCCGCGCTTGGCCAGCTTCTGGCTCATCTGCTGGTCGAGCATGGTGGTGAAGGTGCGGGTCTCCTGGCTGTCCATCGGACCGTCCTGCGGCGTGGCGTCGCGCATGCTCTTCATCATCATGTTGACGAACATGGATTCGAACTGCGTCGCCGCGCCTTTCAAGGCTTCGGGAGAACCGGCCTTGGCGGACTGTTTCAGGTCGCCGAGGCTGTTGGTATCGAGCGCGAATTTTCCGGACAGGTCAGAGGTCGAGCCGAGCATGGTTTGCCTTCCTGTTTAGATGATCTCGAGTTCCGCACGCAGCGAGCCGGCGGCCTTCAGCGACTGCAGGATCGAGAGCAGGTCTTGCGGGGTCGCGCCGATCGCGTTCATCGCCTTCACGACTTCGGCCAGCGAGGCGCCATTGTTCAGCATGATGACGCGACCAGCGTCCTTCTTGACCGAGGCCGACGGGGTCTGGGTCACCACGGTGGCGCCGCGCGAACCGGGCTGCGGCTGGCTGACCTGGGTATCGGCGCCGATCGTCACCGTCAGGTTGCCGTGCGAGATCGCGCAGGTGTCCAGGGTCACCGCGCGGTTCATCACGACCGAGCCGGTGCGTGCATTCAGGATCACCTTGGCCGCGGCTTCCGACGGCCTGACGTCCATGTTCTCGAGGATGCCGAGGAAGGACACGCGCTGGTCGCTCGACGACGGCACGCGCACGCGGATCACGCGGCCATCCAGGGCGGTGGCGATGCCGGGGCCGAACTTGTCGTTGATCGCCTCGACCACCCGGCTGGCGGTGGAGAAGTCGGTGGTGTTCAGTTCCAGCTTGACCTGGTTGTCGGCACCGAGGTTCGATGCCACCGCGCGTTCGACGGTGGCGCCGGCCGAGATGCGGCCCACCGCCAGCTGGTTCACCTGGGTCGAGGCGCCGCCGCCCGAGGCTCCCGCGCCGCCGACCAGGACGTTGCCCTGGGCCATGGCATACACCTGGCCATCGGCGCCCTGCAGCGGCGTCATGAGCAGCGTGCCGCCGCGCAGGCTCTTCGCATTGCCCATCGAGGACACGGTCACGTCGATGGTCTGGCCGGGCTGGGCGAAGGCCGGCAGCGAGGTGGTGACCATCACGGCCGCCACGTTCTTCAACTGCAACTGGGTGCCGGCCGGCAGGCTGATGCCCTTCTGCTGCAGCATCGCCATGATCGACTGCACGGTGAACGGCGTCTGGGTGGTCTGGTCGCCGGTGCCGTCGAGGCCGACCACGATGCCGTAGCCGGACAGCTGGTTCTGGCGCACGCCGCCGAAGCTGGCGATGTCCTTCAGGCGCTCGGCCTGGGCCGGGGTCGACAGGATCGGGCCGATCAGGGCGGTGGCCAGGATAAGCAGCTTGAAATTCATAGTCATCGTCTAGTCAGTTGGGGTCGGAGCCCACCCGAGTGAACCGGGCTCTGCCCCCAAATATTAGTCAGTTGGTAGTCAGTTGGGGTCAGAGCCCACCCGAGTAATTCGGGCTCTGACCCCAAAAATTTAAAATGGCAGCATCGACTGGAAGAAGCGCGACATCATCGAGGTCAGCTCGGCGCGGTCGATCGTGCTGTTGGTGCGGTACTCGACGCGGGCGTCGGCCACCAGTGTCGACGACACGATGTTGCCGGGCTGGATGGTGTCCGGATTGACCATGCCCGAGAAACGGATGAATTCGATCCCCTTGTTCATCGCGACCTGCTTTTCGCCGACCACGATCAGATTGCCGTTGGAGAGCACTTCCGAGACCGTCACGCCGATGGTGCCGGTGAAGGCGTTCGACGCGCTCTGGGTGTCGCCGTCGGCATACTTGTTGGCGGTGCTGGCGGAGATGTTCGCACCCAGCTTGCCGGCAAGCGGACCCGGCACGCCGAAGCTGGCGCTGCCCGACTTGTTGCCGGTGGCGGCGCCGCTCTTGTTGGCCGAGGTCTTTTCGACGATGCTGACGGTGAGGATGTCGCCGATGTGGCGCGCGCGGCGGTCCTCGAACATCGGGCGGAAGCTGCTGCTGTTGTAGATCGCACCTTCGGAAGGCAGCCCGGCGTCGGCGATCATCGGGCGCACCGAGGTCGGGCCCTTGACGATCGAGGTCGGGGTGCTGGCGCAGCCGGCCAAGGCCAGCAGCGCCGCAGCGATACTAAGAACGTGTTTCATAACTGAGCCAGCTTCTGCAGCATCTGGTCGGAAGTGGTGATCGCCTTCGAGTTGATCTCGTAGGCGCGCTGGGTCGTGATCATGTTGACCATCTCCTCGACCACGTTGACGTTCGAGGTTTCGACATAGCCCTGCATCAGCGCGCCGGCGCCGTTGGTGCCCGGAGTGTTGGCGTTGGCGGTGCCGGAGGCGCCGGTTTCCACGTACAGGTTCTCGCCGCGCGATTCGAGGCCGGCCGGGTTCACGAAGGTGTTCAGCTGGATCGAACCGATCTGGGTCGGCGCGGTCTGGCCCGGGGTGGTCACGGAAACGGTGCCGTCGCGGCCCACGGTCAGGGACAGCGCATTATTCGGGACCGTGATCGGCGGCTGCAGCACGTAGCCGCTGGAGGTCACCAGCTGGCCGTTGGAATCGGTCTGGAAGGAGCCGTCACGGGTATAGGCCTGGGTGCCGTCGGGCAGCAGCACCTGGAAGTAGCCGGCGCCGTTGACCATCACGTCCTTGTCGTTGCCGGTCTGCTGGGGATTGCCCTGGGTGTGGATGCGCTCGGTGGCGACGGTGCGCACACCGGTACCGATCTGCAGGCCGGACGGCAGCTGGGTCTGTTGCGAACTCTGCGCGCCGGGCTGGCGCACGTTCTGGTACAGCAGGTCCTCGAACACCGCACGCGACTTCTTGAAGCCGTTGGTGCTGACGTTGGCGAGGTTGTTGGTGATGACGTCGAGGTTGGTCTGCTGGGCTTCGAGACCGGTTTTTGCGATGAATAAGGAACGGATCATGGTGTTCTCCATACGGCGACGGAACCCCATCGCCCACCATGAAATTATGTCCCAGCAGCAATCAAGTCAAAGCGAGGATCTGGGTGGCTTTCGTCGCGTTATTCTCGGCGTTCTTCAGCAGGCTCATTTGGGTTTCGAAGGAACGCGCCAGCGAAATCATGTTCACCATCGAGTCCACCGCCGACACATTGCTGCCCTCGAGGGCGCCGCCGGCCACGGCCACGGCGGGGTCGGCCTGGGCGCTGCTGCCGTCCTTGAGGCGGAACATGCCGTCGTCGCCGCGCACCAGGTCGGCCTCGTTCGGATTCACCAGCTTGAGGCGGCCGAGCACCGTCGGCGCGGCCGGCGTGGTGGTGGTCGACAGGGTCGAGATGGTGCCGTCGCTGCCCACCGCCACCGTCACATCCGGCGGAATCGTGATCGGACCGCCCTCGCCGGCAATGGTCATGCCGTTCGAGGTCTGCAGGATGCCGTTGGGGCTGATCTGCAGCGAACCGTTGCGCGTGTACGACTCGGTGCCGTCCGCATTCTGCACCGCGATCCAGCCCTTGCCCTTGACCGCGACGTCGAGATCGCGCCCGGTCACCTGCAGCGGACCGGAAGAAAAATCGGCGCCAGTGGTGTTGTCGACCACAAAAGCCCGCGTCGGCAAGCCCTCGCCCTGGACCGGCACGGCACGAAACGTATCGAACTGCGCCCGGAAACCCGTGGTGCTGAGGTTCGCCAGGTTATTCGACGTCGTCGCCTGCTGTTCCAGGATGTGCTTGGCGCCACTGGCTGCCGTATAAATCAACCGATCCATGTTTTTCCAGTCCCTTCAATTCGGGGTCAGAGCACTTTATTGTCGAAATTCGGGGTCAGAGCACTTTTTGAGGAAATAGCTAACGAGCATATGCAGGCCCTGGCTCTCCAGTGCAACGCCCATCGGACGCGCGCTTTTTTTGCCGGCGGCACATTGCTGGAAAAAGTGCTCTGACCCCGAATTTCCAGCGAAATGTGCTCTGACCCCGAATTTTATTAGCGCATGTTCACCAGCGTCTGGAGCACCGAGTCCTGGGTCTTGATGGTCTGCGCGTTGGCCTGGTAGACGCGTTGCGCGGTGATCATGTTGACCAGCTCGGCGGTCAGGTCGACGTTCGAGGCTTCGGTGGCCGAGGATTGCAGCACGCCCAGGCTGCCGGTGTCGGGGGTGCCGACCAGCGGGGTGCCCGAGGCCGAGGTTTCGGCGAAGGCGTTGTTGCCCAGCGGTTCCAGGCCGCCCGGATTGGTGAAGTTGGCGAGCACGATCTGGCCCAGCGGCTTGGTCTGGCCGTTGCTGTACTGGCCGAGGATGGTGCCGTCCTGGCCGGCCGAGAAGCGCTGCAGGTGGCCGGCGGTGTAGCCGTCCTGGGTGGTCTTCTTCTCGCTGGTGTCGGCGCCGTACTGGGTGGTGCCGGCGAAGTTCAGCTTGATCGGCAGGCTGGCATTCGCGCCGGTCGGCGGGTACACCGGCAGGTTAACGGTCAGCGGCAGCGTCTGCGGCGACATCAGTTGCGCCGACAGCGCGCCGTTCGAGTCGAAGTTCAGGTGGCCGACCGGCACCGACGGCACGGAAACGGCCTTGGCGATGTCCTTGTCGATCTGGTCCGGGCTGTAGCCGGCGGTGTTGCCGGCGCTGGTGGCCGCGCTCTGGATCGCGGCGATGGTCGCGGGGCTGGCGCCGGCGGCGGTGGCGGCGCTCACGACGGCAGCCGAGGCTTTGCTCGCATAGTCGCTCAGTGCGGCCGAGATCGCGTTGGCATCCGGCGGCACCGCCTTGGTGGCGGTCAGCCAGGTGTTGCGCGCGGCCTGCACGCCGGCGTTCTGCTGCCCGGCCGCGGCCACGTTCACGTTGGTCAGTTCGGTGCCGTCGCTGCCGGCGTACACGTCCCAGGTGCCGGCGCCGGTCTTCACGTAGTACAGCGACATCACGTGCGCATTGCCCAGGGTGTCGTAGACATCGACCGGGGTCTGCTTGTTGTAGGTGGTCGGGTCGTCGGCATTGAACGGGAAGTTGGTCGGCGGGGTGGCGCGCGAATCCAGGTTCAGCGAGGTGTCGACCTTCGACGTCGGCACCGGCTTCAGGTCGGCGGTGCTGATCTGCAGCGGCGTCGGCGAACCCGCCAGGATCTGGCCGCTGGGACCGACGCCGTAGCCGGTCAGGTTGGCGCCCTGCGGGGTCACCAGATAGCCGTTCTTGTCGAGCGAGAACTGGCCGTTGCGGGTGTACTGGACCAGGCCCGAGGTCTCGGTGCGGAAGAAGCCGGAGCCGTTGATCGCGATGTCGAGCGGATTGGCCGAGGTCTCGATATTGCCCTGGGTGAACTGTTGGGCGATGCCGGCCACGGCCACGCCGATACCGGCCTGGTTGCCGCCCGCGCCGTTCAGCGAACGCGCGTAGACGTCGGCGAACTGCGTGGTCGAGCCCTTGAAGCCGACCGTGCTGGCGTTGGCGATGTTGTTACCGATGACGTCCAGCGATTTCGCGGCGCCGTTCAAGCCGCTCAGGCCCTGTTGGAAAGACATGTTCTGCTCCTAGAATTTACAAGACTTGCTTGATGTCGGCCAGCGCAACCACGCCCTTGCCGGGCAGGTTCAGCTTGACGCCGTCGGTGCTGTTGGTGGTGACCGAAGCCACGCTGTCGAAGGAGAGCGGCTTGGCGTCGCTCAGCTTGTCCGCGCCCTTGGTCGCGGTGACCTGGAAGGTGTAATTGCCGTCGGCCAGGGTGATCGGCTTGCCGTTGCTGTCGAGCTTGGTAGCATCGGGGACGCCGTCCCAGGCCAGCGGAATCACGCCGGCCTTCTGCTTGCCCAGGTCCATGGACTGCACGATCTTGCCGTTCTTGTCCATGATGTCGACCTTCACGCTGTCGGCGTCGGTACCCAGTTGCACGCCGAGGATGCCCTTGCTGCTCGACAGGGTCACGTTGCTGCCGTCGACCAGCACGCCGTGGCCGATCAGGCTGGTCGCCTGCATCGCTTCCGAACTCTGATAGCTGGCTTTCAGCGTATTCAGGGTCTCGTTCAACTTGTTCACGCCGGTCACGGTCTGCAACTGGGCCAGCTGGCTGGTGACCTGGGCGTTGTCGAGCGGGTTCAGCGGATCCTGGTTCTTCAGCTGGGTGACCAGCAGGGTCATGAACTTGTCGGTATCGGCCTGCACGCTGTCGCCGCTGGCGGTCGCGGGCTTGCCGTTCATGGTCGCCATCAGGTCGTTGATGGTGGTGGTCGATCCGGTATTGTTATTAACGGTGGTCATGGATAGGGGCTTTCAGTGTTACTGACCGATCGTCAGGGTCTTGAGCAGCATGGTCTTGGCCGCGTTCATGGTTTCGACGTTGGTCTGGTAGGAGCGCGATGCCGACAGCATGTTGACCATCTCGTCGACCACGTTCACGTTCGGCATCGTCACATAGCCTTTGCCGTCGGCCAGCGGATTCTTCGGGTCGTACACCTGCTTCATCGGCGACGGATCGTCCACCACTTCGCGCACCTTGACGCCGGTGGAGCCGGACGCCACCGGCACGGCCTCGAACACGACCTGCTTGGCGCGGTAGGCTTCGCCGGTGGCGCTGGTGGCGCTGTCGGCGTTCGCCAGGTTGCTGGCGGTGGTGTTCAGGCGCTGCGACTGCGCGCTCATCGCCGAACCGGCGACATTGAATACGTTAAATAGCGACATGGTTACTGGCCTCCCTGGATGGCGGCGAGCAGGTTGCGGATCTGGTGGTTGATCATGGTGATGCCGGCTTCGTAACGCAGCCCGTTGTCGGCGAACTGGGTGCGCTCGGTGTCCATGTCGACCGTATTGCCGTCGACCGCGCCCTGGGACACGTTGCGGTACAGCACCGGCGTGCCGTCCGTCAGCGCCTTGCCGTCCGCCGCCACCGGGCCGTTGGCGATATGGCCCTGGGCGGTGGTGGCCAGCCCGCCCTGCTGGGCGCCGCGCGACAGCGCGCTCTGCAGCGCGTTCGAAAAATCGATGTCGCGCGCCTTGTAATTGGGCGTATCGGCGTTCGCGATATTGGACGCCAGCAGTTCCTGGCGCTGCGAGCGCAGGCTCAGCGCCGTTTCGTTAAAACGCAGGTAGTCGTCGAGTTTGCCGATCATGCCGCCTCCGGGCCTTCACTTATTGGACAGCATCGATCATACGGGCCTGTCGAGTCTTCCAATCGGGCAATAAAGAGACCCAAACCGCGGCTATTCCAAGTTTCAGTACCGGATCGGGACGCCTAAGATGGCAGCATCGAATCTCCTCGCAAGCCTTTTCCCATGCTCCGCACCCTGTTTGTTTCCCTGTTGGCCGCTCCGCTGCTCGCCCTGCCCGGCCTTGCCGCGGCCGCGACCGGCGTCCAGAACGTGAACGCGCTGCGCGCCGTGGTCGAGCAGTTCCTGCTGACCCAGACCGCCGGCCTGCCGGGCGAAGTCTCGGTGAAGGTGGGCGCGGTCGACGCCCGCACCGCGCTGGCCAGCTGTCCGGCGCCCGAAGCCTTCCTGCAGCCGGGCGCGCGCGCCTGGGGCAAGACCACGGTCGGGGTGCGCTGCACGGCGCCGTCGAACTGGACCATCTATGTACAGGCCCAGGTGAACGTGAAGGCGGACTATGTGGCGGCGGCGGTGCCGCTGGCCCAGGGCCAGCCGGTCGAGCAAGGCCAGCTGATGTTGGTAAAAGGCGACATCGCGGCGATGCCGAACGGAATCATCACCGACATGGCGCAGGCGATCGGGCGTACCCCGACCGTCTCGCTGGCGGCCGGCACGCCGCTGCGCCTGGACACCCTGCGCAGCAAGCCGGTGGTGCAGCAGAACCAGGCGGTGCGCCTGGTATTGAACGGTAACGGTTTTTCGGTGTCGTCCGAGGGCCGCGCGATCGGCACCGCCGGCGAAGGCCAGGTGGTACAGGTGCGCACGGCGTCCGGCACGGTGGTCAGCGGGACGGCGAAGGCCGGCGGCCTGGTGGAAGTCGCGTTTTGAGCTTGAGAGTATCCTAAAGTTTTCGGCAGCCAGGCCGTTACAGAATGCAGATCCCGGGCTTTCTGTTCCGAACCGCAAAGGATAATGCTGTGAAAATCAACGATACCCTCAAGAACAACGCAGGCGTTCAGGCGAACAATACGCCGCCCGCCAACGCCAAAAGCGCCGACAACGCGGCGGCTGCCGTTGCGAGCGCGACCACGCCCGCGGCAACCGACACCGTGCGCCTGTCCTCGCAGGGCCAGGCGCTGGCTGCCGGCGGTACGAATCAGGTGTTCGACGCCAAGAAAGTCGAGCGCATCAAGGCGGCCATCGCGGATGGCCAGTTCCAGGTAAATTCGGAGAAAGTAGCGGACGGCCTGCTGGAAACGGTACGCGACCTGCTGCACTCCCGCAAACGATAGATAAGACATGGCCATTGCATCCCCCGGCGCAACGCTGCGCGACGAACAGCAACTGATCGGCTCCATCGTGGAGCTGATGAAATCGGAACAGCAGTTCCTGGTCGATGCGGATGCCGATGGCCTCGCCACCCTCACCCCGAAGAAGCTGCAGCTGGCCCAGCAGGCGGCCGAGCTGGCGCGGCTGCGCCACAAGGCGCTCGGCACCGCCGGCTTCCCCGCCGGCGAGACCGGCATGGAGCCCTGGCTGGCGGTGGGCGGCAACGCCGACGTGCGCGCCCACTGGAACCGCCTGCTCGAGCTCACGCGCGAAGCCAAGGAACTCAACCGCGTCAACAGCATGCTGGTCAACAAGCAGCTGGCGCACACCCAGAACATGCTGAACGAACTGCGCCCTGCTTCGGCCGGCGCCGCCGTGTACGGACCGGCCGGCCAGGCACTGGGGTCGGGACCTTCGCGGCGTTACGTGGTCGGCTGAATCCCGTCGCCCCCTCGACTCCCCTGCTCCTTCAATAACTCCTCGACCCGCTCCGCCGTCACCGGCCGGCTGAAGTAGAAGCCCTGCATCCGGCTGCAGCCGTGCGCGCCCAGGAAGTCCAGCTGGGCGGCGCTTTCCACACCTTCGGCGATCACCTCCAGCTTCATCGACTGCGCCAGCGCGATCACCGCCTTGACGATGGCGGCGTCATCGCCTTCGGTGGCATCGCTGCCGGCGATGTCGGACACGAAGGAACGGTCGATCTTCAGGCAGTGGATCGGGAAGCGTTTCAGGTTGGCCAGGCTCGAGTAGCCGGTGCCGAAGTCGTCGACCGCCAGATGCACGCCCATGCTGGAGAGGCGCGCCATGGTGTCGGCGGCCGCGGCCGGGTTCTCCATCAGCACGCTTTCCGTGATCTCCAGCGTCAGCCAGGACGGTTCGCAGCCGGTTTCCCGCAGCAGGCGCTCGACGTTGGCCGCCACGTCGCGCTCGCGGAACTGGCGCGCCGACATGTTCACACTCATGCGCGGCGGCGCGCCGCCAGTCAGTTCCGCGAAGCGCGCCTGCTGGCGCAGCGCCTCCTCGAGCACCCACTCGCCGATCGGTACGATCAGGCCGGTTTCCTCGGCCAGCGGAATGAAGTCGCCCGGCGCCACCATCGGGCCGCCGTCCGGCTGCCAGCGCAGCAGCGCCTCGATGCCGACGATGCGTCCGCTGGCGGCATCGACCTGGGGCTGGTAGTGCAGCACGAACTCGCCGCGCAGCAGGCCGCGCTGCAGGCCGTTCTCGATGCGCAGGTGCTGCTCGGCCTTGACGGCGAGATCGGCCGCGTAGAAGGCGTAATGATTGCCGCCACTGCCCTTGGCGCGGTACATCGCGCTGTCGGCCGCCTTCAGCAGGGCTTCGCTGTCGCGCCCGTCGCCCGGGTACATGGCGATGCCGATGCTGCCCGACGGGAACACCTCCTGGCCGCACAGCGCCAGCGGCTGGAACAGGCTCTCGAGCAGCTTGGACGCCACCAGCGCGGCATCGTCCGGCCCGGCCAGGTCCGCCAGCACCACCACGAATTCGTCGCCGCCCTGGCGCGCCACGGTGTCGCTCTCGCGCAGCACGCCGGACAGGCGGCGCGCGAGAGCGACGATCAGCTGGTCGCCGGCTTCGTGGCCAAGGCTGTCGTTGACGTGCTTGAAGCGGTCGAGGTCGATGAACATCACGCCGACCTGGCGCCGCGCGCGCTGGGCCTGGGCGATCGCCTGCGCCAGGCGGTCCTGCAGCAACAGTCGGTTCGGCAGTCCGGTCAGGGCGTCGTGGCTGGCCATGCGCAGCAGCGCTTCCTCGGCCTGCTTGCGGCGCGAGATGTCCTCGACCGCGACGATCAGGCGCAGGTGGCCGGAGGCGGCTTCGCGCATGGTCGAGGCGCTCAGCGCCACCCAGACCTCGCGCCCGTCCTTGCACAGGTAGCGCGTCTCGCGCTGGAAGTCGCGGACCTCACCGGCCACCAGGCGCGCCACCAGGGATTTGTCCTCATCCAGCTCGTCCGGATGGGTGATCTGGTGGAAGAAGCGCTGCAGCAGTTCGATCTCGGTATAGCCGACGATGCGCGACAGCTTGCGGTTCACGCGCAGGAAGCGCCCTTCGCGCGACAGCAGCGCGATGCCGACCGCGGCCTGGCTGAAGGTCAGTCGAAAGAACTCCTCGCTCTCCTGCAGGCGCAGCCTGGCCTGGCGGCGGAAGGTGACGTCCTGGCCGATCAGGAGCAGCAGCTCGTCGCCGGCCTGGCGGGTGCGGCGGATGTTGAACTCGAACCAGCGCACGCCGTCCGCGTGGCCGTACACCGGCACCACCACCGCATCCTGCGGCGCGCTGGTCCGTAGCGCGGCCGTCACCCGCTCGCCCAGTTCCGGCGCCGGAATCAAGGCGTCGAGTTCGGGATGGGCGCTGAGCACGTCCTCGGGCACGCCGAGCATGGCGCTCATGGTGGCGTTGATCGAGCGGACGCGAAGTCCGGCGTCGACCACCAGCAGGCCGGCCGGCATGCCGTCGATGACCTGCTCCAGGTAGTTCTTGTACTGCAGGACGCTGCGCTGGCCGGCGTGGCCATAGGTGTCCAGGGCCAGGCCGATGTCGAAGGCGACCACCTTCAACACCGCCTTGTAGGCGGCGCCGAAGCGCGCCGGATCGCCCTTCAAGCGCTCCCACAGCAGCGGAATCATCTCGGCCAGGTATTTGCGGTAGGCGCCGATATACCACTTCGGCTCGAGGCCGATGCTCTGGTGTACCACGCCGGCACGCAGGCGGTCGTGCACGTAGTCCGGGCCGTAGTCGCCGGCGGTCAGGCGGTGGAAATACACGCTCAGGGTGTCGCGCAGGCGCGCCATGACGGCATCGTCCTTCAGCAGCGCGCGCAGCTCGCCGAACTCCAGCAGGTGGTTGTAGAAGGCTTCGGAAAAGGAGGCGCCGTCGGCGCCGGTGAGGGCGTGCACTTCGCGCAGCAGGGCCTCGTCTTCCCCGTCCAGTTCGAGGAAGCGCTTGCGCGCCGCGAGCTCGCGCTCGTCCAGTCCGATCTCGCTTGCGATCGCTGCCACTGAATTGTCTGATCCGCTCATAAACCGATGTTCGATGAATGCGCCCGCCGATGGTTGCGCCCCGATCTGGCGCGCCAATGCGGCAGCCACCGCGGCAGGCGCAAGCGCGGTGGTTCGGGGGTGCTGTGGGACGCATCTCGTGGGTCTTTACGCGCGTTGTTTGGGCGGCGCAAGAGCGGTCAGGACCTGGGTATTTCTGTCGTGAAACTCGTATGTTCTTTCAGCATCATTACATTCTAACAATCGTGCACTGCACAAGAAACCAAATTTGTGACAAGCAATCAATCCGTTGCGCTAAAGCCTCACTCATAGTGTGGTTTCTTGCGACACGGCAATATTTCCCGGCGCCCGGCTTGCTACAACCGGTTTTTGGACAAGCACCGGGAGGAAGACATGGACTGGAAAACGATCATCGGGGCGGCGCTGGCAACGGGCCTGCTGGCCGGGTCCGGCGCCGCGGCGGCGGCCGCCGACGTCACGATCCGGGTCACGCCGGAACGCCAGAACCTGGCGAAGAGCGACAACGTGGTGGTCGAGGTCAGCGTCACCAACGCGACCGCGGCCACCCAATACCTGCTGAAGTGGCAGACGCCGTTCGGCGCCATCGAGGCACCGCTGTTCGAGGTCACGCGCGACGGCCTGCCGGTGCGCTACCTGGGCATCCTATTTCTGGGTATGGCTGAACATGACCGCGTCGGTCTTGATATCGGCCGCGGAGTCGAGCTGGCGCACGTCCGCCAGCGCGCTGCCCTCGTAACGGATCACATAGGTGTGCGTGCCGGGCCGGAAGGCGTAGGCATGGGTGATGTCGATGGTGTGCGCGTGGGCCGAGTGCGGCGCCAGCTCGACGTAGTCGTCCAGGGTCAAGGAGCCGCGCTTGACCATGCGGCCCGTGTACGGCACCGGCGCCTCGCCGGGATGCTCGCGCAGGTCGAACAGGCGGCGCGCCAGTTCGGTATCCGCCGCGATCTCGCGCGGCAGGCCGACCCTGCGCTCGCCGCGGTTCTCGATCCTGAACGTCACCAGCACCTTGTCATGCCTGGCGTCGACGCTCAGGCTCGCATGCACATTCATCGGTTCTCCTCCATCGGCGCGGGCGGCGGTGGCCGTCATGAGCCACAGCGCGGCGCACAGCATCGTTCGTCTGCGCATCGACATCTCCTGTCGGGTTGAACGATTGTGCTCCGGCATGGCCGAAATGCCAAGCGTGCGCAGGGTGGATTACTCCGTGCCGGTGCCCGCCAGGATGGTGACGGCCACGCGCCGGTTGCGCGCGCGCCCGACGGGATCGTCGTTGGAAGCGATCGGCTGGTTGGCGCCGCGCCCGATCGCGGCCAGGCGGCGTTCAAGCACGCCGTTCTCGATGAACAGCCGCACCACGGTCGTGGCGCGCACCGCCGACAGCTCCCAGTTCGAGGGGAAGGCCGCGTTGGCGATCGGGGTGGTGTCGGTGTGGCCCTCGACCTCGATCGCATGCGGGTCGTCCTTCAGCAGGCCGGCCACCGTGGCGAGGGTCTCGCGGGCATTGCCGGCGAGGCCGGCGTCGCCCTCGTCGAACAGCACGCTGGCGTTGATCTCGATGGTGATGCCGCGGGCATTCCGGTTGATGCGCACCTTACCGCTGTTGACCAGCGGCGCCAGCACGCTGTCGAGTTTACGCGCCAGCAGGTCGAGGCGCTCGCGCTCACGCTTGGCCGCCTCCGCACGCTTGTGCGCGATGATGTTCGCCAGCGGCAGCGGCAAGGGGTCGGTCTCGACCGAGGTATTGATTTTCGCGGCGGCGCCGCGCCCGCCGAAGGCGTCGCCGAGGGCGTCCGACAGCACCTTGTACTTGCCGACGTTGACCACCGAGACCGCATACATCACGACGAAGAAGGCGAACAGCAGGGTGATGAAATCGGCGTAGGAGATCAGCCAGCGTTCGTGGTTCTCGCTGTCTTCGACGAAGGGTTTGCGGCGCGCCATGTGCCCGGCCCGGATCAGTGCTGCGCCATCAGGCAGGCGATGCGTTCCTCGAGCACCCGGGTGGTGTCGCCGGTGGCGATGTCGTGGAACACGTCGGTCAGGATCTCGTACTGCAGCACGCGCTCGGCGACGATCCCTTTGAGTTTATTTCCCACCGGATGGAACAGCAGGTTGGCCAGGCCCACGCCGTACACCGTGGAGACGAAGGCGACCGCGATGCCGGCGCCCAGGCGCGAGGGGTCGCTCAGGTTTTCCATCACGTGGATCAGGCCCAGCACGGCGCCCAGGATGCCGACCGTCGGCGCATAGCCGGCCGCCGCTTCCCAGATGCGGGCGGCCTGGCGCTCGCGCATCTCGTAGCTGTTGATCTCGGTTTCCAGCAGGCTGCGCAGCTTGTCCGGATGGATGCCGTCGACCACCAGGCGCAGGCCCTTCTGGATGAAGGGGTCGGCCTTCACCATATACTGTTCCAGCGACAGCAGGCCGTCGCGGCGCGCCGACAGGCTCCACAGGTGGATTTCGCGCGCCAGGTGCTGGCGGCGGTCGGGCGGCGGCGCGAAGACCCAGCGCAGCATGCGCAGGCCGCGGATGAAGGCGGATTTCCTGGTCTGCAGCAGGACGGCGCCGAAGGTACCGACCACCACGATCGCGAACGCGGCCGGCTGCACCAGCGAGGAGAACTTGCCGCCGTCGAGGTTGTGGCCGACGATGATGCCGGCGATCGCCAGCAGCAGCCCGAGCAGGCTGGCTATGTCCACGCGCGCTCCCGCAGGTAGGCGCGCAGGCGGGCCACCGCCTGGCTGTGCAGCTGCGAGACGCGCGACTCCGACACGCCCATCACCGCGCCGATCTCCTTGAGGTTCAGCTCTTCCTCGTAATACAGGCCCATCAGCAGTTTTTCGCGCGGCGGCAAGGCGTCGATGGCGTCGATCACGGCCTGGCGGAAATCGGTTTCCATCAGCGCGCGCAGCGGGTCGTCCTCGTCGACGGCATAGCGGTCGAGGAAGCTGTCGCTGCCCTCGTCGCCTTCGCCGCTGTGGAAGTCTTCGTAATAGAGCAGCTGATGGCCGCCGGAATCGCCCAGCATTTCCTGGTAGTCGGCCAGCGGCAGCTTGAGCGATTTCGCCACTTCGGATTCGCTGGGCGGACGGCCGAGCTGCTGCTGCAGCGCGGCCATCGCCTGCTCCACCTTGCGCATGTTCTGGCGGGTCGAGCGCGGCATCCAGTCGCTGCTGCGCAGTTCATCGAGCATGGCGCCGCGGATCCGCAGCACCGCATAGGTCTCGAACTGGGCGCCGTGGTTCTCTTCGTAGCGGCCGATCGCATCGAGCAGGCCGATCATGCCTGCCTGTACCAGGTCATCGACTTCGACGGACGGCGGCAGCTTCGCCTTCATCTGGTGGGCGAGACGCTTCACCAACGGCATATGCTCCGTCAGCAAGTGATTCTTGTCCGCTTTCCCTTTAACCGTGTACATTTTTGCTTATTCGTATTCTCTTATGCTGCGTGGCTCATGCCTGTCGCAAAACGGCCGGCCAGGCGGCGGAATGCCACCGAAGCGCCCGCCAGCGGGAAAGCGTCGACCACGGCACGCCCGAGGCGTGCGGCGCGGTGCAGGTACTCGTCGGCCGGTACGGAGCCCATGGAGCTCAGAGTTACCGCCAAGTAACGTGTTGCCGCAGATGACATATTATCGTATACCACCTTCGCCTCGGCTTCGGTAGCGCCCGTGACAAGGATGCCGAAGGGACGGCGGCCCAGATGCTGGGACAGGCGCTTGATCAAGGCATAGGCATTCGTGATGGATGTCGCGCCGGTCGAGACCTGGACCACGATCTCCGACGAGGCCATGATCGGCACCGGAAAGCCGCCCTCCTCGCTGAATTCGCCGTCGACGATGACGATGCTGCCGGCCGCCTGCTTGACCAGCACGTCGAAGGTCTTGGCCAGGCGGCGGGTTTCATCGGCTGTGCGGCCGGCATCCAGCCTGACTACCGAAAAGCCCTGCGGCGCCGGATGGATCACCTGGTTCAGCGCACACTCCTGGCGCGCCACCTGCAGCAGGCCGGGACCGTGGTCCACGCCCAGGCGCCGGGCCACGCCGTAGTCGCGCTCGCAGGCGTCGACGATCAGCACGTCGTTGCCGCTCTGCGCCAGCGAGGCGCCGAGGTTGATCAGCATGGCGCCCTTGTCGTCCTGCGGGGTCGCCGAAAGGAAGGTCACGATGCGCGGCTTGGGGCCGGCCAGCATCCGGCGCAGGCCTTCGGCCTGGTCGAAGTCGAAACTAGCCAATGGTCACCTCGCGCAGCGAACGGTCGCTGTTCAGGTTGCCGAGGCCGGCCATCATCAGCGGCAGGTCGGCATCGGAAAACTGGGCCGCGGCCTCCTTCTTGTTGCGGAAGGCGCGGTCGACCAGCATGGCGCGGTCGGCCAGGTGCAGATCTTCCGGCACGCGCTGGCCGGTCGACACGTAATACAGGTTCAGCTTCTGGCGGATCATCACGTCCAGGACGCCGCCGATCGAAGCGGCTTCGTCCAGCTTGGTCATGATGCAGCCGGCCAGGCCGGTGCCCTGGTAAGCGCGCACCACTTCGTTCAGAGTCTCGTTGGTCGAGGTCGCGTTCAGGCACAGCAGGCGCTGCACGTTGGCGCCGCTCTCCGTCAGCATGGCCACCTGCTCGGTCACCATCTGGTCGCGCTGCGACATGCCGATGGTATCGATCAGCACGGTGTGCTTGTTGCGAAGCTCTTTCAGGGCGATCCGCAGGTCGGCCTCGTCCTTCACCGAGTGCACCATCACGCCGAGGATCTTGCCGTAGATGCGCAGCTGCTCGTGGCCGCCGATACGGTAGGCGTCGGTGGTGATCAGGGCCAGCTTTTCCGGGCCGTGGCGCATCACGCAGCGCGCCGCCAGCTTGGCGGTGGTGGTGGTCTTGCCGACGCCGGTCGGGCCGACCAGGGCGAACACGCCGCCGCGGTCGAGGATCGCGTCTTCGTCGCTCATGGTGGTGATGTTGCGCGCCAGGACCGTCTTGATCCAGCGGAGCGATTCGACGGCATCCTTGCCGGCCGGGAGCTTGTCTACAAGATAGCGCGACAGGCTGGCCGAAAAGCCGGCGCCCAGCATCTCCCGCAGCACGGCGGCCTTTTGCGGTTCGCGCTGCTGGGTGCTGCCCCAGGACAGCTCTGGCAGCCGCGCTGGCTGCCGATTCCTTGGCCTGGGCGATCGCGGCCGACATCATGGCCGTCATCGCGGCCATGTCGAAGCTTGGTGCTTCCGGCTGCGGTGCGCGGCGGTTGGCGTAGGTTTGCGGGGCCGGCTCTTCCAGGTCGTGGAAGGACGGCATGGCCGGGCGGGCCATCGGAGTGCGTGCCGCCGGCTCGGCCGGAGTTTCGAAGGACGGTGCGCTGTAGGGGCGCGGGGACGGTCCGTCGATACGGCCGGCTGCATGCAGCGTGCGGGCCGCCGGTGCCGCCGGCGCATCGTCCAGATGCTGCAGCTGGGGACGCGGGGCCGCCATTTCCGACTCCGGCGCCGGCGAGGCCAGCGAGGCGACGTCGTCGTTGTCCAGCGCCAGGATCTCGACCACGCCGTCCACCGGGCGGTTCGACAGGATGACCGCGTCCGGTCCCAGGGCATCACGCACTTTGCGCAGGGCCTCACGGGAAGTCGGGGCTGTAAATTTCTTCACGTTCATCGTTGGTCTCCGCTCTTGCAGGCAGGTGTTACGTCAGTCGGTCGCTATTCGTTGGCGGGCGCAGTGGCCCATTCACGGATAGGATTATTGACGATGCCGCACGGAAACCATCGGGGGAAAAGGATGGGGAAACCAGCTTATTTCCCATTCGCGTCGAGTTGGCGCAAGATGCGGTGATGAGACGCACCATGTCAATTGCACACAATTGTGTTGAATTGTAACAACCTGCACCAAAGCTCGTGTTAGACTGTGTTCAAGTAATCTTTCGACATGGTCCATGAAAGGCCAGCACATGAAACTGAGACTACCGAAACGCCAAGCTGAACGGCCAGAGACCGTTCTCGCGCACTATTGCGAAGCGCTCGACCGTAGCATCCCGGTATTGCGCACAGCATTCATCGTCGCCGGCCTCGTCGTGGCTGCGGTCCGTGGAGGCAGACTGGCCGATTTCCTCTTCGTCACCGGCATGCTCTTCCACCTTGCGATCTCATTCGAGCACTGGTGGATAACAAAACGGACCCGCTAAGGGTCCGTTTTTCGTTCTACTCTCAAGCTTTGGCGCTCAAGGCATTTTTGCCCCGGCACGCATGTCGGTGTTAACCCGAGCGACCTGACCTGTCATCCAACGGCCTCGAACCAGACGGCCGTATACCATTACATACATTGCGACCTGGACCGCGACGATCAGCAGGCCTACCGGTGCGGAGGCGCCGAGCGCCACGCTGCCTGCCACGCACATGGCAACCGCCGGGGCGATGACGCACACGACTGCGGCGTTACGCTTCCAGGGACGGACGGCGTCCTGGCGCACATGCTTGAACACGAGGCGGCGGAACACGAGGGTATGCAGGTGCAGCGCATCAGGCGCACCCGGGCTCACCTTCTGGATAACCTTGCGGCGGTACATGCTGAACAGGACTTCGATGACTGGATAGGCGCAAATCGCCAGCACCTGCCAGGCAGTCACGGACGGGTTGCGGACCAGCAGCAGCACCGCCATCTCCGACACCCAGAAACCCAGGAAATAGGCGCCGCCGTCACCCAGGAACAGCTTGCCTCGCGGGTAGTTCACGGCCAGGAAGCCGAGCGTGGCGCCAATACCCAGCGCACCGAGCATGACCACGAGGCCGTCGCCATGCTGGAATCCGACCGCCGCAAGGCCGGCCGCCATGATCATGATGGTGCTGCTCGACAGGCCATTGAAACCGTCGATGATGTTGATCGCATTGGAGCCACCAGCCACCACGATGGCGGTCACGAACACGGCAAACGGCGTAAAGGCCAGCAGCGTATCGACACCCCACAGATCGAGTTGATTCACGGTTGCACCGAGCAAGGCACTCGCAATGACCGCACTCAAAGCCGTGGCAGCCAGGCGTGCTTTTACGGACACACGCTTGGTCATGTCCTCGACCACACCGGCAACGAAAGCCGGCAGGCTGGCCGCAAGCAAAAGGAGGATTTCCCGGGTATGCGATGCCTGTGCAGGCGCCGCGAACCGGTACTGGAAATACAAGAAGCCCAGCACCAGGCCGGCAACGACGCCTACGCCGCCAATACGCGGCACAGCCGTCGTATGCACTTTCTGCACGCCGTCGAGGTCATGGTCATGGGACAGGCTGCCGTGCCATTTTTGCGAAAGCACGATAAGCATGCATGCAACGAAACTTGCACCGAATATGATCAATCCGAGCTGAAAAAACTGAAACTCCGGCATGAATTACTTCCCTTTATTCGTAAGCTCGCGGTGACAGCGCTACGCGGCGAATAGATACCAAACTGCTAGCGCGGCAGAAATGTTAGCACAAATCAACTTAACATTTGACCGCATGCATGAGGAAAAGCGCTACTTGTTGTAGCCCGACAACCGATAATTAACTTATAAACGCGAGTCTTGTATGCCGGCCGCGGAACTATGCGGTGCCGACCAGGCTCGTCACCCGGATCGTCTTGGTTTCCGGAATCTCCGAATGCGACAGCACCTTCAACTGCGGGAGCGCCCGGCGCAGGAAGCGCGACAGCAGGGTGCGCAGCGGTCCCGGCACCAGCAGCACCGGCGTCAGCCCCATCGCCTCCTGCTGCTGGGTGGCGTTGGCGGCCTGCTGGACGATGGTGTCGGCCAGGCCCGGCTCGATGCCGGTACCGTCGCCGCCGGCGTTCAGGGCTTGCACCAGCAGGCGCTCGAGGCGGTTGTCCAGGGTCATCACCGACAGCTCGTTGGTGCCCGGGAACAGCTGCTGGACGATGGCGCGGCCCAGCGCGATGCGCACCAGCGCCGTCAGGTCGTTCGGATCCTGCACCGCCCCCCCATGCTCGGACAGGGTCTCGATGATGGTGCGCATGTCGCGGATATGCACGCCTTCCTGCAACAGGTTCTGCAGCACTTTCTGCAGGGTCGACAGCGACACGACCTTCGGCACCAGGTCCTCGACCAGCTTCGGCGCATCTTTTGCCAAATGGTCAAGAAGTGCCTGCACCTCGGTGCGGCCCAGCAGCTCCGAGGCGTGGGTCGTGATCAGGTGATTCAGGTGGGTGGCGATGACGGTGCCGGCGTCGACCACCGTATAACCCATGTTCTGCGCCTCGTCCTTGAGGCCGGCGTCGATCCAGATTGCCGGCAGGCCGAAGGCCGGATCGGTGGTGACCGTGCCGGGCAGCGTGCCGCTCGCCATACCGGGGTTGATCGCCAGGAACTGGCCGTTCATGGCTTCGCCGCTGCCCATTTCCACGCCCTTCAGGGTGATGCGGTAGCTTGATGGCTTCAGTTCCAGGTTGTCGCGGATGTGCACCGGCGGCGCCAGGAAACCGACTTCCTGGGCGAACTTCTTGCGGATGCCCTTGATGCGCTTGAGCAGGTCGCCATTCTGGCCCTTGTCGACCAGCGGAATCAGGCGATAGCCGACTTCCAGACCCAGGGTATCGACCGGCATGACGTCCTGCCAGGTGGCCTCTTCCTGCTCGGCCGCCGCAGCCGCCGCGGCACCGCCGGCGCCTCCCGCCC